>JBAYKV010000052.1:0-16408 GCA_041664405.1 Syntrophales bacterium
AGAATGATCCGGAAGGTGTCCTGGAACCCCGGCGGCAGGGAGAAGAGGGACCAGCGATTAAGAAAGTATTTGGCGTGAAGGGCCGGCTCCAGGTGCATCCGCCAGGGAGAGACGACTTGTCTGCTCAGGGTCCAGTGGACGTCCCTTAGCTGGCCGCCGCCGACATTCGCGACGGGCAACCCCCCGGAGGTTAAAACTAGCAGTTTTTCGTCCCCCGGATAGGGATTTCCCGTCTCCGCCTCCAGGCCTTCCCATCCCTTGCCCGTCCATATCTCCAGCCACTGCGCCGGGGTGGAGACAACGCCTTCCTGAAGGATCAGACCGGTGCTCACCCTGGCGGGCAGGCCCGCTGCCTGGGACAGATACATGAGCGACCGGGGGGGGCCGAATTTTTTTCGGAAAGCGGTCCATTCGACGAGTTTATCGTTGGTTGGGGGTGTCCCTCCCCACTGCCCTCTGGCGATCCCGGCCACAGCCCTTAATTTTTGCTCAATTGGACGGGGCAATAAGTTGGCGGCCAGATAATTCAACATCCCCTGCTCGGAGGCGCTCAGCGAACCAGGCAAGGGGGTGGCAGGAGGGGATTGAGGGGCCGCCTCTCCGGGCCGTTGACGGATGACGACGGTAGCCTCGTAGCCGACATATTCTTCCTTCTTGGCAAGAACTCCCGACCATTGACCGAAACGTCCCTCCCGTTCCGTCACCAGGTCGATTTCCATATCCCCCGAGATAAACCGTTCGTCGATCAGCGACTGATCGGGCCGGTTTTGCGGCAGGGCAATCCGGACCAATACCGGTATCCCTATGGAATCGGGCTGAAAATATAACTCAGTAACGATGCGCCAGGCCTTTACCTTGGCACTCGGGAAAAGGGGATAATGGAGATAGATGACTCGATAGCCAACCAGGATCGCGGTGATAAGGAGCAGGAATCCGCTCAGGTAGAAGGCTTTGTGCTTCATGGACTGGCGAGCTCCGGGCAGCGGGGTGGCAGGGCGCGCGTTTTCCTTACATCGACGATAAATCCCTTTTCCAGGACATTGCGGCCGATAAGGAGGGGGTATTGGACCCGCGAGCGATCAATCAAGTTGGCCTCGACGCGGAGGAACTTGTCGCCGATGCAGATATCCAATTCCACCACGGGCCGGCGCTGCTGGGCTCCGGAACTCTTGACCTGCTTCCAGCCCGTAACGGGTAGTTTCATCTTCTTGCCGCCATTGGTTTCGGACAGATGGAATTCCGCCATATTATCGCTGATCACCAATTCCCGGGCATCCAGGGACGTTGTCGCGGCGCCTGTGTCGATCCGGGCGGGGAGCGTTATTTTCCAGGGCATAAGGACAATATCCTCCACGGCGCCGATGACCTTATCTGCATCCGCCCCTATGGCCTGAGGAGGAAAGGAAATAAGCATGATGAATAATGAAATCAGCAACGGTTGGACTGTCCATATCATTCGCGAAGGCTTCATAAGGGTCCTCAAAGTCCTGTTTCTTCCCATTTCTGCAGTCCCTCCCTATTGAGAATCGTGATCTGGCGCCCCTGCACCTTGATCAGGTTCTGGCTTGTCAACCGGTTCAGGGCCCGGGAGAGTGTTTCGGGAACCGTTCCCAGTAAACTGGCCAATTGCCCCTTGTTGATATCCAGTTGCACGGTGGCTGCCTGCTTCTGAACTTCACTCAGCTGGACAAGATAAGCGGCAAGACGCGTGGAAACGTTCTGCAGGGACAGGCTCTCCACTAATCTGGTCATGTGCAGGAGGCGGCGGGCCAGGGTGGCCAGCATCCCCATGGCCAGATCGGGATCCTGGCGGATCTGCCTGATAAAACCTTCCCGGGAAAAAAACAGGAGCCGGGTTTTTTCGACCGCTTCGGCATGGGCGGGGAAAACGTCGTTGGCGAAGGTGGGAACCTCCCCGAAGGGTTCGCCGGGACCGAAGACATGAAGGATCTGTTCCTTTCCTTCCGGTGCGAGCTTGAAAATTTTAACCTTTCCCGATAAAATTACATAAAAACCTGTTGCCCTGTCCCCGTCAAAAAAGATCTTCTGACCTCTTTCCGCGGTTTTGGAAACGCCGCCGGCAAACATATCCTGCCGCTGCTGCGCAGAGAGCCCTTCGAAAAAGGGGATAGGGGGATTTTTTTTCTCAGTCATCATGGCTGTATTTTCCATAACATATAAATAGATCAATAATTGATGGAGATAGAAAGCGCAAAAACTCACCCATACTCTCAAATTGGCCGTATGAGTTTTCGCGATGACGTGAAGTATGAGATATCGTATGTCCGGCATAGTAATATGTCAGCTTTTGAAATGTCAAAGGAAAATATCACCGACCCCTGCAAGTCCGCAAATGGCGGTTATGCAGTATTATGACGATAAACTTTCGATTCTTGATTTAAGTCAAGGCGCACCTCATCCAATGGGTGTAAAAGGGAAGCAACTATGAAACAGGGGGGCAGGAACCAAAAGCAATAGAATCTCTGGCTCCCCCCAAACCATGCATCTTAGAGGAGATAATAATCATGTTTTGTTACCAATGTGAACAGACAGCTAAAGGCGAAGGATGCAGTAAGAGTGGCGTATGCGGGAAACAACCCGATGTCGCCGCCCTGCAGGATTTGTTGATTTATGCGCTCAAAGGTCTCTCCCTATACGCTGTTGAGGCCAGGAAAGCCGGGATATCCGACATCCAAATGGACCGGTTCGTCTGTGAGGCAATATTTTCAACATTAACTAATGTGGATTTTGATCCCCAGCGATTTGTCCCCATGATCAATCAGGCTGTGCAATACCGAGACGCGATGAAATCAAGAGTCAGCCTGGTTGCTTCTGAAGGTCCGGCCACGTTTGTGCCGGAGAAAACCAGGGAAGGTCTGATTGCCCAGGGGGAACAGGCGGGCGTCAGATCCGATCCAACAATTGACCCTGATATTCTTTCTTTACAGCAGCTTTTAATATACGGACTCAAGGGCCTTGCCGCCTATGCGGACCATGCCGCCATTCTTGGACAGACGGACGACAAAATATTTGCCTTCATATATGAGGCAATGGCTAAGACGCTGGAAAAGAATCCGGATGTCAATGATATGGTGGGGCTGGTACTGAAATGCGGGGAAATTAATCTGCGCGCCATGGAACTGCTGGATGCCGCCAATACAAGCGTTTATGGCCATCCGGTTCCCACCGTGGTACCCCTGGGCGTAAAAAAAGGGAAAGCCATCCTCGTTTCCGGTCATGACCTGAAAGATCTGGAGGACATCCTGAAGCAAAGCCGGGGCAAAGGAATCCATGTCTATACCCACGGCGAAATGCTGCCCTGTCACGGTTACCCGGAGCTGAAAAAATACGACCATTTATTTGGCCATTATGGCACCGCCTGGCAGAATCAGGCCAAGGAGTTTGCCGCGTTTCCAGGAGCTGTCCTGATGACCACCAACTGTATCCAAAAGCCCGGGGAATCCTACCGGGACAACATCTTTACCACCGGACTGGTGGGGTGGCCCGGGGTGATCCATATCGGCAGCAAAGATTTTATGCCGGTCATTGAAAAGGCCCTTTCATTGCCGGGCTTTGCCGAAGATGTGACCGGAAAGACCGTCATGGTCGGTTTTGGCCGCAATGCGGTTATGAGTGTAGCCGGACAGATCGTCGCTGCGGTCAAAAACAAGGCCATCCGGCATTTTTTCCTGGTTGGTGGCTGTGATGGGGCCAAACCAGGGCGTAATTACTACACAGAGTTTGTGGAAAAAGTGCCTTCAGACTGTGTGGTATTGACTCTGGCCTGCGGGAAATTCCGTTTCTTTGACAAATCCCTGGGAGACATCGACGGTATTCCGAGGCTTCTCGATATCGGTCAATGTAACGATGCATACTCGGCTATTCAGATAGCCGTGGCTCTTGCCAATGCCTTCGAGTGCGGCGTAAATGACCTGCCGCTGTCAATGATTCTGTCCTGGTATGAGCAAAAAGCCTGTGCTATCCTCTTGACCCTTCTTCATCTCGGGATCAGGGATATTAGGCTCGGACCAACTCTGCCTGCCTTTATTACACCCAATGTCCTGAATGTTCTGGTTCAGAAATTTAACATCATGCCGATTAAAACGCCGGATGAGGACCTGAAGGCTATTTTGGGTTAGTTCTCGGAATAGCAGGAAAGCCGTCACCATATGATTTTAGTTTAAGTAACTTATTTGAATCTGCCTGGTTACAACACAGGGGGATTGAAAATGAAGCGCCCATGACGAAAACGTGCCGCTAGGGGAGGAGAAACAATGAAGATCACCAGAAAGATAATTGCCATCAATGAAGAAAAGTGCGACGGTTGCGGGATGTGCGTAACGGCTTGCGCCGAAGGGGCCCTGCAGATCGTCGACGGCAAGGCAAAGCTGGTCAGTGAGATCTATTGCGACGGCCTGGGGGCCTGCCTCGGGGAGTGTCCCCAGGGGGCCATCGACATGATTGAAAGAGAGGCGGATCTCTTTGATGAGCAGGCCGTCGCAAGGCATTTGCACCACGGGGAAGAACCGCCGTGCGCGTGTCCGGGTTCCATGATCCGGGAGCTGCGGCCGGTTACGGCCGGTGAAGGGAAGGCGGCCGGGGAGGCATCCCAACCGTCGCAATTGAAGAACTGGCCGGTCCAGTTGATGCTTCTGCCCGTCAACGCCCCCTATTTATCCGGGGCGGATGTAGTCATCGCCGCCGATTGCGTCCCCTGCGCCTTTGGAGACTTTCATCGCCGTTTTGTAAAGAACCGCATCCTGATTATCGCCTGTCCAAAGCTGGACAATGGGGCGTTCTACGTGGAGAAACTAACCGAAATGTTTGCGAAGAACGACATCCGGTCCCTTGAGGTCCCCTTCATGGAGGTTCCCTGTTGCGGCGGCCTTGTCCGGATCGTCCGGACGGCGATGGAGCAGGCGGGGAAAAAGATCCCCGTGACGTTCACCAAAGTTGCCATCGACGGGGGGATTATAAATCCGTGACCCCATGGTAGGAATTTGATTAATTTATTCCGCCTTCTTCCATGTTTTGTCAGGATTATATGCCTTTATCCCCTGAGCAATCTTTGCCGTATTCCTGCCAAGATCCTTCTGGTAAACCTGACCGTCTTTATTGACGATGAAGGTCACGACACCGGAATTGCCGTATAGGGCGGGATATGCAACCAGTGCGAACCCACCGATCATCTTGCCGTTGGCCACATAGCTGTATGCCCCTCCGGGAGCGTCTTTACCCTGTTCTTTGAGAATTCTGTAGTAATAACCACGAAAAGGAGCCGGTTTGCTCTTGCCATCTTTCGAAAAGTATCCTTCCCTTGCGGCAACCGCAACGAAGGCCCCTAGCGGACTTTTTTGTTCGCCTTCTTTTGTCTCCCAGTATAAGCCGTCCTTTTTTCCCGGCGTGCTTAGAAACTTCTGGGCATACTCAAATAATCCGTCGCCGTCGTAATCCCTGGGTGCATATTCCAGTTGTGCATCCACGTAGGCCTGGCAAGTCTGTATTGTATTTAGCTCATTTCTGCCGATTCTCCGCTGTATAATCTCTTCCTTACCGGCCTTTGTATCAAAACGCCAGCCCTTACCCTTTTTTACAACCGGAATGGGCATGGGCCAGTCATTATTGCCGACATAGAGTATCGCTTTATTGCCATTGATGGTCTCAATTTTGTTTTTTTCATCATATGCCCTGACAAAATTATCACGTTCGGTCTTATCGGCAACATCATCACCGGAAGAAACAAGATTTATGCCGCCAGGACCAAATATTACGGTCAACTCCCCGGTATCGCACCCTTTCATTGCTGTAACCATGGCTTTGAATGCTGCCTCGGGAGAACCGAAGGTCTTCTGTTTAAGAGCCTTGGCAGAAACGGGTCCACTGAAGACTAAGGTGGCCATGATAACGGCAAGGGTGATTGCAATACCAAAGGGACGCACTAATTCTTTTCTTGTTTTCGAGGCTAGATGCATCATTATTCTTCCCCTCCTCAGGTGGTTTTTAGTGGAGAAACAAACATGGTTCTTCATCGACGACCACCTCCACTGCGGCTCATCCCGCCTCCGCTGCTCCTTGCCGAGCCTCCGCCATCCCGCGCAGAGCTCATGCCCTGACTGCTTGCCCGGCCACGGTCACTCTGCATCTTTGCTTCCCTGCCGCTACGGTCCATACCATCGAAAGCGCCGGCAGATCCTTGCCTGCTATCCATATTCCGGCTCTGCGCTGGAGTGCCTTTACGATCCTGCATACCCTGACGGTCATTGGCCTGGCCGGTTCTTCCCCTGTCATCCGGGGTATGTCCCCTGTAATCATTTTTTGCATCTGTACTGCCCCGGCCACGCTGTTGTCCGTATTTCTGTTGTGTGGCGTTGTCTCTATAGGCAACGCCCTTCCGATGGGCCGGGTCGTGCTGCCATTCGGTACTGCCGCCGCCACCCACCTTATTGGTGTTATTTCGGTTAACATTAGCAGTGTTCTGGCTTACATTAGCATTATTGGCGTACTTATTCCGGTTGATATTATTGTTAATGGTGTTATTCTGGTTGACATTAACATTGACGCTTCCGTGATTCCAGTTGCAGCCTCCCCAGGCATAGCCCCAGGCTGCACCAACGGCGACGCCCATTCCAAAGGATACAACACTGGCCCCCACAACCGCACCAGGCGGATAATAGGGATAAGGCGGATAGGCGGGATACATCCAGGGACCATATACTACAGCAGGATTATAGGCAGGGATGTACACCACCTGCGGACTGGCAGGTTCAATTATAATTGTCTGCGCCTGGGTGGTAACCTTCTGCTGATCCGTGCTTTTCAACGTGCCCTGTGCCTGAGCCTTTGCCCTGAGTTTCTGCACCGTATCCATTACGCCCTTTTCCTGGGATAGAAAGGCGTCTCCCAGCTTCTGGGTCCAATCAAGCTTGTCATTCATCATTGCCAGCACGGATGGAAAGTTTATCAGCGATTTGACGCTGGGATCCCAGTTCTGTTTCTCCAGGGCTGTCGTTAACGGATCCCCTTTCAGGTTCTGGTTTGCTTTGGCCCACCGCGCCGCTTCCACAATCTCAAGGGGGTAGGTAGATGCCATCAGGATCTGCACCAGTAGTGAATCAGGGTAAAGGGCTATCGGGGCGAGCATCTGGTCCAACTCTTCCTGCTTGAACTGAGGTGATGACGGCGGCGCCGTGTTCTGGGCAAAAGCCCCGAAGGGTATTGCCAAGATTAAAATAAGACCCCATAACAATACCTGAACAGATATTTTTTTTATCATGACTTTCCTCTCTTTATGTGCACCACGGGTAATAGCAACTCATCGGCACGGCGGTTTGCAATATTTTTCCGGAAAAAGCCAGCCCTCTTTGCGAGTCGTGCAAGAGCATGGCTAAAGGCATTGCTCCTAGGTAAAAGCCACTTTATCCTTCCCTGCGGCCTTGGCGGCATACATATTCTTATCCGCCCGGTCGATAAAGTTCATCATGTCTTCTTGCGGTTTCAATTGCGCCACACCGATGCTAACCGTTACATGGGTATCCTTTCCCAATGCCGGTGTAAAGATCTCCTGCCGGAAGCCCTCCCGGATGCGTTCTGCAATGAGGTACCCCTGCTCACCTGTCGTTTCCGGAAGGATAACGATAAATTCCTCTCCACCATAGCGGTATGCTTGATCCAGGTGCCGCATGCCGCTGCGGATAACCTTTGCCAAGCGGATCAAGACGCCGTCGCCCTCTAAGTGACCGAAGGAATCATTGTATTTCTTGAAATCATCGACATCCAGCATCATTAGTGAAATCGAACGGTTATAGCGCACACTGCGATCGATCTCTGTCGCTAGCTGGTTGTAGAAGTGCCGTGAATTGTAAAGTTTTGTCAGGCCATCCGTTATGCTCAGCTCGTGATAGCGCTCCTCGCTCTCCCGCAGCTCGTTCTCCATGCGGTTTCTTTCCCCAATGATGATCCGTTCCCTGAGGACGCGTTTGATCCTCACGAGGAGTTCCTGTATCCTGATAGGTTTCAGGATGAAGTCACTGGCCCCCTTGGCGATGACATCCTCGTAGGTAAAGTTGCCGACCATGCCGGTCATCACGATTACGTTGCTGTCGTATTTCCCTTTAATGGCCTGAGTTAGGGCGATACCATCAAGACGTGGCATGGAGATATCGGTGATCACCAAATCCATCGACTCTTTTTGAAGGATTTCCAGGGCCTCTATCCCATCTGCGGCCTCAAGGCAACCATAGCCCATATCGTTGACGGCCTCCCGGATCATTTGCCTCATTGTCGGTTGATCATCGACAACAAGTATCCGGAACTGTCCACCATTGACCTTATCGTCTATGTCCACAAGCATATTCGCTCAGCCTTTTCTTTGCAGAACAGAAAATCATTGCACAAGTTACCCTGCGCATACTTTCCGTAAATTGTTCCTTGCTGGGGAGTATAAAAGGGATGGTCCTGTATGTCAAATTATTGTTGCCAAAAATAATTCTTGCAACATAAAAAAGTTGATAGGTCCGTTTTTAGTGTTGACGGCATTAGCTGATTAACGTAGGAAACTCTTATACTAAGAAAAGGGTACAATCGCCTGTGTTTGAAAATAACCGGCTGCTATGGGAAAAAGAGGGAAAGGGATGGCCCCGTTTTTCATTCATCAACGATAAATCAATCATGTGAGGGAGACTTTTATGGAAAGTGAAAACAGAATAACGCCGACAAGCCTGTTGCTGCAAATGGGCCCCTCGCCCGCCGACAACCGGGAGGGAATAATGACGGCCCTTCCCTGGAAGAGCAAGCTGGGAGGCGCCCAGACCAAGGCACTCTTCCAGTATCAGCAGTTCCTCGATTCCATAAGTAACAACTATGCCCTGTTCGGACCCTTCGCTATGGCCGCCAGTTTGCAAAGCACTTTCATCAGATCCAGCCTGATAGAACCGATCAAGGCCCATGCCCGCATCGCCGTACGCTCCGGCAGAGAACCGGATATATACCGGGATCTAAACGGCTGGATATACAAGAACTACACCCGCTTGCTCTATTATCTGTGCAGCTACTTCATGACAGACGGCAAGTTCAACCGGGAAACAGCGCACCGCGTCGCCACCTCAGAGGTAGGGCACCAGAAGCTGAAGGAATTCGTACAGGAATTCGCCCAACTGGAGCACAGCTACAATGCCTTGGGCATGACAAGACTCAAGGCGATGAAGGAGATGCTCAAATGTCTGCTGATCGTAATCACGGAGACTCCCATCGAGGGCGAGGATATGCCATACATGAAGAAAAACGCCGATGGAACGGACGCTATGACCATGGAGGAGTATCTTGCCGAGAACCGCTTCCGTATGGAATGCCTCTATAAAGCCAATGCCTTCGATCCCAAGGAGTTTTCCGAGCGGGCCACCCACGGAAAGATCGGTTTCTCCCCCTATGAGATCGTCAGGGGATCGAAGATGCATAACGTCAGGCTTCGCCATTATGATCTGCCCAAGGGCGTCAAGCCGAATGGCAATGTGCTTTATCTATCCACCCCGCTCATCAACAAGCCGGAACTGTTCGATCTTGCCGAGGGCAAATCCGTGGTCGAGGGGATGTTGAAAGAAGGCTACACGATTTATATGGTCGATTACGGAGACTGCGGTCCCGATGACACCCATCTTGGACTTGATTACTACGGGAAAACAGTCCAGGACCGTTATCTGGAGCTCGTCAAGAAAAAGAACCCCGGGGCGGAGATTTTTGTCATGGGCTACTGCATGGGCGGAACACTGATGCTGCCCTACCTGGCCAGACGGGCGGAAGAGCGGAAAGCCCGGGGGGAGAAAATGGATGTCACCAAACTTGCGCTCATGGCTTCCCCCAGCAAGTTTGACGACGGCGACAGCGGCCACGGTCCCATGCGTTCGTTCATTAGCCAGAATTACGATCCCTATCTTATGAATCAACTGTTCGGCGCCGTCAATATTCCTCCCCAGGTTATCGATTTCGGGATGAATGAGATTCAGCCGGGTGTGCATTACACCGTTCTGTCCGGTTTCTACAGTCGCGCCATCTATTCCCATGCCATTGAAGACTCGGCGCCCTTTCTGTTCTGGCTGACCCATGGGACCAAATTCCCCGCCCAGGCTCACCGGGATTGGATACAGAACTTATTCATGGGTAACCAGCTCGTGGAGGGTACCTACTGCCTGCCGTCCACGAATCCGGATCTCGATGGGAAACCCGTCAACATGGACGCCCTTCGTGAAGCCGGCGTCCGGATCTTCGACTACCGGGGTTTGAGGGATCCCATCGCACCGGCGGGTTCCTGCGTGGCGAGCCAGCTTTGGGGGCAACACAAGGACGGCAACGTGTTGGTGACGAGAGGTGGAATGAACCGGACTTTCGAGAAGAATATCGGGCACATCTTCGTCGTGAGCAAACAACTTCTTGGAGAGTACCTGCAGATCGTCTCCGACTTCCTGTGCGACAGGAGCTGTGAGGATGTAAATGAAAAGTGAATGGCACATTACAACTTCGATGAAATAATCCATCGGGAGGGAACCCATTCGGTTAAATATGACCTGAGAACCAAAATATTCGGGACGGAGGACGTAATCCCGCTGTGGGTTGCCGACATGGATTTCCGCACCCCCGACTTCGTCGTAGAAGCGATCCGACGGCAGGCAGCGCACGAACTCTACGGGTATACGTTTGTCCCGGAGTCCTTTTACGAGTCCCTCCAGTCTTGGATGAAGCGGCGGCATGGATGGGATGTCCGCAGGGAATGGATTCTATATTGTCCGGGCGTCGTCCCCTCCCTCGTCGTTGCCCTGCTATCCTTCACCGCGCCGGGAGAGGGGGTGCTTTTGCAGCCCCCTGTCTATCATCCCTTCTTTTCCGTCATTACGAATAACGGCCGGATGCCGGTGGAAAATCCGCTCGAACTCCACAACGGCCGCCTGTGCATGAATGAAGACCTCCTGGCGGCATGCCTGGATGAAAGAGTGAGGCTCATGTTTCTATGCAGCCCTCATAATCCCGGCGGCACGGTATGGAAACGGGAGGAACTCGCCAGGCTCGGTGAACTCTGCCTGAAAAACAAAACCGTAATCGTTTCCGATGAAATCCATGCCGATCTCGTCTTTCGCGGCCATGAGCATTGCCCGACGGCATCTCTTGCGGAGGCAATGGCCCAAAACACCGTGACCCTCGTATCTCCCAATAAAACCTTTAATATTGCCGGATTATCGGCATCGGCCGCAATTATCCCCAATCGGGAACTATTTGATCGCTTTAAGGAGACCCTGGAAAATCTGCATTGGATGATCCCGAATATTTTTGCCGTCACTGCTTTTGAAGCGGCTTACCGCGGGGGAGAGGAATGGCTGGAACAATTGCTGGCTTACCTGGAAGGGAACCTGAATCAGGTGATGGACTTCATGGCCCGTGAAATCCCTGAGATCGAGCCGATCAGACCGGAAGGGACCTATCTGGTCTGGCTCGACTGCCGAAAAATGGGGATGACCCCGGAAGCCCTGAAAGCCTTTATGAGCGGCCGGGCGAGGGTCGGCCTTAATGAAGGAACCATGTTCGGTAGCGGCGGTGAGGGGTTTCAGCGCCTGAATATCGCCTGTCCGCGGTCCGTCCTGCATGAGGCCCTGACCAGAATCGCCGGGGCGGTAAACAGGATATGCGGTTGATTTCCATCCCCTTTATTTTGATTCATGATCGTAATAATCACCCCATGGTTGCAAGATCCGCTTCATTCCTGGGATAAGCCGTATAACGATCGAGGCAAGGAATGATCCGGGTATAGATAGAAACGATACAACAACAAAAAGAGTAAAGGCGTCGCCATATAGTCGTTGCGCTTCATGCCGTATCGTGATAATTTATGAACCTATCGTAAACGGAGGAGGTTACTGTTATGAGCGAAGAAAAGGTAAAAGAGAGCATCAGAATCAGCCGACGCAGCGCCCTGAAAGCAGTGGCCGGCATCGGCACGCTGGCAGCGATTAACGGCTTGGGGATGCACCTCACGGGAGGACTGGCGGAAGCGGCGGTAAAGAAATTGCCGGGGAAATGGGATGAAGAATATGACGTGGTTATCATCGGTTCCGGTTTTGCAGGTCTGGCCGCTGCTGCTGAGGCGGGATCCCGCGGCAACAAGGTGCTCATTGTGGACAAGATGCCGATCCTTGGGGGGAACTCCATCATCAATGGGGGCGGTTACTGCGCCTGGACGGACAAACTCAACCTGCGCAAGACCCTGAATCGGGGGGAAGACAGCGCCCAACTGCACTATGAAGACACCCTCAAAGGGGGCGATTACTACAATAACCCGGCCCTGGTGCGGATTCTCGTCGAGCAGGCGCCGGAAGCCCTCAACTGGATGATCGATGAGGGTGACTTGAAGCTGCGTCCCATGCTTAACCGTATCGGCGGCCACTCAGCCTACCGCGGGCACATCAGTATCGACGGAACGGGCAAGCCTTTCGTCGACGCATTGAAAAAGGTAGCGGACCGCAGTAGTGCCAAGATTCGCCTCAACACCAAGATTACCTGGCTATGGCGTCGCGATTGGGATGGTCCCGTCCTCGGCGTTCAGGCGGAAACGGGCCGACGGATCAGGAACATAAAGGTTCGTAAAGCGGTCATTGTCACTTCGGGTGGCTTCAGTCGCGACGTTCAGCTGCGAACATCCCTTAACCCCAGCCTCGTCGCCGAATATAATACGACCAATCAACCCGGGGCCACGGGGGAACTGATCCGTTACGCCCAAGCCGTCGGTGCCGATACGCTCCATCTCGCCTTTATCCAGCTTTATCCAACGGCCGAACCCAACACAGGCGTCCTCGACGCCTGGGCGCTCTACCCTTCGCGCAGTCCAAGCAATGGGGCTCTCTTCGTCAATTGGGAAGGAAAACGGTTTGTCAGCGAATTGGAACGGCGCGATGTCGTTTCCCGCGCCGAAATCAAACTTGGCAAGAAGCCGGCTTACACGATCTTCGATCAACGGATCGTACCGATGATGACCACACCGCCGGAAATCGAGTCCGGTATCGCCAAAGGGCGGGTATGGAAGGCCGATACCCTGGCGGAACTGGCAAAAAAGATGGACCTTCCGCCCAAAACAGTTGAAGAAACGGTGGCAAAGCACAACCAGTATATCACGGCCGGCAAGGACCCCGATTTCAATAAACCGATTACCAAGCAAATGCGTCCCCTCGCCGAAGCGCCGTTTTACGGCGTCAGCCAGTGGCCGGCCATCCATCACACCATGGGCGGCCTGCGCATCGACACCACGGCCCGGGTCATCGACATTTGGGGCAAACCGATTCCCAGGCTTTATGCTGCCGGCGAAGTGACCGGCGGCATCCACGGGACCAACCGGTTGGGCGGCAATGCGACGGCTGAATGTGTGGTCTTCGGCCGAATTGCCGGCATAAATGCGGCCAAGGAAAAATAATCTCAGCAACCGTGCATGGGGGCTCATGCCTGCAGGCATGAGCCTTCCGTGCCTTTGCCATCATCAGGCATAGTGTAGCCGCAGCCGTGGCGATGCGTTCCAAGGCGTCCACGAGGTCCCGGACGACTCCGCCTTCATATTCGATGGTTGTGACCGAGGCGGTGGAACCGGGCACGGAGATGAGGGCCTGGCCTTCACTGATCCCAGCCTCCCGCACCTTTTCCGCCACCTCGTCGATGATGTCGGTTCCCGCCGACGTAGGGTATATTAAAGGGTAACTGAAAATCTTCATTCAAATGCTCCCGGCTAATATGTCCCCATGACTTTTTCCGCCGTCTCTGCCGTCGAGAGCATGGCCTCCCGATGGGCCTCCACGTCCCCGATATCCATGACGCCGCAGGCCCGGATCAGATAGCTTTCCTCGAAACCGTACCATTTGAAGAAAGAATCATAGCGGGGAAAAACGTCGTCGAACTGCCGGTCGTCCGGCTGGCCCTGGGTAAGGATAAAGACCAGTTTTTTCCCCGGTGACAGGCGGCTGGGATGGGGGTTGGTGACATAGTCTGAAGCGAGGAAAGAATAGGTCCGGTCAATGAAGGCCTTGAGCTGGCTGGCGACCTCACCGTAGTAAATAGGCGAGGCCATGACGAGGACATCGGCCCCACGTACCGATTCCAGTACCGATTCCAGATCATCTTTGAGAATGCACTTGTCTGATTTGGTCTTGCAGCCCATGCAGGCCTGGCATCCCCGGTAGGTTAATTTGTTGAGCTGAATCATCTGGATCTTGGCTCCCAGCTCCTTTGCCCGCTCACAAAGGCGTTTCGCCAGGGTGGAGCTGTTTCCTTTCGATCTTGGACTTCCTAAAAGACAAACGATTTTCATGTTATCCATGCCTCCTCTCTTGCCCGTGCAGATACAAAACTTTGATGTATCTATACCAGAAGGGGTAAAAAAAATCAGCTATGTTAAGGATCATGGTCTAAGAAAAGCCTTCAATAAGATATATGCACTCGATATAACTTGCAAAAAAATATAATCAGCCCCTTTCTTTGAAACCCCCTTGCATTTCTCGCAACAATCCATAGAATAGGGTTCAAAGACTTGGAAGGGAAGGTGGCATGGCCCCCGATTCTCAGCATGAAGGTCCTGGCTTTGGCGGCCTGACCGATACGGATTATGATGTTTCCCTGGACGAGCCGGCGATGTTTAAGGTGATCCTCCACAACGATCATTATACGGCCATGGACTTTGTCGTCCAGGTCCTCATGAAAGTTTTTCAAAAGCCGGCGGCGGAGGCGACAAAAATAATGCTGGACATCCATCAACTCGGTCATGGAGTCTGCGGGATCTTTACCTATGATATAGCGGTGACCAAGACATCCCGGGTCCACGACATGGCCAAAAACCGGGGTTTTCCCTTGAGGTGCAGTTACGAAAAGGCATGAATTTTGCCTTAACTTAATCCTGAAACCGGGTATCATTACATAATCCCGCTTCAGTTTGTCGGGAGGAACAGGAGTAACCAATGAAAATCAGCGAAGAGCTTGATTCCATATTCAGAGCGGCCTACACGGAGGCAAAGCTAAGGTCTCACGAATACCTGACCCCCGAGCATATACTTTTTGCCGCCTTGTTCTTTGAATCTTCCGGTGATATTATCCGCGCCTGCGGAGGTGATGTAAAAAATCTGCAGATGCGGCTGGAAGATTTTTTTGCTACTAAAATGCTTAAAATGAAAAAGGAAACGGATCCTGTTCAGAGCGCCAGTTTCCAGAACGTCATTGAAAGGGCGGTCTGGCATACCACCTCGGCCCAGAAGGGAGAACTCGACATCGGCGATATCCTCATTTCCATTTACGATGAGCGGGAATCTTATGCCGCCTTTTTCCTCCATCGGGAGAGCATTACGAGAATCGATCTCCTGAATTATGTTTCCCACGGCATTGCCGCGGCACCCAGGGAAAAGCCGGGGACGGCGGATGGGGACAAGCGGACGGCCTCCGGGGAAAAGGAGAACAAGGTTCTTGCCACCTTTACGACGGAACTTGTGGAGAAGGCCAAAGCGGGAGAACTGGACCCCCTCATCGGCCGGGAAGACGTCATTGAAAGGACCATGCAGGTCCTCTGCCGGCGCTACAAGAATAACCCCGTCCATGTCGGGGAGGCGGGGGTGGGCAAGACGGCTATCACCGAAGGACTGGCCCAGTTGATTGCCCAGGGCAAGGTCCCCAAACCCCTGAAGGGGGCCAAGATCTATTCCCTCGATATGGGGGCCCTGCTGGCGGGGACCCGTTACCGGGGGGATTTTGAGGAACGGTTGAAAAAGGTGATCGCCGAGCTCCAGAAGATTCAGAATGTAGTTCTTTTTATTGATGAAATTCACACCATCGTCGGCGCCGGCGCCGCCTCGGGGGGGGCGATGGACGCCTCGAATATCCTGAAACCGGCCCTGACCTCGGGGAAGATGAAATGTATCGGCGCCACCACTTATGACGAATACCGGAAATGTATGGAAAAGGACCGGGCTCTGTCCCGCCGTTTCCAGTCCATCGATATTCCCGAGCCGTCCGTGGAGGATACGGTCAACATCCTCGCTGGTTTGAAGGAACGCTATGAGTCCTATCATCAGGTTTTCTACACGGAGGATGCCCTGCGGGCCGCAGTGGAACTCTCGGCCCGCCACATCAACGAGCGGTATCTTCCCGACAAGGCCATCGACGTCATGGATGAGGCCGGCGCCAAGACCCGTCTGTATCGGGATGATCAGGAAGGGACCATTACGATCACCCCGGCGGACATGGAGCGGATTGTAGCGCGGATGGCGCGGATTCCGGAGAAGTCTGTTTCTTCATCGGAAAGCACACAGCTTCGCTTCCTCGATCTGGACCTGAAAACACATATATTTGGACAGGATCAGGCCATTGACATGGTTGTCCAGGCCATTCGCCGCTCCCGGGCGGG
>JBAYKV010000053.1:0-16348 GCA_041664405.1 Syntrophales bacterium
AGTTTTCACAAGAGGTTTGATCTTTTCGACAAATAGATTTGCCTGGTAAATGTTCACACCGGCCTGTTTATATGATGCAGTCATTGTTTCATCCTTTATCGGGTACGAGATAATATTGGATTAGGAAGATGTGCTCCCGTGGAAGGCAGCGGTAACCTTTTAACTCAATCCCCTGAGAAAGTCAATTATTCACTCCAACCGGCAATTTATTTTGACAAAACCGGTAGTCTATTATAAACACGAGCGAAAAATGTTCAGGAAACCTTTTTATGAAAAAGATCTCACTGGGGCTAATCGGATTTGGTACCATCGGGGCAGGGATAGTGAAGCTGCTCCAGGAAAGCGGCGATCTAATTGAAAAACGCCTCGGCGCCCGGCTCGTCCTGAAGAAAATCGCCGATCTCGATATCACAACCCCCCGGGTCGTGACTGTGGCGCCAGACGTTCTGACGACAAAAGCCACGGATATTTTCGAAGATCCGGATATTCAAATCGTTGTCGAACTCATGGGGGGCTATGAACCGGCTCGTACCTTTATTATGGAGGCCATGCGCAGGAAAAAACATGTCGTGACAGCCAACAAGGCGCTTCTTGCTACATATGGCAACGAAATATTTCAGGCTGCGAACAAGGAAAAGGTGGATATCCGTTTTGAGGCCAGCGTCGGCGGGACGATCCCCATTATCAAGACCCTTAAGGAATCCCTGGTAGCCAACCGGATCAAGTCGCTGATGGCCATCATGAACGGAACCTCTAACTACATTCTTTCGAAAATGACGGACGAGGGAAAAGCCTTTGCCGATGTTCTCAAAGAGGCTCAGGCACTAGGCTTTGCCGAGGCTGATCCGACTTTCGACGTCGAGGGCATCGATACCGCCCATAAGCTGGCTATTACCCTTTCTCTTGCCTACGGAAAGCGGGTTGATATCGAAACCATTTACCGGGAGGGTATCTCCCGGATCAGTCGGCAGGATATCGAATTTGCCAGGGAGTTCGGCTATCGCATCAAACTGCTGGCTCTTGCCTTTGAGCGGGGGGATCTTGTGGAAGCGCGTATTCATCCAACAATGATCCCCTTCGATCACATTCTTGCCAATGTAAACAGTAATTACAACGCCTTTCATATCATCGGCAGCGCTTCCGGTTCGGTATTCCTCTATGGCCAGGGGGCAGGGATGATGCCCACGGCAAGCGCCGTCTTAAGCGACATCGTTGATATATCGAGAGGAATTCTTCAGGATGTATCCCGTCTTGTGCCATATCGATCTCTCGGGGAAGATATTATTGACGATATCCGTCTGGTTCCATTTTCGGAGATTCAAACGAATTACTATTTCCGTTTTATGGCCGCAGACAAGGCGGGCGTCCTCTCCAAAATAGCCGGAATTCTAGGGGAGATGAATATCAGCATTGCCTCGGTGATTCAGAAGGGACGTAAAGAAGAAGGCGCGGTGCCCGTGGTGATGACCACCCACAAGGCACGGGAGCGGGATGTTCAGGAGGCCTTAAAGAGGATCGATCAATTGGACATAGTTCATGAACCTACCGTTTTCATTCGCATTGAGGATGAGAGATTTTGATGAAGTATATTGTATTGCTGGGTGATGGGATGGCCGATTACCCGGTGGATGAACTGGGAGGCAAGACGCCACTGGAGGCGGCCCGGACGGTCAATATGGATTTCATGGCCAGAGAGGGGACCCTGGGGCTGGTAGATACGATTCCCAAGGGTTTCAAGCCGGGAAGCGACGTTGCCAATCTTACCGTCCTCGGTTATGACCCCGGAACCTGTTACTCAGGTCGGGGGCCTCTGGAAGCGGCCAACATGGGCATCGTTCTTGGTCCTCAGGATGTCGCCTTCCGCTGCAATCTGATCGCCTTGGGCGGGGGCGATGACCCGATCATGGATGATTTTACCGCCGGTCATATTACTAGCGCCGAAGCAGCAGCGATCATCCGCGACCTCGAACGTGAATTGGGAAACAAGGATTATCAATTCTTTCCCGGTGTGAGTTACCGCCATCTGCTTGTATGGCGTAACGGCGAAGAGAAAATGACAACAACACCGCCCCATGACATAACCGGGCAAAGTTCAGACGGTTATCTGCCCTGGGGAGAGGGTTCCGGAGCAATCCAGTCCCTCATGAAAGAGGCTAAGGGGGTACTGGAAAGGCACCCTGTTAATCTCGACAGGATAAACCGGGGGGAAAAGCCGGCCAATGCGATCTGGTTATGGGGGCAGGGCAAAGCCCCCCGGATGGACAAACTTACCGATCGCTATCAAATCACCGGCGGGATAATCTCGGCGGTGGATCTCCTCAATGGCATCGGTATTTATGCCGGCCTCAGCCCCATTCATGTCGAAGGGGCAACCGGCTACACGGACACCAATTATATCGGCAAGGCACGAAAGGCCCTCGCCGCTCTTAAAGAAATGGATTTTGTGTTTGTTCACGTGGAGGCCCCGGATGAAATGGGCCATGAAGGTAATTTGGCAGGAAAGATCAAGGCCATCGAGGATTTCGATGAAAAGGTCGTCGGTACGGTCCTTCAGGGGATACATGAAATGGGCGGTGTGCGGGTCATGGTTCTTAGCGACCATCCCACACCGTTAATCATGCGCACCCATGCCGCCGACCCCAGTCCCTTCGCCATATATTCTTCCGTCACAACTGAAAACCGCCGTTCAGGGTTGTCCTATGGAGAGAAGACGGCCAAGACTTCGGGATTGATAGTTAGTCCCGGTTACAACCTGATGGACTTATTTATCAATATAGAATAATTAAACAGGAGCGAGACATGTCAAATAAGGCGGCTAAACAGGAAATAACGGAACCGGACAAGCTACAGGTGCTCTTGGGGCAAGTGAGGGACTATGTCCTGACCCACAGGCGAAATATCGCAGTTGTAACGACCATCGTGTTGGCAGTGTTCGTATTGATAGGAGGGTGGGCCTACTACCGGCAAACGGAAGAAACGAAGGCAATGAATCTCTATAATAAGGCAGTTATGGACACAATCCGGATCAGAATGGCTGGTCAGGATGCAACCGCCGCCGTCAAACCCCTGCAGGATGTAATGGAGAAATATCCATCCACAGAAGCGGCTACACTGGCCCGGTACCGGATCGGGAACGCCTATCTCAACGCCGGCCAAATCGACGCGGCGTTGAAGGCTTTTCAGGGATATATCAAGGAAAAATCGGGTGAAAACGAGTTGACCGTCCTAGTTCACAACGGCATGGGAAATTGCTACGAGGTGAAGAAGGATTATAAAAACGCCTTGGTGCAGTACGAAATGGCCTTGAACGCCAAGGCAGGAAAACCCTTTGCGGGAGATATTCTGGCAAATCTTGCCAGAACCTATGAAGCCATGAAGGATAATAAAAAGGCTATCGAATATTACCAGAAATCAATGGATAAGACAAATGATCCGGCGATGAAGCTTATCATCGGAAGAAAAATTGCTATCCTTGGATAGCAAACACCGGGGAGCGTATCTATGAAAGTATTGATGTCAGGAAATGAGGCCATCGCCAGAGGCGCTTATGAATGGGGCATACGGTTCGGAGTCGGATATCCGGGAACGCCGAGCACGGAAATTCTTGAGGAATTTTCAAAATACGACGGCGTTTACGCCGAGTGGGCTCCCAATGAAAAGGTTGCCCTCGAAGTAGGGATCGGAGCCGCAGTGGCCGGTGCCAGAGCCCTTGTCACCATGAAGCATGTCGGGGTAAATGTCGCCGCCGATCCCCTGTTTACGGTCAGCTATACGGGTACTAACGGCGCCCTGGTCATCATCACGGCCGACGACCCTTCTCTCCACAGCTCCCAGAACGAACAGGATAACCGCAACTATGCAAAATTCGCGAAAATACCCATGCTCGAACCTGCGGACAGTCAGGAGGCGAAGGAATTCATAAAGATTGCCTTTGCCCTCAGCGAGAAGTTTGATACCCCCGTTTTCCTGCGCACCACGACCAGGGTGTCACATTCCAAGTCGGTGGTGATCATTGAAGATCCTCTGCCTGCGGAAGACAAGACGGAGATTCGCATCACACCTTCAAAGTATGTCATGGTGCCGGCAATGGCCAGACTCAGGCGTTTGGAAGTGGAAAAGCGCACGCAGGCACTGCGGGAATATGCGGAGACCTTTGGTGAAAACAGGATGGAGATTAACAGTACCGAGGTGGGAGTCATCACCGCCGGGATGCCATACAATTATACAAAGGACGTCTTCCCGGAATTCTCATATCTCAAACTGGGCATGGTCCATCCCCTGCCGGAAAAGCTCATCCGCGAATTTGCGGCAAAGGTAAAAAAGCTCTATGTCATAGAAGAATTAGATCCGTTTATAGAAGAGCAGATCCGGGCGATGGGAGTTGAGGTAGCGGGCAAGGATGTCTTTCCCTTCACCAATGAATTCGATCCCGGGGTCATCGAGACCGCCCTCAAAGGTAAAACACCGACTACCGTCAAACTGCCAGAGGTTGCGATTCCCCCCCGACCGCCGAATCTCTGCCCAGGCAGCCCGCATCGGGGACTTTTCCACGTCCTGGGAAAACTCAAGACATTTGTGGCAGGAGATATCGGCTGCTACACCCTTTCTTTCATGAAGCCCCTGGAGGGAATGCACTCCTGTATTTGCATGGGGGCAAGTGTCGGTATGGCCCACGGGATGAGCAAGGCCTTGAAAGAAAAAGGAAAGGGAAAGGTTGTCGGGGTGATCGGGGATGGGACCTTTCTGCATTCCGGCATAACACCCCTTCTCAATATGGCCTATAACCAGGGTGAGGCCGTAATCGTAATCTGTGACAATCGGACCACGGCCATGACAGGGATGCAGGAGCATCCGGCCACCGGCTACACTCTCCAGGGCGCAAAGGCCAAGGAACTCGATATATTTGCCTTGGCTAAAGTCCTCGGCATCGACAGTGTGCGAATCATAGACCCTTACGATATCAAGAATACGAGAGACGTCATGCGTGAAGAGCTTGCCAGACCCGGTTCCTCCGTCGTCATTTCCCGTCGTTCCTGTGTCCTTTTCAAAAGACACCAGACGGAAATCCGCAAGCCCCTGCGCGTCGATGTAAACAAATGTGTCGGCTGCCGAAACTGCATCGGATTGGGTTGCCCGCCCATCGCCTGGCGCAAGTTCGCGGATATGCCTGCCGATCAGGTTATCAAAAACGCCAAGAAGCAGGAAGGCAATTCCTTTATTGACGCCGATTTGTGCACCGGCTGTACAATTTGCCAGCAAGTTTGCAAAGTCGGCGCCATTGTGGAGGTGGAATGAATCATGTCTAAAAAATCAAGTATAGAGAAAATTAACCCGGCGGAAGTCAGAAGCGTTCTCATGGCAGGCGTCGGCGGTCAGGGTATCCTGCGGGCCAGCGATATTCTCTGCCTGGTAATGATGAAATCGGGTATGGACGTCAAGAAAAGCGAAGTTCACGGCATGGCCCAGCGCGGGGGGTGCGTGACCAGTCACGTTCGCTATGGCAGCAAAGTCTATTCCCCCATTGAACGGAAAGGGAATGTCGATATTCTCCTGGCCTTTGAAAAGCTGGAATCCCTGCGCTATCTGGATTACCTCAAACCGGACAGCAGAATTATTATCAACGAACTTGAGCTTTATCCTCCGGCGGTCAATCTAGGGGATATGACCTATCCGGGGCAGGCTATTGATCTTGTCAAGGAATCATTTAAAACGGTTAAAGTGGTAAAAGCACATGAAATCGCTCGCAAAGCAGGAAATATACGGGCAGAAAACACCGCCCTTTTGGGTGTCCTGTCTCAATGGCTGGATCTTGAGATCACGATGTGGGAAAAAATCATCCGGGAGGTCTTTCCGAAGAAAGTTATCGATGCCAACCTGAAGGCTTTCCATCTGGGAAGGGCGGCTTAAGAGAAAAACAATTTTGGTCAAGACTTCGATTAGCTCTCTGATCCGTTATTGCGTGTGTTTTTGGTAGCCGTAATATGATTCTTCTGACGTTGGTCAATGCGGTAGATGCTACCCTCATCTCGTTTGGAAAGCGATTTCATGGCCGAGGCGACGCCGGTCATCTCACCGTAATGACAAAAAGTACGCAGGTGACTGCCCGTAATGCCAATCGAGATGCCAATGACAGGAAAAGTGCGTTCTATACCCTGGCGATCCTTTGAAAGGATAAACCCCTTTTGTCTGTCCTCCTCATCATAAAAGGTTGGAACGATCTGATCGAAAGCTTGAATAATGTGTTCGGAGGTCTCGACAATTAACGGGGGCGCCATTATGAAGACATAATCATCCCCCCCGATATGGCCCACGAAATTATCTTTGCTCTGTTTTTCATTAACCAGGTTAAGAATCAGCCGTCCAGTAAACTTTATCACCTCATCCCCACGCGAAAATCCATACTTGTCGTTATAGGGTTTGAAATAGTCGAGATCCGCGTAAGCCAGTGCAAAGGATTCCTTCCTATCGAGGCGGTCCTGGATTTGTCGGTTGATGGCATTATTGCCGGGAAGTCTGGTAAGGGGGTTCAATTCGACGATTCGCTTCGCCCTGCAAATACACAAGTTAACACGGGTGATAATTTCCTGTTCAAGCATTTTCCGGAAAATATAATCTTCAACATGCATGGTTTTCAGCAGTTCTAACTGGCCTGGATCATCGAAAATCACCAGGACGGGGAGCTGGCTGAAAATGGGATCTTCCTTAAGCTGATTCAAAAGGGAAACGCACGATGACTTTATGGAGCGGATATCAAGAATCATCAGTTCGGGAATAGTGGTGTATATGTAGTCCAGAGCAGCGGGCATCGTTCTAAAGACGATCAATTGATGATCCGGTTTCAGAAATCGCTCCAGCATGGTGAAAACGATGGGGTCTTGAGACAAAATGGTGACAGTGTTCATAGCCGATCCATCATTCCGTTGAATCATAAATTGCGTCAGTTGCGTCGTCTATTTTTAGCAGGATTTCCTTGATATCGACATCGAACAGGCCCAGAAGATCGAAGGCCTGCGTGTTCAGATCAGGGACATAAAAATCGCCCGCAAATCCGATGCCGCGGGCGCGAACGATAATGTCGGCAACATGAATGATGGCCGTTTCCATGGGGGCGATTTGTGAAAGAGAGGGACGATGGTGATAAGCGATGACTTCCACAAGATTGCGGGGGAAACGCCATTTTTCCGCAAGCCACATGGCTACTTCGGCATGGCCATCACTGAACACTTCTTTTTCAGCTTCAAAAATCGGAATCTTCCCCTCAGCGGCCCCTTCCATAGCTTTTTCATATTCCGTCCGATATTCAAGCACAAGGATGGCCTTGCCAATATCATGGAGCAGGCCGGCAATGGAAAACTCTTCTGGATCTTTGATCCCCTTTTTTTCGGCAATGCAGCGAGACGCCACAGCGCAACCCACGGAATGGGCCCACAACCCTCTCATCGTCTGTTCCATGATATCGAAGACGGCTATTCCTAAAAGGAGCCCTTTAACGACATTCAATCCCAGCAGCATCACGGCATAGGAAACGGCGGTGATTCGACCCGGGAAACCGTACATGGCAGAGTTTACCATCTTAAGGACCTTGGAGGCCAGGGCGGGATCACTAGCAACAAAACGACCGATCTCATCGAGGGTAAGGCCGGGTTTCTCGATGATGTTAGAGATGCGTTTGAGATTACCCGGGACCGTGGGCAAAGAAGAGATGTTTTCAATCCTCGCCTTGCGGACTTTGATGATCGTCTTACTTTTCATAGAGCCCCTCAATGTGCTCCCTGAGTAAATCTTTAAGACGAATCATGTATGGTCTGTCATCAACCGGCTGAAAACGCGCATCGAGTTGTGCTAAAGCTTCTTCTTTCGTTAACTTTTGTTCTTCAGGGGCATCTATGTAGGCCCCATTGAGGTCCATCTCCTGGAGTCTCTCTACCCAGGCCGGGGTCAGTTTCGCCCCTTCGCCGAGTATCACCATGCCGTTTTTCATCATGATAGGCTTCACGATTACCATTCCCGGCTCTAAGTCGCTAAGCGGTATCTTTTTTGCCATATATCCTTCCTAATCTTGCGGCTACATAGCGGTATTTAAGATATATTTCAACTGATTATTTTCTTGATATCGGACATTTCCCCTTTTTTTTGTGATCTGATAGCTTGACAAACAGAGCATCGTACGTATTTTATTGACCACTAATCAGGGAAGGGCGGAGTAAAATGGCCGAAGATTATTATCAATTGTTAGGAGTTGACAAAAAGGCAAACACGGAAGAGATTAAAAAGGCCTATCGTAAACTGGCTTTAAAATGGCATCCTGATAGAAACCCTAACAACAAGAATCAGGCTGAGGAGAAGTTCAAAAAGATCAGCGAGGCCTATGCGGTCCTTAGTGATCAGGAAAAACGCAATCAATACGATACCTATGGCTCGGCAGATCAATTCCGCCAGAAATATTCTCAGGAAGATATCTTCAAAAACTTCGACCTCAACGATCTCTTGCGTGGTTTTGGATTTGATTTGGGCGGCTCGGGAGGAAGGACGACACGGACAGGTTCGGGGGGTGAGTCGAGAAGGCGTGGGGGACCTCAGCAGGGATTTGATCCCTTTGCCGATCTCTTCGGCGGCGGCGGTCAATCCTATGGACACATGCCCCAACAAGGTCAGGATCTGCAGTACAATCTTTCCATCACCCTGGAAGAATCGGTTACAGGAGTCGAAAAGAAACTGGCCCTGCAACGGGAAGATCGGGTCGATGAAATCAACGTGAAAATACCCGCTGGAATCAGCACCGGTAAAAAACTGCGCCTTACGGGGAAGGGCGGTCATGGTATTGACGGCGGTATCGCCGGAGATCTGTATCTGAATATAACCATCCTTGCTCATCCGCTCTTTGCCCGCGATGGAAACGACATTTATTTTGAGAAGTCTATTAACTTCACTCAGGCGGTCCTCGGAACGAGTATTGATGTACCGACAATTGACGGGGCAACCAAACGCCTGAAGATCCCACCGGGTACCCAGAACAACACCAAGATCCGTATGAAGGGTTACGGCGTACCCGGCTTAAAAGGGGCAGTCAAAGGGGATCAATACGTAAAGATCAACGTGATGGTTCCTAAGCATATAACTGAAAAACAGTCATTAATTGTTAAACAACTGGCCGAGGAAGGTTTATAGTTAGGAAATGTAATGTCGGATAAGATATGTTATGTAAACTTTAATCGCAGAATTGGACCTGGCCCCAGGCACCCATTGTTTCACCTATAATAATTACAATTCCTTTTACCCCGGCAATTTCCGACCCGAGGTTCAACGCCATTTTTAGGTCACCAGGTTTTTTTACCTGATTTCCGATCCGCGACGCCGCCGCATCGGCCAAACTTGGTGATTGCGATAGTACGCAAATGGCGTCTGCCCTTCCGAAACTTAAGGAAGGTCCCACTGTGGCGGAGGATGTGCAGATCCCAAGGGGCATTTCCGCAGGCGTTATGTTTAGGACCACCTTCTGGCTTAAGGGAGACTCTCCCGCAAAGATCGATACCCGCCGCTCTGTATAGGTCTTCATGAAGATGTCGCCGCCATTTTCTACAATGACATTTTCGCAATGGCAAAGAAGATCCATGCCAACAAACTTGGCCATCGCCCCGGCCACTGCTGCCATTGGTCCGACCTGCGCAGCAATTCCCGCCTCGATCATATCGCGAACTATCCTAGGTGCAAATCGGTCTCCGGGAATGGGTTCTAAGGATTTAAAAAACTTGGGATGTCGCTGGATATATGATTCCAGATAGTTACGATGTTTGATTACCGAGGCGAGAGCAATTGCGGATAGGTCCTGATCAGCGGCGATATAGAGGTCTGTTTCCCGGATAGAGACATGAAAGGAAACAAGATCATGGGCAGCGATGTAATTCCGATATGTTCGCTCGCGGTATAACATTTCATCGATATTTTATCGAATTAGGTCCCAGGACAAGGCGGGTTGCCTTCAAGAGCTCCGGAGTCAACTGGAAGCGGTGGTCATTACCTAAGTAAATTATCGTTTCGCTGTTTCCGTTCAGCAAATGAATATATCCTTCAGAAGATCCCTTATGTTTATCCGACAAGTATTTGATTTGTAAAATGTAATCTTCGCTTGATATGCCTTGCGTATCGACCTGGAAATGAACGGACAAATAAGGCGAGATATCCGGGGCATCCTGAAGTGGTGTTATGTCGTTGGCGATTATTTTGACATTTTCTTCGGATATATCAAGTTGCCCTTTAATCAGGACAGGTTCATCCCCTTTCAAAAGGGATTTTGACTTTTGATAAATATCGGCAAAACAGATGATATTCATGGAACCATAAAGATCCTCGAGGGTTATGTAGGCCATGACATCTTTTCTTTTCGTCGTCAACTCCTTGATATTACTAACTACACCGGCAATAATGACTTCCTCTTTGTCTCTTCTGTCCCCGATGTTATCTGAGTTGGCGTTGGTAACGAATTCAAGCTTTTGCCGGTATCTCGATAATGGATGTCCGGTAATATAGAATCCAAGTGCCTCCTTTTCATGCATGAGAAGTTCTTTATGATCCCATTCGCCGACATCGGGAGGAGCAGCGGCGCCGTGCATATTACCGCTTCCGGTTGAGGTATCAAGACCTTCCAGTAAACTGACCTGGCTGCTGGCCTTTGATTTGCGCAGCCGCTGGGCCAGATTCATGGTCTCCTCATAAGAACTGAAAAGGGCCCGTCTTTTGTGGCCCAGGGAATCAAAGGCCCCGCATTTGATAAGGCTTTCGAGGACCCGCTTGTTCACCCGCCGCAGATCGACCCGCTCGCTGAAATCCTGAAAGGACGGATATTTCTCACCCTTCTTCCTGGCTTCAATAATGGCTTCCACCGCCCCTACCCCGACATTTTTCACCGCCGCCATCCCAAAGCGGATGTGTCCGACTGAGGCGGTGAAATCACTAAGAGACTCGTTGATGTCCGGCGGCAGGACGTTAATGCCCATCTCCTTGCAACTATTGATATACCGTATGATTTTATCGCGGTTGTCCTTTTCGCTGGTCAGCAGGGCAGCCATGAATTCTTCCGGATAGTGGGCCTTCAGATAGGCGGTCTGATAGGAAATCATCGCATAGGCGGTACTGTGTGATTTGTTGAAACCATATTCGGCAAATTTATTCATCTGTTCCCAGATGCGGGCAGCCTTCTCCTCGGGGATGTGGTTCTGTTTGGCCCCGGCAAGGAATTTCGGCATTTCCTTGTCCATCTCGGCGACCTTTTTTTTGCTCATCGCCTTGCGCAGAGTATCCGCCTCAGCCATGGTGTAACGGCCAATGGCGCTGGCAATCTGCATGACCTGTTCCTGGTAAAGAATAACCCCGTAGGTCTCCCTCAAGATTTCCTTAAGTTGAGGCAATTCATAGCTGATCTGTGTTTTCCCCAATTTTCGGGAAACAAAATCTGGAACCATCCCCATTGGTCCAGGGCGATAGAGGGCAATCAAGGCGATGATGTCTTCTATGCAGTCCGGCTTCATACTGGTCAGAATATCCCGCATCCCCGAACTTTCCAATTGAAAAATACCGTCAGTGTTGCCCCGCTGCAGAAGCTCATAAGTAGCTTGATCGGTAAGGGGTAATTTGTCGATGTCAACATCACCCCCCCTTCCCTCTTTGATCATCTGTAGGGCGTTTTTGATCACCGTCAAGGTCTTGAGACCCAGGAAATCAAATTTAGTCAGCCCTACCGACTGGATGTCGTTCATGGAAAACTGGGTTACGACATCATCTTTGGCGCCTTTATAAAGAGGTACGCGGTTTACCAGCGGCACATCGGAAATCACGACACCAGCGGCATGGGTCGATGAATGGCGGTTCAAACCCTCCAGGGCTCGAGAGTAGGTTAATAGTTTTTGAATACGTTCGTTCTTTTTCGCCTCTTCCTTCAAGCGCGGTTCCATCTTTATCGCGTCGTCAAGGGTAATATTCAATACATTGGGAATCATTTTCGCGATGGCGTCAACCTCGCCATAGGGGATATTCATGGCCCGGCCGACGTCCCTGATGACTGCCCTGGCTAACATTTTCCCGAAGGTTATTATCTGCGCTACGTTATCACTGCTGTATTTATCAGTTACATAGCGGATGATTTCGTCCCGTCGTTCCTGGCAGAAATCAATGTCGATGTCGGGCATAGTCTTGCGGTCCGGGTTGAGGAATCGCTCAAAGAAGAGGCCGTAACGAATTGGATCGATGTTTGTTATCCCGGTGGCGTAGGCCACGAGACTACCCGCCGCTGAACCACGGCCCGGTCCGACCGGTATCTTCTGCTCTTTTGCGTAATTAACAAAGTCGGCCACAATGAGAAAATAACCGGCAAATCCCATGGACTTGATCATGGCCAGTTCTTCGGTGAGGCGCTTTTCATATTTCCTGGTAATTTCCGTCTCTCCGGCAGTATTGATTACCGGGGCCAGACGATCGAGTCCCTCTTTGGCGATTTTCACAAGATATTCATCTAGGCTCTGATCATTATCCAGCTTAAAATGGGGAAGATAAAACTTGCCAAACTCCATGGTAAGATTGCACTTCTCCGCTATGGCAATTGTATTTTCAATCGCCTGGGGGCAATATGAAAACAGGGCTTTCATCTCCTCCGGAGAGCGGAAGAAGAACTGGTCCGATTGGAATTTCATTCGATTCGGATCTTCAATTGTCTTCCCGGTCTGGATACATAAGAGAATCTCGTGGGCCTCGGCGTCTGCCTGGTTGAGGTAATGGCAGTCATTAGTCGCTACCAGAGGGATGGACAGCTTTCTGCTTATCTCCATCAACCCTTCATTGGCGATCTTCTGTTCCGGGAGACTATTCTCCATGATTTCAAGATAGAAATTCCCATCTCCAAAGATATCACGATATTCTTCTGCGGATTTCAGCGCCCCTTCTGTATTTCCCTTGAGAATGTGATCGGCAATTTCACCGTGCAGACAGGCGCTCATAGCAATGAGACCCTCATGGTGCTGGCGGAGGAGTTCCTTGTCTACCCGGGGTCGGTAGTAATATCCTTCCAGGTAACCAGCCGACGATAATTTCAGAAGATTTTTGTAGCCCTCCATGTTCTTTACAAGGACAACAAGATGACGGGAAGTTTCACCTATGCCCTGGGAACTCTTTTCAAGGCGGCTACGGGGAGCAACATATACTTCGCTGCCAATTATCGGTTTGATGCCGTGTCGATAGGCATGCTGATAAAAATCGATGGCCCCGAACATATTGCCGTGATCCGTCATGGCCACCGCGGGCATATGATGTTCTTTTGCCTTCTTCAGGAGATCGTCGATGCGAATTGTTCCGTCTAAAAGACTGTACTGGGTATGGACGTGGAGATGGACAAAATCAGCGTGCTTCATGCTAATCCAGCCAGTAATTGGGCGCTTCCTTGGTAATGATTACGTCGTGGACATGGCTTTCACGAAGTCCGGCGGAGGTTATGCGAACAAAAGTGGCCTTTTTATGCATCTCCCCTATGGTGCGGCAGCCAAGATAACCCATGCCGGCCTTCAAGCCACCGACAAGCTGGTAGATACTGGCTGAAAGGGATCCCCGGAATGGCACCCGTCCCTCGATACCTTCGGGAACCATTTTAAGATTGCTTTCTATGTCATCCTGGTAATAACGATCCCGACTGCCTGATTTCATGGCCTCGAGGGAGCCCATGCCGCGATATACTTTGTAGCTCCGACCCTGAAAAAGGATAGTTTCACCGGGGCTTTCCTCGGTGCCGGCAAAGAGCCCCCCGATCATGACCGTACTGGCCCCGGCCCCAAGGGCCTTGGCGATATCGCCGGAAAACTTAATACCGCCATCGGAGACAACGGGAATCCCTTTTTGTGAACAATATTTATGTGTTTCGCGAATTGCGGTCATCTGTGGAACGCCCACACCGGCGACAATCCTCGTGGTGCAGATGGAACCAGGGCCGACCCCTACCTTAACTGCATCCACCCCGGCCTCGATCAATGCTTTCGCCCCTTCCACGGTGGCGACATTACCGGCAACAAGTTCGCAGGTCGGAAATAGTCTTTTCGTTTCCCGAATTGCATTGATAACTCCTTTGGAATGACCATGGGAAGTGTCGATTACTATCACATCGACGCCTGCGGAAATAAGCGCCTGCACGCGCTCTTCACGGTCAATGATGCCGACAGCGGCGCCGACGCGCAAACGCCCCAGGGAGTCCTTGCTCGCGTTGGGATATTTACGTATTTTTTCGATATCTTTAATGGTTATCAGGCCTTTAAGATTGTATTCGTCGTCAACGACCAGGAGTTTTTCAATCCGGTGTTTATGTAGGAGTTTCTTTGATTCTTCCAAAGAAATGTTCGACGTAACCGTAACGAGATGATCTTTGGTCATCACATTCCCTACCGGCTGTTCCAGATTGGTCTCGAATCGGAGATCACGGTTAGTCAATATCCCCACCAGCCGCTTCCCCTTGACAACGGGAACCCCGGAAATGTGGTATTCATTCATCAGATTCAGGGCATCCTGAACCTTCTGTTCCGGGCCAATGGTTATCGGATCGACGATCATGCCGCTTTCCGATTTCTTTACCTTATCGACTTCAATCATCTGCCTTTCGATGCTCATATTGCGATGAATGATGCCGATTCCACCTTCCTGAGCCATGCAGATGGCCGTTTTGGATTCCGTAACCGTATCCATGGCGGCACTCAGAATTGGTATCCTGAGGGTGATATTTTTGGTCAAGCTGGTTGATGTATCTACGTCTTTGGGTAATATGGATGATTCTGCAGGAACAAGGAGCAGGTCATCAAATGTCAGGGCCTCTTCGATATGATCAGGCAGCATGAAGATACCTCCAGTGGTTTAGATTATTATAATGTTTTCATTTCTATATTATATTCTTGGCCGTTAAACTTCAAGTAAAATCTCTCTTGGCTTTCATCGTGTTCGATATGTTCGGCAAGCTGATAATAGGCAGCTCTTGAGAAGCGAGCCCGGAATGAACGTTCCCTTACCTGGCAATACATGACATTGTCGGGACCGATCCAGAGGGTGCAGGGATCCAGTGCTTCCATTGTCTCATCGCACAGCAGGAGTTTAATGCCCGTTCCATTGCCGCTTTCCGTTTTTGAGTAATCAATCGCCTTAACAATGTATGCCGCATCTTCCACATCTACGAAACAACGATCATTGGGAAGTTCAATAACATATCTTCCCTCGTCATCGAGATGCAAGTTCTGATAAAAATAATTAACAAAATCCCGCCGAAACATTTCGGCGCCCTGGTAATACCAGATGCCCTCTTTATCGATTCTGATGTTACACGGGGGGGTGCTTTCCTGCTCCTTCAAGACTCTCCTCACATATTAGAAACCGGTTCTACTGTCAAGCAACAGGGTCACGGGGCCGTCGTTGAGAAGATCGATCTTCATCATGGCCTGAAATTCCCCCGTCCCGACTTTATGTATCTTCTCCTTACTTTTTACTACGAAGTAATCGTAGAGCTTTCTCGCGTTTATCGGCTCTTCGGCCTGATAAAAAGAGGGTCTTCTTCCTTTACGGCAATCCCCGAGGAGGGTAAACTGCGAGATGACCATGAACTCCAAATTTTTATCGAGGAGGGACAGGTTCATCTTTCCCTCGGGGTCTTCAAATATTCTCAGGTTGATGATTTTGTCAACGAGATAATCGGCGTCCTTCGTCGTGTCTCCCTTTTCAACCCCGACGAAGGCAATCAGCCCTTGCTGGATACTGGAAATATTTTTGCCGCCTACAGCAACGGCGGCCCGATCAACCCTTTGGACGACTGCCCGCATGTTACTTTCCCGACTTTCAATGGGACCGGATGTTAGCAGCAAAGCTCATCGCCTTCAAGTCTTTTATTGTCATGCCGCTAAATATTTGATAGTTCGACCCCAATGACTAAACGCATTTTACTTATCAACCCTTGGATATACGATTTTTCCGCCTACGATTTCTGGATGAAGCCTATGGGGTTGCTCTATATGGCCTCCTATCTGCGGAAAAACGGTCTGGACGTCCAATTTATCGACTGTCTTGATAGTGGAGCTCTCGATTTTATTTCACCCGGAGAGGTCAAAAAACCGGCAAGAAAACTAGGGGGAGAGGGTAAGTTTATAAAGGAAAAAGTTGCCAAGCCCGAAGCCCTGGCCGGCATATCCAAACCTTATCATCGCTATGGACTTCCCCAGCATACCTTAAACAGGATATTTAAGGGGGTTGAAAAACCTGACCTCATCCTGATTACCTCCATGATGACTTACTGGTATCCGGGGGTGTTTGACCTCATTTCCATAGTGAAGGATATTTTCCC
>JBAYKV010000054.1:0-15753 GCA_041664405.1 Syntrophales bacterium
CAACAGGGCAGCCCGGACCATATGAGCATCCGATTCGGCGATCAACTCGTTCAGCCTGGCGATTTTTACGACCCGGCTCTCCGCCGTGACGATCTTCAATCCTTCCGGCAGGGTAATCAGGGCCGGCGTTTCGGCGGATAGGGAACCACTGTACGAAAACATGATGATGGCGGCCATAAACAACAGGATCTTATGAAATCTTTGGGTCATCTTGGCTTGTGTAGAAATTGATCCCTCAATCTTTGTCATTTCATTAACTTTCAATCATGATCCAGAAGACGTGATCCACCAGGCCAAACCGTTTGAGGGCGTCGGCCAGCCTCAACCCGACATCGGTTTTTTGCTCTGTGGACGGCTCCGCTTGCCACGCAAGGATTACGGCAAGGTCGCCGGGAACGGCGGCATTGATGTAAAGGCTCGCCCCCGACAATAATGGTTCTTTTGCTTCCCGGCAAAACGTCCGGATATACACGTAGGCCTGTTGCTCGAAATTGCCGGACGTCCGCACGGAGACGATCTCCAGACGTTTCATTTTATCTTACCTCACTTTCTTTCATCTCTTTAGCTTAAAGCGTGCCAAAATACAGATGCTTGTAAATACAGATGCTTATATAGAGGCGGCCGGTGAAGATGTTGTATGCAACACTTTTATGTGCTTCATTACGTACTTGTTGCATAAAAGTGTGGAATAAGATATATTGCTGCCATCAAACACGGGAGAAGATCATGCCTATAGATGAAAATGATTTTTTTCGGGAGGCCACGCTGCGGATCTGCGGCAGTCTGGAGCTCGATCGGGCACTGTGGGATTGCTTGATGTACATCCGTGACTATATCCCGGCAGATATCATGCTATTCAATGTTTACGATCCCGGGGTAGGGATCGGGGAAACCATTGCCAAGGCGGATGTCAGCGGCGGGGAGCTTACCTCCATCAAAACCATAGCCCCGGCGGATGCGCGCCGGCTTATCGAGGAAATGAGTAAAAATCCCAAGCTTCGGCCGAAGGTGTTTATGGCCGACCGAATCGGCGATCATCCGATTATGGGACCCATGTCTAAAATTTTCGGTCATCCCGATGCCGCTTTTATGTCCATCGGGCCGAAGCCGGAATGGAATTTATTCGGCGGCGTTTTTGTCGGCAATAATGGGGGTGAGAAGTACACCGAGAAACATGCACGACTGTTTACGCTTCTGAATGAGCCCTTTGCCATTGCCCTCAGCAATTACCTGCGTTACCGGGAGGTCTTGCGACTGAAGGAGATCCTGGCGGATGACAACCGGTATTTGCAGGAAGAGCTGCGGCAGCAAGCGGGGGAAGAGATCGTGGGCGCCCATTTTGGTCTGAAGCAGGTCATGGAAATGGTCGGCCAAGTTGCGTCCCTGGCCAGCCCCGTTCTCCTGTTGGGGGAAACGGGGGCGGGGAAAGAGGTCATCGCGACGGCCATTCATAATCTTTCCCCCCGGCGAAACGGTCCTTTTATCAAGGTCAATTGCGGCGGCATCCCGGAGACCCTCATGGACAGCGAGCTTTTCGGCCATGAGAAGGGGGCGTTCACCGGGGCGCTGTTTCAGAAACGCGGCCGTTTTGAGCGGGCCCAAGGCGGCACCATTTTTCTCGATGAAATCGGCGAGTTGGCGCCGGGGGCGCAGGTCCGACTCCTAAGGGTCATCCAGGAAAAGGAGATTGAACGGGTCGGTGGGACGGAGACCCTCCAGATGGATATTCGTGTCATCGCCGCCACTCACCGCAATCTGGAAGTCATGTTAGAGGAAGGCAAGTTTCGAGAAGATCTCTATTTCCGTCTCCGGGTCTTTCCCATTGTGATCCCACCCTTGCGGGACCGCCGCGCCGATATCCCCGCCCTGGTCCAGTATTTCATGATGAAGAAGGCCCGGGAAATGGGATTAGCGGAACTACCCAGCCTGGCGCCGGGGGCCATTGACAAGCTGATGCACTACCACTGGCCGGGCAATGTTCGGGAACTACAGAACGCGATCGAACGCGCCCTTATTCTCAGCAAGGAGCGCCCCTTGGACTTCGTCGATCTTGGCGAAATCGGCCGCAAGACGACAATTAGCAGCATACAGACTGATGATGAAGATTCCTTTGGCCTTGAGCAGGTTGTATCGAAACGAATTATGAGGGCACTGGAAATGACCGGCGGTCGCGTGGGAGGGGAAAAAGGGGCGGCAAAACTGCTGAAGATGAATCCATCAACACTCAGAACAAAAATGAGAAAGCTGGGCATTCCCTTTGGCAGGAAAATACCTTAACCCCGACACGGTAAGAATCTCCGTAGGTTCATCCGGTTCATGTTTTTTTTTAAGTTGAATGCCCATCAATTTTTATGAGAATCGGTTATGCCTAGTTTCCTCATTCTGCTTCTCAGTGTATTAGGCGAATCGAAAAGATGTCTAAGTCATCTGTATTATTGCAAGTATTTGATTTTATTGAAACCGGAGTGTCCCCTTGTGTGTTCCTGTGTAATCGTTTTATCCCGCTTTTGAGGAAAAGGACACCCCAAGGGACACCCTTTCAGGAGATGTGGTAGGTTGAAAAATATGGACACCAATGTTTAGGTAAGAAACTAAGACGGAAGTGTGAGAATGGAAAGGATACCCAACGGGCGATACACGAAAGAGTTTCGTGAGGAAGCGGTGAAGATGACTATGGGTGAAGGTTTGTCAGTGCTGGCGGTTTCAAGGCGTCTGTCTTTGCCGAAGTCAACATTAGAGAACTGGATAAGAGTTTCTAAAACGGGGAATCTTGGTCAGATTGGTAAGGTTCAACATCCCCTTACGGAGATTGAGAGGGAATTGGCGAAAGTTAAACGAGAGCTGTCCCTGGCGAAGATGGAGCGGGATATCTTAAAAAACAGTCCTAAAGGCGTCCGCTTTTCTCTGTGATAATAGAAACTTTCTCTGATATGCTTGGCTATGGGAGGAGAGGCCGTCTGCTTATTGGTGTATTTTACCCGTTAAAAAACGTGGTCCAGGAATGAAAATGTGTTTGATATTGGCGACACTTAGGTGATCCCGTTTAGGAAAGTAGTATCTTTTTCATTCTGCCTCCCAATCCATTTTATCACTGGGAGGTTGTTATGACATCAAAGAAAGGTTCTCAAGGATTTTCGGTTGTTCATCCTCACGCTGCAGGTATTGATATTGGAGCTACGTTTCACATTGTCGCAGTATCTCCAGATCATGATCCCACACCCGTCAGAAAATTTCAAAGCTTTACCACTGATCTCCACAGTCTATCGCAATGGTTACGGGAAGTAGGGGTAACATCGGTCGCCATGGAATCCACAGGGGTCTATTATATCCCTGTTTTTGAAATCCTTGAATCGGATGGTTTTGAGGTAATCTTAGTGAATGCCCGTGAAGTAAAGCAGGTACCAGGACGTAAAACCGATTATAACGATGCACAATGGCTCCAGAAGTTGCATCAATTCGAGTTGCTGAGGGCCAGTTTCCGTCCAAGCGAGCAGATCGCCAGCCTTCGAGCCTATCTCCGCCACAGGGAACGACTAATCGAATATTCAGCGGCTCATATCCAGCATATGCAGAAAGCCCTAATGCAGATGAACTTACAGCTTCATCATGTCGTATCCGATATAACAGGGGCAACAGGGATGAAAATTATTCGAGATATTATCAATGGAGAAAGGTGCGCTGCCACATTAGCGACCCACAGAGATATCCGCTGTAAGGAGTCCGAAAAGACAATAGCTGCGGCTCTTACCGGTAATTATCGTGATGAGCATATTTTTACATTGATGCAAGCAGTTGAACTCTGGGACTTTTACCAGGAACGTATCAGGGAATGTGATACCCGGATAGAAAAGGCCATGGAAAAGCTGAATCAAAAGAAAGTAACTCCCGATACCCCTCTGCCCAAAGCACGGCACCGGACCAAACAGCATCATGAACCTGATTTTGCAGTACGGAGTGCGCTCTATACGCTAACAGGAGTAGACCTGACACAGATCAATGGCTTTGGCCCCTATACTGCCCTGAGAATGATTGGAGAGTGTGGCGATGACATGTCGAAATGGGCAACTGAAAAACATTTTGCTTCATGGCTTTCGCTGTCACCCGGGAACAAGGTGTCAGGCGGCAAGATTCTCTCAAGTAAAACAAGGCGTACAAAAAATAGGGCGACCACGCTGTTGCGGATAGCTGCTGTCAATGTTGGAAAAACCGAAACAGCATTAGGTGCTTTTTACAGAAGGTTGGCTGGCAGAGTCGGAAAAGCGAAAGCAGTTACAGCCACTGCAAGGAAATTGGCAGTTCTATTCTATTCAATTATGAAGTATGGCAGGAATTATGTTGAGCCCTTGGCTGAATACTATGAGACTCAATACCGGAATCGCGTACTGTCGAACCTAAAAAAGAGAGCTAAACGGCTTGGATATGAGCTTGTTGCCAATACTGTTCCCGAAATACTGAATGCTGAAGTTTCTTAGGAAGCGGCCGCGTACTTTGCCAAGGAGTCGCTGCAAGGTACGCGATGATCAGGGAGTTGCGACTCGCCTATTGCATTGCGCTGCTGTGCCGTGTGTTGGAAGTGACAACAAGTGGATACTATGCTTGGGTCAAACGTCCGCTTACCATCCGACAGCGGGAGGAGATGAGGCTGGAATTGGAGATCCGCGCTGCCCATAAACGGACGCGTCAGACATATGGCCCGGAGCGCTTACAGCGAGATTTAGCCGATAACGGAGTTGTCGTGGGGGTTCACCGGATCAAGCGGATTCGCCGGAAGCTCAACTTGCGTTGTCGGCAAAAACGGAAGTTCAAGATTACGACAGATTCACGGCATTCTCTGCCCGTGGTAGAGAATCTGCTTGATCAGAGGTTTGAGGCATCCGCGCCGAACCAGATCTGGCTGAGCGATATCACTTACATCCCCACCTGGGAAGGCTGGCTGTACCTTGCTGGCCATAAGGATCTTTTTACCGGAGAAGTTGTAGGGTATGCAATGTCAGAGCGCATGACTAAGAACTTGGTCAGCCAGTCACTCTTGAATGCCATAGCTGCCAAGCGACCCGCTACGGGTTTGATTCACCACTCGGACCGGGGCAGCCAGTATTGCGCCCGAGAATATGCCTTGTTGCTTGACCGGTTTGGGATGAGGGCATCCATGAGCCGGAAAGGAAATTGCTACGACAACGCCCCAATGGAAAGCTTCTGGGGTGTCCTGAAGAACGAACAGGTCCATCACAGTTGTTATGAAACCAGACAAGAGGCCATATCGGATATTACAGAGTACATTGAGATCTTCTATAACCGGCAAAGGAGACAGGCCAGAATGGGGTTTCTGTCTCCCGCCTCTTTTGAACGATGGTTCTATGAAAAACGACTGGTAGCATGAAATATTTGATGTCCGCTATTGACGACCGACCTCAACACCTTTCACGTCTGGCAAATATAAGCACCACAGCTCAACTTTTGTGGCCAAATTATCATTGACATGATCAGCCTGTGAATATAGATGATTTATAAGTGAATGTTCATTCTTAGGCTAAATTATGGAAGATTCCAATAAACGTGAGAATATACTTCAAGCTGCTTTGGAACTGGTCGCAGAGCATGGATTCCACGGAACCCCGATGTCCATGATCGCTGAAAAAGCCGGCGTGGGAGCGGGAACAATCTATTGCTATTTCAAGAGTAAGGATGAACTAATCATAGAAGTAAACCATGTACTGGAAAATAAAATTTCATTGGCGATAAAGGAAGAATACCCTTTCAATAAAGACATTAGGAAAAGTTTTTTCCATCTTTGCAAGACACTTTTTGCGTATTTTATAACCCATCCTATCCATTTCCGTTTCCTCGAACAATACTTCGGTTCGCCTTACGGAATGTCAGCACATAGGGAAAGGATTATGGGAAATACAAGAAAAACTAATATATTCGATATAATGGTTGAACAGGGAATTAAACAGAAAGTTATCAAAGATTTGCCTCTATTTATACATTTTGCATTAACTTTCGGTCCTGTAGTTATGTTGGTTCAAAACCATGTTCGCGGTCTGATCGAACTTGATGATGCCCAAATCATTCGATCGATCGAAGCATCCTGGGATGCTATTAAAATGTGAAATAAGATAGCTAACTTAATACTAATTTATTATAGAAAACTCAAAATATTATTTTGGAAGGCGACAGGTAATGGCAGAAACAATCAATGGTAATTTCAATAGAAAATAAGTGATAATAAATCCTTTAAAATCGCCTTCTGTCCATTGATCACTTTGTAAAATCATCGGATATTTTCAATATCGAACGACCTTATTCCTTAAATCTCGTACTCTTTCCTTCGATCAGTAAGCTTCATATTTTTTAAATATCTTGACCGAAACTTTGTAGATGCAGGTAATGAATCGACTGTTTTGGCGATTTTGAAAATTTCTAATACGGCTTTTTATCCCTTCCTTCCTAAAGTCAAGCATTCTCCTATTATAATGGATATGTATCCTTTTAAGTGGAAATCAACAGTCAACAAGCCATTTGACGCACAAGGGCTACTTATCTATGCTTCCTACACCCCAAATGGCTACATAGGAGAAAGTAATGAAGTATCGTTGGAGAAATATAAAGTATGGAAAATTACTCACAGGTCGTGATACGCAGAAAGAAGATATCTCTGATAGGGGAATCCAAATTGAAAACGGATTTATGGGTCGGCATCGATGTCGGCTCCACCACAGTTAAGATTGCTATTGTTGATCCCCCTACCGGAAGGCTTCTTCATTACTCCTACCAGCGTCATAACGCCTTGCAGGCACAAAAGGTCTTTGATCTTTTGCATGAAGCCCATGGTCTTTATCCGGAAAAAAATTTTGGAGTCGCATTCTGCGGCAGCGGTGGACAACCTTTTGCGGAAGCCACCCGGGCATTTTTTGTTCAGGAAGTAGTGGCAAATGCCCTTGCCGTGCGTGCCATGTATCCCGAAACACGTGTAGCTATTGAACTTGGAGGACAGGACGCAAAGGTTATTTTCTTTGAAAAAGATCCGACAACGGGCAAGCTGATTGCCTCAGATATGAGGATGAACGGCGTTTGTGCCGGCGGAACAGGAGCTTTTATTGACCAAGTGGCGGAACTGCTCCGCATTAAAACAGAGGATTTTGAATCTTATGCTTCCCGCGGCAGCAAGGTGTATGAAATTTCGGGCCGCTGCGGCGTGTTTGCCAAGACGGATATTCAGCCCAAGCTCAACCAGGGAGTTAGGAAAGAGGATATTGCCCTTTCGAGTTTCCACGCAATCGCCAAGCAGACGATCGGGGGACTTTCCCAGGGTAAGGAAATCATGCCTCCCGTATTGTTTGAAGGAGGACCATTGACATTCAACCCCACTCTTGTTCGCGTCTTTAAGGAGCGCCTGGGATTGAGGGATGAGCAGGCGATTGTTCCTGAACGCTCCGAAGTCCTAGTGGCCTGGGGCGCAGCACTCTCCCTGGGAATAATGTTCAGAGACAGGGAATGCTCATACCGGAAAGAGTATTCCCGCGAATCACTGCTGAATTTTCATGCAGCGCACCAGGCTAAACCTAACGATAACGTCAAGCCCTTTTTTAAAGATGACGCGGAGCTGAAACTTTTTAAGCTGCGCCATCCGCTCGCAAGTCTTCATCACCCTCAGCCGCCGTCCGGCTCTGTGATCAATGCCTACCTGGGAATAGATGCCGGCTCCACCACGACAAAGTTTGTGCTTCTTGATGAAAAAGAAAACACTATTGACGGATTCTACGCAGGAAATGAAGGTGAACCTCTGACCGTTCTCAAGAATGCCCTTATCGATCTGACCGACCGTTATGAGGAATATGGCTGTAAGCTTAATATCCTTGGTGCAGGAACCACGGGCTACGGGGAACAGGTTTTCGCAAAAGCAATCCACGCGGATTATCACACGGTGGAAACGGTTGCCCACGCCAATGCAGCAAAACGTCTCCATCAGGACGTTACCTTTATCCTGGACATAGGCGGCCAGGACATGAAGGCTATTTCCGTGCAGGACGGCGTTGTGACAGGTATTATCCTGAACGAAGCGTGTTCTTCCGGCTGCGGCTCGTTTATAGAAACCTACGCCCGCTCCCTGGGTGTTCCCGTGGAAAAAATCGCTGAGATGGCTTTTAAGGCAAAGAATCCTTCGCAACTCGGAAGCCGCTGCACCGTGTTTATGAACAGTTCGATTATCACCGAACAGAGAGACGGTAAACAGCCTGAAGATATTATTGCGGGTATCTGCCGTTCCATTATCGAAAATGTATTCACAAAGGTGATCCGCATTCGCAACCTGGAAACGCTGGGTAATGTTGTCGTGGTGCAGGGCGGCACTTTTAAGAACGATGCCGTTCTCCGCGCCTTTGAGCAATTGACAGGCCTTACGCCCATACGCCCGGAACGTCCGGGCGAAATGGGCGCCATCGGCATTGCCCTTTTGACGAAGCGCTTCATGGAAAGGAAGCGTGCTCAAAATCCGGAATATCAAAGCACATTTATCGGTCTTGAAAAAGCACGCACCTTCATCTGGAACATTAAGCCCAGCCAGATCTGCCAATACTGCACGAACCACTGTTCCCGTACGATCGTCACATTCATCGACGGTTCCAGTTTTGTGACTGGAAATCGCTGTGAACGCGGTGAAGTCACTGCGGATCCAAACGACCCGGGAACAAAAAAGCTCGTTGCAGAGATCAATAAAAAGATGCTCGCTGTGCCTGACATGGTACGGCGGGCGAATCAGCTTGTGGCCAAAGACTACGCCCCGAAACGAATACTTCCCCCCAACGGGAAGACGATAGGCATTCCGCGTGTACTCGAATTTTGGTGGAGTCTTCCCTATTGGAAAGCTTTCTTCACGTCCCTCGGCTACACGGTCGTTGTGAGCAAGCAGAGTGATTACAAACTATTTGAAGATGGCCTGAGCAGCGTTCCTTCCGATACGGTCTGTTTCCCGGCTAAGCTTGTCCATGGTCACGTTCTGGATCTCATTGCAAAGAAAGTGGACCGCATTTTTTTCCCGGTCATGGCGGCGATGCCGAGTGACCATACGAAATTCATGGCGACCGGAGTCTGCCCCGTGCTGCAGGGTTATCCAATCGTCTGCAAAAACACGGATGATCCGGCAGGACGCTATGGGATTCCGCTCGATCAACCGACCTTTCACTGGTTTGACAATTCATTTCGCCGGAGTCAGACAGTGCAGTGGTTCCACTCGGAATGGAAACTTCCAAAGGATTCTCTAAAACGTGCCGTATCAGAAGGAGAGAAGGCATTTCATACTTGCCGCAATACCATCCTTGAGGAAGGCGGTCAGATTCTTGACGAGGTGCGCAAAAAGGGTGAGTTTGCAGTTGTCCTTGTCGGACGCCCATATCACGCGGATAATCTGGTCAACCATAATGTGGCCTCTCATTTCACAGCGATGGGAATCCCCGTTCTCACAACAGACTCCCTGCCCTGTGTTTATGATCAGGACGTAGATAAACATACCCGCATGGAAGTCAAAAATGCATTCCACATGCTCGTGCTTGGAGCAACGATGATTGCCGCGAAAGATCCCGCGATAGAACTGGTGCAGATTGTGAGTTTCGGTTGCGGCCATGATGCAATCCTCACCGATGAAATGAACCGCATGCTGCATGAGGTTTCCTCAAAGGAACTCCTGATGCTCAAGATCGACGAAGGCGATGCCCGCGGACCGGTAAGCATAAGAGTCAGGAGCTTTATTGAAACCGTACGCTCAAGGCGGAGCGCCAACCTTAAACACGACACAAGTCAAAAGGAACTCTTTCCCGTCAAGTACACCGAAGGAGACAGAACGAAGCGAAAGATTCTTGTGCCGAACCTTTCTCATGCATTCAGTATGCTTATAACGGAATATTTTAAATCCTTAGGGTTTATCGCCGAGTGCTTACCAGTTGCGACTAGGCGGGCCATTGAACTCGGTAAAAAATATGTCAACAACGATATTTGCTTTCCCGCACAGGTGAATATCGGTGAAAATCTTCTCTGGCTTGAGCAGCACCCCGAAGTGAAGCATTCCGATGTCACTGTGGGGCTTGCTAAGAATTGTGAAAGCTGCCGCGCCTTACAATACGCGATGCTCGCCCGTAAGGCTTTGGACGAAGCCGGCTACAACGACGTCCCAATTATCACTACGGGTAAAGATACCAAGAATATGCACCCGGGATTTAAATTGGGTGCAGGCTTCAGATTGCATATGCTTTGGGGTATGGGGATCATGGACTGCGTCGAAACCATTTATCACGCCTCCAGACCGTACGAGGTTCACAAGGGTGATACCCAAAAGGTGTATGACCACTGGATGCCTCTGCTTATGCACGAAATCGGCTACACGCCGAAGAAGCATATAGCCTACCCGCGTTTGGCACTTGAGATGCTGGATCTGTGCATCGATGATTTCAACAAAATCGAGGTAGATCGCACGGTACGCAAGCCACGCGTTTCCCTCCTCGGCGAAATTCTTATGAATTATCACCCGAGCGCAAACGGTTATATTGAAAACTATCTCATGGATAACGGCATGGAAGTCGTGCTTCCAGGTATGATGGACTTTTTTCGAGTCGATGAATTGGTGCGTATGGAGAAAATCAAAAAAGGGCTCATCCAACATCCCTTTGCCAATTGGATTTTTGGCGGTATTACGGAAATACTATACAAGTATGCCGTAAGTACGATTACCACAAAGGCCAAGCGCTACAAGCTCTATGAGCACCATGCGGACTGCTACGAGTTGGTGCCATTTATTGCCGATATCATTGACCCCTCGTATAATACGGGTGAAGGCTGGTTGATTCCTGGAGAGATTCTTTACAATGCATCCAAGGGCGTGAATAGTTTTATTATCGTTCAGCCTTTTGCCTGCCTTGCAAACCATATTTCCGGACGCGGTCTTACCAAAGCAGTCAAAGCGAGATTCCCGCATATTCAAATTCTCTCACTGGATTATGATCCGGATACCAGCTTTGCCAATATAGAAAATCGCCTGCAGATGTTGATTATTAATGCCAAGGAACTGGAAAATGCATGTTCAAAAAGCTCCTGAATTAATCCATAGATGGCAGTGATAACTGAAACCATCTGCATTTTCTTATTTCTCAACTAATCAGTTTGAGTTGTAACGTGCAAGTATTCAAGAACTGCTAGTACCATGTAACCTTTACAAGTTCGGATAAAGACGCTTTAGTTTGATCCGAACGTCCGATGTCGTAAATTGCCAGACAATATTTTTCGTGCTGTTATTTCGTTCTTTTCCCCATGCAGCCACTTGAGTCTGCATGGTTGCCATGTCGGGAATCCGGCGATCAAGGCACTGTCCTTTCAAGACGCTGAGTTCGATCTCCGCCATGTTCAGCCAGCTACTCAGTACACAGATGAGAAAGCTGGGCATTTCCTTTTGCAGGAAAATACCTTAACTCCGACACGGGAAGAATCTCCGCAGGTTCATCCGTTTCATGTTTATTTTTGAGTTGAATGCCAATCAATTTTTACGAAAATCGGTTATGCCTAGTTTCCTCATTCTGCTTCTCAGCGTATTAGGATTGATCCCCAGCAAACTGGCAGCACCGTCAAAGCCGAATATTTTACCTTTTGTTTGTCCCAATGCCCAGTGGATATGCTGGGAGATTACATCTTCAAGGGTGATCAGGGGGATATTCCCCTCCTGTAACTTCCATGCCCCCGGCGAATTTTTGGGCCACTGGAAATGCTCAAAGGTTAAGAAACGATTCCCATTCGGCCCCCTGCTTTTTATCAACTCGCGTTCTACGAGATTTTCGAGCTCCCGGACATTGCCCGGCCAGTGATAATTTTTGAGCCGTTCCAACGCTACGGAGGACATGGGCGGGGGGGTGTGAATTTTCAGTTCATTTGATTTCTTTTCCATAAAATGACTTATCAGGGGCAGGATATCCATCGGCCGTTGTCTCAGGGGGGGAATCATGATGGGAAAGATATTGAGTCTGAACCAAAGGTCTTCTCTGAACTTGCCGGTGCGGACCATCTCTTCCAGGTTTCTATGCGTAGCGGCAATTATTCGAATATCGACGGGAATTGTTTCAGTGCCGCCTACCCGCTCAATTTCGCCATTTTGCAATACTCTCAGTAGTCTTACCTGAACAGACGGCGGTAGTTCGGCAATTTCATCAAGGAAGATACTTCCCTTGTCGGCCCGCTCAAAACGACCTTTCTTTTGGGCAATGGCCCCAGTAAACGCGCCGCGTTCATGTCCGAAAAGCTCACTGTCCATAAGGCTTTCCGGGATGGCGCCACAGTTCACCTTAACCAAAGGCCTCTCTCTCCGGGGGGACGTGTAATGAATGGCGTTGGCAATCACTTCTTTACCAACCCCGGTCTCTCCTAAAAGCAGGACTGGGCTTTTTAGAGACGCAACCTGTCTTACCATTTCCATCACTTCCTTGAGACCGCAATCTACCCCAATGATTTCGTCTTCCTTTATATACCGAAGTTCTTGGGAGAGTTCCAGATTTTCATTGTCCACTATCTCTTTCAGTTTGACAATCTCCCGGTAGCGTAGCGCATTGGATACGGCGATATTAAATGGTTCGCGCAACTGGGATACAAGGGTGGCGTGGGACTTCTTGAAAATCCCTTTTCCGTCCGCCAAAAAGACAACACTCCCTAGATGATTACCTTCGATTACCAGATTGATGCATATGGAGGAGGTTGTGGACAGATTCACATAGTCGGATAGTATCCAGCCTGCTGGGTGCAGTTCCAAATTGTCAAGAATCTCGATATCCTGCCAGGTGCTTGTGCTTAACTTGATACGATTGACTGCCTTTTTTGATAAGAATTTTGGAGGGATAGTTTTTATAATTCCTGTTAAATCAACTGTGGCAAGATTCTGGATCAATCCCAAGCTAGGATCGAAAATTAATAGGAGCATCTTCGATACAGGCAAATAATTTTGAAGATATGAAAGGCAATTTAACATTGCTTTTTTTATTTCGAGACTGCTGCAGAGTCGTAAGGTAGCCTGCTGGAAAAACTCTCTCCCGCCCATTTTCATGATCTATCCTCTCTTTTATCATTTCAAAACCCTCTATTACTACGTATAACAGATTACGATGTTTAACAATTTATTTCTCTTTTCGAAACCCCTTACTACCTATTGTTACATATGACAGATTACGACATTTAACAGCTTATTCTGTTATATGTCGTATTTTTCTACCAAAGTAATCGCTAACCAATAGATATTAGTGGTGATATTCTCTGGCATGCTTCTTGATTATAGTCTGTAGATAAGCGAGAATGTATCATCATACGGTGGGTGCTATCTGTCCCGTCAAGAGTGACGGAACAGGAAAGATATCACTAGGGAAAGGGGGTATGTATAGCGAAAGTAGCTAAGCAGTGAGGTTGTGAAGTTTGGTATCAGTATTTTTACTTATTAGTATGATCGTACTTAAATGAAAAGGAGGGTTTTATTTATGGCACACGAGCATAGTTTTGCATCTCCGGGTCCTGCCGGACTGGCAGCACTGGCCGTTGCATGTTTTGGATTTGGTGCAGTATATCTTGGCAAGATTGATATATCAGGTTTTCCCTGTCTGGCCGCCTGGCTTGTCGGCGGTGGCATCGTACAGTATACTACGGCGGTTATGGAGCTGAAAGATCATAACATCACAGGTGGTAACGTCTTCTTGTTCTTCTCTGCATTCTTCATGTTTGGTGCGGCGCTGAGCCTCTTCGCCAAGTGGTATTCCATTAGCTTTATTTTCGGTCCAAAGGCCGCTAAAGAGGCTATGGATGCGGCCATGGCGGCGGCCGGGGTTGCAGACGTCAAAATGCTCACCCCTGACCAGCTTGCTGCAGCGAAGGCCGGCATAGGTAAGCTCGTTGGCCCCATGCTAGCCAAAATGGTCCATATCGAAGGCTGGACCTGGATGGCGGGGGCGGCATTCCTGACCGCCGTGACACCGGCTTACGCCAAGAGCAGTGCTGCGATGTTTATCCTCGTTGTCCTAGTCGATATCGCTTTGTGGTGCATCGTCGGTCTCGATAGCGGCTGGTATGGAACTGCGGCGACATTCAAACCTATTGTGGCATGGACCCTGATTATCGCCGGCTGGATCGGCATTTACATGGCCGGGGCTATGGTATGCAATACCGTGTACGGCAAACCGGTATTCTTCGTACCCAAACCCCTAGTGAAGTGATTGGAAGAGACGCGTCAACTTGTCAAGGACGTATCGCCTTAGTCATCCTTATCCTTGATTAAGAAAAGAAACCAAAACCCGAAGGTTAAAACTGTGGCCTCCGGGCACCATAGAGACCGGGGAATGGGCGATTCTCCGGTCTCCTCCTTAATTCACATCACGCTGATTCTTTGATTTGAGTTGAGGAGATTAGTTCCTTCCGATACCGCAGATTAAGGTTTGTTTCCTCTGTTTACCGCTTCCCTGACGGGCCAGAAGTTGCCGTCTTTGCTTGCTTGATGTGATCTCAAGATCGCATAGGGGAACATAACCTTTTCTTTTAATACATCTCCCCGCCGAAAAAAGATTTATTCTTGACAGTCAGTGTTAATCATGATAGCGGCTCCGTCGGTATCTGAGCGTGAAGCTAACAGGAGAAAAGGGTAATTACTCGAAATCTCTGCAAATATATAAACCCGAATATACTCATCTTTTGAGGTGTCTAAGTGATAAAAGACAGTGAAAAAATCGGCGCGGTAATGGTTGTCGGTTCAGGTATTGCCGGGATTCAAGCCTCCCTTGACCTGGCAAATTCCGGCTTGAAGGTGTATCTCATCGAGAAGGACATCAGCATCGGCGGCGTCATGGCCCAGCTTGACAAGACCTTCCCCACCAACGATTGTTCAGCCTGCATCCTTTCCCCCAAACTGGTCGAAGTCGGCCGTCATCCGAACGTGGAAATCCTGACCAGGCGAACGGTTGACTCCGTCGAAGGGGAAGCGGGAAAGTTCAAAGTCAGAATGACCAAGGCCCCGCGGTTCATTGATCTCGATAAATGCACGGGTTGCGGCGACTGTGCCAAGGTCTGCCCCATCAACGTCCCCTCCGAATTCAATGAAGGCCTCTCCGAGCGGCAGGCCACCTATCGTAAGTTTCCCCAGGCTATTCCCAGCGGCTTTGCCATCGACAAACTCGGGACCTCTCCCTGTAAGGCCGCCTGTCCTACCCATATCAGCGTCCAGGGTTACGTTGCCCTGATTGCTACCGGCAAATACAAGGAAGCCCTGAAACTGATCAAAAAGGACAATCCCTTCCCCATCGTCTGCGGCCGGGTCTGCAACCATCCCTGCGAGACGGCCTGTATGCGGGGCAAGGTGGAAGACCCCATCGATATCATGCACCTCAAGCGCTTCGTCGCCGATCTGGATCTGAAGGATGAAACGCGTTACATCCCCGAGAAAAAAGAAAGCAAGGGCAAGAAGATCGCTGTCGTCGGCGCCGGTCCCGCGGGTCTCACCTGCGCCTACTATCTGGCGGCCGAGGGCTATGACGTAGAGGTCTTTGAATCCCTTCCCGTGGCGGGCGGCTGGCTCGCCGTCGGCATCCCCGAATATCGCCTCCCGAAGGACGTTCTGAAGGCGGAGATCAAGGTCATCGAGGATCTAGGGGTCAAGATTCACCTGAACAAGGCTATCGGCAAAGACATCCCCTTCGAGAAACTCCAGAAAGAATATGACGCCGTCTTTATCGGCTGCGGAACCGTCAACAG
>JBAYKV010000055.1:0-15610 GCA_041664405.1 Syntrophales bacterium
CCTTTCCGTTGATTTCTTGAGCCGCCTGCATGAACAACATTTGAATCGCGGGATGCATCCGGTCGTCAATCAACAGTTCGGTCGTCGTGGCTAACAACTGCGTATCTTGGGGAGGAAAATTGCGCACCAAATCAAAACCGCCTTTAGGTACCGTCAATTCCTCGAAAAACGGCAGCAACCGGGTGTACGCCTCCGCCCGTCGGAAATTTGCGAGGCGAATTTCCGGATCCTTGATTAAGGTCTGAATATTGGCTGATTCAAGGCCATCAGTTAGAAGCACGGCATCGATCTCCCCGCGTTGGAGGGCTTGCACGGCCTCTTGATTGGGTATGGTCAGTAAAGTAGAGGTTGGTGCGACGCCATTGAGTTTGAGAATGTGCATCGCCTGCGCGTGCGTCCCGCTACCCTCCGACCCGATGGCAATTCTCATCTTTAGCAAACGCTGGATATCCTCATCATTTTCTGCCATAACCCCACGGCGGTAAAAGAACCATACCGGTTCGTACTCAATGCTGCCGAGGGACAGTATTCCCGACGTATCGCCCGGTTTGACCAGTCCTCCCTGAACGAAGGCAGCCTGCACCGGATCTTGGCGATCTTTCAATCGCGCCAGATTTTCCTGTGCGCCGTGGGTTGGGAACAGCTCAAGTGTGACACCGTTTTCACGAAAATATTCAACATACTTTTGTGCCAGCGCCAGGTAAGATCCGCCCATCCCGGAAGCCATAAACACACGGTTTGGCGGCGCCGGCTTGGCAAACCAGATCGCCAGTCCCAGCGCCGCAAGCAATAAGAGCAGGAGCGGCCACGTTGCACGGAAAAACTTTTGCCAGCTCTTTAACTCCCAGACGACCGTTTCGTGAATCGAACTGACATACCCCTGCAAAGATTCTTTAAAGCTAACCATATTGAATTTATTAAACCCTCGTTAACGGACGGTACTTGATCCGATGCGGCTGGTTTGCCTCCATACCGAGGCGTCCTTTTCTGTCTTCCTCGTATTCCGAGTAGTTGCCGTCAAAGAGGACGACCCGGCTGTCTCCTTCGAAGGCCAGGATATGGGTGGCGATGCGATCCAGAAACCAGCGGTCATGGCTGATGACAATGGCGCAACCGGCAAAATTCTCCAGGGCCTCTTCAAGAGCCCGCATGGTATTGACATCGAGGTCGTTGGTCGGTTCATCCAGGAGCAGGACATTGGCCCCTTCCTTGAGCATGCAGGCCAGGTGAACCCGGTTGCGCTCGCCCCCGGACATGAATCCGACTTTTTTCTGCTGGTCTGAGCCGGAGAAGTTGAATCTGGCCACATAGGCCCTGGAATTTATCTGTTTACCTCCCAATTGGACAATGTCCTGACCGCCCGAGATAATTTCCCAGATGGTTTTGTCGGGATCAAGGGAGTCGCGACTCTGGTCCACATAGGCGATCTTTACGGTGTCGCCGATCCGGATCGTTCCTGAATCGGGCGACTCCTGGCCAGTAATCATCCGGAAGAGGGTGGTCTTGCCGGCGCCGTTCGGTCCGATGACGCCGACGATCCCCCCCGGTGGGATGGCGAAGGACATGTCCGCCATGAGGAGTTGGTAGCCGTATCCTTTACTGACGTTTTCTGCTTCCATAACCACTTTGCCCAGGCGGGGTCCCGGCGGGATATATATTTCGAGCTCCCGGTCCTGTTTTTCGATTTCCTGTCCCAACAGCGTTTCATAGGAACTGATGCGGGCCTTTGCCTTGGCGTGGCGCCCTTTAGGTGACATCCTGATCCATTCCAATTCCCGTTCCAGGGTTTTCTGCCGCTGGGACTCCGTCTTTTCCTCAGAGCGCAGGCGGTTCTGTTTCTGCTCCAACCAGGAAGAATAGTTACCCTTCCAGGGAATGCCGATGCCCCGGTCCAGTTCAAGGATCCAGCCTGCCACGTTATCGAGAAAATACCGGTCGTGGGTCACGGCGATAATGGTCCCGGCGTACCGTTGCAGGTGATGCTCCAGCCAGGCGACCGTCTCGGCGTCCAGATGGTTCGTCGGTTCATCGAGAAGGAGGATGTCCGGTTTCTGCAAGAGGAGGCGGCACAGGGCGACGCGTCTCTTTTCTCCTCCCGACAGGATCTTGACAGATGTTTCTCCAGAGGGGCAGCGCAGGGCATCCATTGCCATTTCCAGGCGGGAGTCCAGCTCCCAGGCATCAAGGTTGTCGAGCTTTTCCTGGACCGTTCCCTGGCGTTCGATCAGCGCATTCATCTGGTCGTCCGTCATGGGTTCGGCAAATTTCTCGTTGATCCGGTTGTACTCGTCAAGGAGGGCGACGACATCCTTGACACCCTCTTCGACAATCTCCCGTACGGTCTTCGATCCATCAAGAACCGGTTCCTGTTCCAAAAACCCAATGGTGAGTCCCGGGGAAATAATGGTCTTCCCGTTAAAGTCATTATCCACACCGGCCAGGATGCGCAGGAGCGAGCTCTTGCCTGATCCGTTAAGTCCCAGGACACCGATCTTGGCCCCGTAAAAATAGGAAAGGGAAATGTCTTTAAGGACGGCCCGCTTTTCATAAAATTTACTTACCCCGATCATGGAGTAGATAATCTTGTTTCCTTCTGTTGCCATAAAATTATGCCTCCTTTTTTTAATCCCATCCCCACCCTAACCCTTCCCTTGAAGGGGAGGGAAAACGTGAGGTCCTCCTCTCCAAGGGGAGGGGGAATGACGTTTATTTTTCTTTTATTTCACACTGTCTGGCTCTGAATGGCCGTTATTACGACGGTATTGAAGATATCTCCCACCGTGCATCCCCGGCTCAGGTCGTTCACCGGTTTGTTCAGTCCCTGGAGCATGGGTCCGATTGCCACGGCCCCCGTTTCCCGCTGGACGGCCTTATAGGTATTGTTTCCCGTGTTCAGATCGGGGAAGATAAGGACGCTGGCCTGGCCCGCCACATCCGATCCCGGCATTTTTTGCTGGCCCACAGCGGGATCTACGGCCGCGTCGTATTGAATGGGTCCGGCGATCTTCAGGTCCGGACGTCGTTTTTTGACTATTTCTGTTGCCCTGCGAACCTTTTCCACATCGTCGCCGACTCCGGAGGCTCCGGAGGAGTATGAGAGCATGGCAATTTTTGGTTCGATGCCGAAAAACAAGGCGCTTTCCGCAGATGAAATGGCAATATCGGCCAGGTTCTCGGAGGTAGGGTCGGGATTGACGGCGCAATCGCCGAAGACACAGACCCGGTCAGGCATGCACATAAAGAAGACAGACGAAACAATCGAAATGCCGGGTTTGGTTTTAACGAGCTGGAGGGCCGGGATGATGGTGTGCTGGGTGGTGTTGATTGCTCCGGAAACCATCCCGTCGGCTTTACCTTTATAGACCATCATCGTCCCGAAATAGGAGCTGTCCGTCATGAGATCCCGGGCCATTTCCCTGTTAACATTTTTTCCCTTCCGCAGTTCATATAGGGTATCCACAAATTCCGGATATAATTCCGACTCCGTTGGTTGGAAAATATGCACATTGTCGGCGGTAAGACGGATGCCCAGACGTTTTGCTGTGGACAAAATCTCATCGCTGTCACCAAATATTGTGAGTTCAACGATGCCTTGTTCGATAAGGCGGGCGGCGGCTGTCAGCACCCGGTTGTCATTTCCTTCCGGAAGAACTATATGCCGTTTCTGGCGGCGTGCCCTTTTGACGATTTCATATTGGAACATATGAGGCGTCATCCCTTTGTGCTTGAAGGTTTTCAGCTGTTCGGCCAAGGATTTAAGGTCAACGTACTCCTCGAATGTCCGGATGGCCAGTTCGACCTTCCGGGTATTATCGGCATATAGCTCAGAGCTGATGGAACCGACCATATTGGCCGTGTCGTAGGTTCCCGAGGCTACGACGCTGATAGGGACCACCGTTTGCAGGCCTTCAATCAATTTGGAAATGGCGGGTTCCGGTTGAAAGCCGCCGGTCAATAAGATCCCTGCAAGACGCGGATAATGCCGAGAGAGATTGGCCTGAAGCGCCCCGATGATTATGTCCGAGCGATCGCCGGGGGTAACGATCAGGGTATTGTCTTTGAGGTAATCAAGAAAGTGGTGCAACTGCATGGCACCGACGATGGTATGATCCACAGGGTTGTCGTGCCGGTCGATTCCGAACAGGGCTTTTGCCCCCAGGCTTTCGTGGACTTCTCTGAAGGTTGGTCTTTTGAGTTTGCTCTTTTCGGGAATAACGGACAGGATTGTTGGTTGGGGTAAGTAGTTACGGAGAGCAGACGCCAGTTGCGAAAGCTGGTCTTCTCTCGCCCGGTTGATAAGGACGGCCAGCACCTCTACGTTTCCCTTTTTAAAGCCATCGTAGGTAGCAAGGGTAAATTCGGCAACTTCCTCAACAGATTTATTTTCTGCGGAGACAACCATAATGAGCGGAATACCGAGATTCTTCGGAATGAGGATATTGGCGTCATACTCGAAAATGGACCCTTTACCGGCGTAATCGGTTCCCTCGACGATAGTGAAATCGTATTGATCTTCCATTTTTTTATATTTTTCGATCAGGGCGTCGATGACGACGATATCCGACTTATTGGTCAAGATCTCGGCAACCTCTCTTCCGGAAAATCCATAAGCCTCTTCATAAGAAATTGACATATTGAAACGCTTCAAGATCAACTGGATGTGGGGATCCTTTTTTTGCTTGCCGTTGACCGTTATTATGGGTTTGAAGTAACCTACCTTGGGCAGATAATTCAGAATCGCGTCCATCAAGCCAAGAACGATAAGGGATTTACCGCTGTGTTCCTCGACCGCCGCAATATAAACGCCTTTAGTCATTTTATACTCCCCTGGTAATCGTAATTGCTCTCGAACAGACAGGACTGGACTACTTTAGGAAAATAGGTGAAATTCCCCGACTTGTAAAGAGAAAACTGCGTTTACCCCCACCCTCAATCTTTCACGTCAAAGGTGTAGGTAATTTCCGGACCTTGTACGAAGCCCTTTTACGATGATCTGGTAATGGTCAATCCGATTGAAGTTGCTTCTCAGGAGCCAAGTGTGATAGGGTGTAAAAAAACAATAAATACCCTCAATTATTTAACCAAAGTGGGAGAAAGCTAAAGGAAATACAGGTTGCAGAAACAGAACATAAGAAATATCGCCATTATCTCTCATGTCGATCATGGCAAGACGACGCTTGTGGACGGCATGATGAAACAAACCGGCACCTTTCGGGAACATCAGGTTGTGGAGGAGCGGGTGATGGATTCCCTCGATCTCGAACGGGAGCGGGGCATCACGATCATGGCTAAGAATACGGCCATACGCTTTGGAGATGTGAAAATTAATATCGTTGACACGCCCGGACATGCTGATTTCGGCGGCGAGGTCGAGCGGAGCTTCAATATGGTGGACGGGGCGATCCTCCTCGTCGATGCGAGCGAAGGGCCGCTGCCCCAGACCCGCTTCGTCCTCAAGAAGGCCTTGGCAAAGAAAATTCCCGTCATTCTCGTCATCAACAAGATCGACCGTAGCGATGCCAGGATTGACGAAGTCATCAATGAGGTCTACGACCTTTTCATCGATCTGGACGCAACGGAGGCACAGATTGAATTTCCCATCCTCTTCACCCAAGCCAAAAAAGGAGTGGCCCATCGCAAACAGGGAGATGACTCTACGGACCTTCGGCCCCTTTTCGAGACCATCGTGACGACGATTCCCGCTCCCGTAGGGGACGATCAGGCGCCGCCTCAGTTTCTGCTGACGACTCTCGACTACGATCCCTATGTGGGCCAGATCGCTATCGGTCGCCTGATGAACGGTATTCTGGAGATGAATCGGTCTTATACGCTCTGTGGTGAAAAGGCATTGACGCCGGGAATCAAGTTTTCCGCCCTCTACACCTTTGTGGGCATGAAAAGAATTGCCGTTGATAAGGTTGAATCCGGGGATATCGTTGCCTTTGCCGGCGTGGCAAATATCAATATAGGCGATACCGTCTCCGCCCTCGAAAATCCTCAGCCCCTGCCGAGGATCAAGGTTGATGAGCCGACGGTTTCGATGATCTTCTATGTAAACAATGGCCCCCTGGCTGGTCGAGAGGGAAAATATCTGACCTCCCGCCATATTCGTGAGCGCCTGGAAAGGGAGACCCTGCGCAACGTTGCCCTCCAGGTGAAACCGACGGAACGGGCCGACGCCTTTGAGGTCTGCGGCAGGGGGGAGCTGCAGATGGCGATTCTTATTGAGACCATGCGTCGTGAAGACTACGAATTCATGGTTTCAAGACCCCAAGTTATTACGAAAGAGGAGGACGGGCGCGTCCTCGAGCCGGTCGAGCGTTTGTTTCTTGATATTCCCGAGGCATTCGTCGGGGTGGTAACGGAAAAGCTTGCCGGCCGCAAGGGAAGGATGGCCAACCTCGTCAATAAGGGTAGCGGCCGCGTAAACATGACATTTCTTATTCCCGCCCGTGGGCTTATCGGTTTTCGCAGCCACTTTCTGACGGATACCAAAGGATCAGGGGTCATGAATACCCTCTTTGAAGGCTATGAACCCTGGTTCGGCGCCATCCCGCAACGGCTGACCGGCGCCCTTGTCGCCGACCGTGCGGGGAAAATCACCGCCTATGCCTGCCATGCAATGGCTGACCGGGGAGAGCTGGTCGTAGCACCGGGGACGGAAGTTTACGGTGGCATGGTCGTGGGAGAGCGCAACCGCTCCACGGACCTGAATGTGAATATCGTCAAGGAGAAAAAACTGACTAATATGAGGAGTTCCACCTCGGACGCAACGGTGATTCTCCGCCCCCCGCGGCTAATGTCTCTCGATCAGTGCATTGAATTTATTGCCGAGGATGAGGTGGTCGAGGTTACCCCCGGCAGTATCCGCCTCCGGAAAAAAGAACTTGACGCCCAACTGCGGATGGCCCGCTACCGCGAGGAGAAATGGGCCTGAGCATAATGATAACATCATCGGGTCTTATTTCTTTCAAGAAATACCTGGCAATCCATTCCAGAGTTTGCGTACATCTCTTTTGACGGTAATAGCCGCGACTTGAAACCAGGAGCTCGACATCCATAAGGAAAACGTGGGTCATAGGTGATGTAGAAGTGTTGACAAGAGAAGCAGTTTATCTCCGTTCCCTGCATTTTTTGTCCTGCCTGTGAGGGAATGTCACTGATCATAGATAAATAAGATCTTTCTTGTCATACATAGTTCCGATGCTGTATGGATTCAATATATCCCACCGTGCCGGATGATATCTGGGCGGCATTGGCCTCATCAGTATCCAAGTGCATGTCCATGCGGAAGTTTGGATTGACGCGGGTGAGGACATCGCCGAAAATCAACTCCCGGACGCCCTTGACTTTGATCATGACCACGTCTTTATCACGCAGCCCCATACTCAGTGCCTCTTCGGGGGACATGTGGATGTGGCGTTTGGCACAGATTACTCCTTTGTCCAAAACAACACGACCGATATCGCCCTCAATTGTGACGCTGGGGGTGCCTTCAATATCGCCGGAGTCCCGAATAGGGGCGTCAATGCCGAGGCGAAATTGTTCGGTACGGGCAATTTCCACCTGGGATTCCTTGCGCAGGGGGCCGAGGATACGCACCTTTTCTATGCGACCCTTGGGGCCTATCAGGTTCACCGTTTCCGCGGCTGCAAACTGACCTGGCTGGCTCAGCTCCGAGCGGGGTGTCAGGGTGCGACCGGCGCCGAAAATGATTTCAAAATCTTCCTGGCACAAATGGACATGATGGGCGGAAGTACTCAGAGGAATCGCCCTGGATCGGAATCTTTCCATCTCATTAACAGGGAGAGAGCGTCCCAGGGAATGAATGGTTTCCCTGGCAATCATCCTTTCTTCATCGGCGGGAACAACGAGGATGCGGATCTTGGCATCCATCTCGGATATGTCGGCGATCTGGCCTCGCATGGCCACGGTTTTTCGGTTTATCTCGTCGGAAACGGCGATCCCGAATACCTCCAGTCCCTGGCAGATGCGAGCGCGAATCTCGGGAGAGTTTTCACCGATGCCTCCGGTAAAAATAAGGACGTCCAGGCCGCCGAGGGCGGCAATATAAGATCCGATGTATTTTTTGACCCGGTAGCAGAAAACACTTACTGCCATTTTACAACGCATGTCTCCGGCTTCCGCAGCATCTAGGACTTCGCGCATGTCGTTGCTCTTGCCGCTTAGTCCCATGAGTCCGCTTTCTTTATTGAGAATATTATCGATCTGTTCGAACGTCATGCCCCCATGTCGCATCAGGTGCAGGAGAGCACCCGGGTCAATATCGCCAGCCCGAGTCCCCATCACCAGCCCCTCAAGGGGCGTCATGCCCATGCTCGTATCTATGCTCTGTCCATGATCGATGGCACATACGGATGCACCACTTCCCAGGTGACAGGAGATAATCTTCAAGTCTCCGACCGGAACTTTAAGGGCGGTGGCGGCGCTCAGAGAGACAAAGCGGTGGTTGGTTCCGTGAAATCCGAAACGGCGGATCTGTTCTTTCTCACACAAATCGAAGGGAAGGGCGTAACGGAAGGCGGCCTCGGGCATATTGAGATGAAAGGCAGTATCAAAAACGGCGACCTGGGGAACCTCCGGCAAAATATTCTTTAACGTCTCAATACCTTCCAGGTTGTAGGGATTATGGAGGGGGGCGATGGGTATGCACGCACGTATCGCTTCCGTAACCTCTTCGTTGATGGGCATGGAACTGGAAAAACGTTTTCCCCCATGGACGACCCGATGGCCGACGGCCGAGATCTCGTTGATATCGCTTACGGCACCATGGTCGGCATGGGCAAGCACCTGCACCATTTCATGAAAGGCGTCGCTTACGGTGGCGATGTGCTCACCGGGGATCGTCTGTTTTTGACCCGATATTTTGATACTGTGGGATGCCTGACCGGACCCGATTTTTTCCACAAGGCCGTCTAATAACGATTCCTTTCGGGCAGTGTCGAAAAGGGAATACTTTAATGAGGAACTGCCGCTGTTTACAACGAGAATCTTCATCGGTTCCGATACGGAGGAGAAGTTTAGATCGTAGGGATCATCATTTTCACGATGGGCAAGGCGCCGCCGTTTTACCTCTTCCTGAAACTTTTCGTCGTCCAGAAGACGTTTGGTGATGAATTTGGTCACCTTCATAAGGGTCTTGGGATTCCGGGCGATGACTTGAGAGATCGTTTCTCGTGGAATTTTAATGACCTTACTGTCCCGGGAAGAAGTAACATTGGCGTTGGCCGGTTCGCCGGATAGGATCGACATCTCGCCAAAGAAGGTCCCCCTTTCAAGCGAGGCGATGACCTGTTGCCTTCCCGTTTCATCGGGCAGCGAAACATCGACCTCTCCTTCATAGACAATCCATAGGGAACGTCCGATGTCCCCGATCTTGATAATTTTGGTGTCGTCGGGACAATCAATGCTTTGCGAGCTCGTTGCTAAAAGGGCGATATCCTCAGCCCCCAGATCAGAGAAAATGTCGATGGATTTAAAAAATTGAGCTAATTCCATGTAAATACCTCCCGTCGGCTCCCGCAATTATTGCCTGTGAATCGTTGTTAACGTGGGAAATCATCAACATTTGGAACTAAAATATCTGCATTGATGCTAATAAATATCCCAAGCAGAGTCAACAAAATAACGTAGTTTTCCGGATGAAAAAAAACATGCTTTATGTTAAAAATTGACGCGTAAATAACGCTGGAACATTAAATGGAAAAATATATATTTAAAATTTGCCCGGAATGTGCTTATTCGACCCAGGATGGGGAAGGGGAGAAATGTCCCAATTGCCGGACGGAGTTGCTCCGCAGCTGCCCAGTATGCCTTCAACCCTTCCGGGAAAAAAGGAGCATGTATTGTTCAGGATGCGGCGAGAAGCTGAGAATCTCATATGTCCCCATCCAATAGCACTAAGTGCATTAAAAGAAGGAATATGAATGATTATACCCTAGGAATCGATGTCGGTTCCATCACATCCAAGGCGGTCTTGATGAAAGACGGGATAATATCGGCATACAAGGTAGTTTTCACGGGTTATAACGTCGAAACAGCAGCCCGCAAAGTATTTGATGAGGTTCTTACGGAAGTTGGCCTGCCGCCGGAGGCGATTGGAAGGATAGTGGCAACGGGATATGGCAGGAAGGCCGTCTCCATCGCTCATGAATCACTGACCGAGATTCTCTGTCACGCCGCAGGGGCTTATTATCAGAATCCGGATATCCGGTTTATTATCGATATCGGGGGGCAAGACAGCAAGGCAATCCTCCTGGACGATACGGGGAGAGTGAAAAATTTCACCATGAACGACAAATGCGCTGCGGGAACGGGACGGTTTCTGGAAGTCATGGCCCGAGCTATGGAAGTAAATCTGGAAGACTTCGGCGATTTATCCCTACAGTCGGATCTACCGGCAAAAATCAGCAGCCTCTGCACCGTCTTTGCCGAATCGGAAGTGATCTCACTGATTTCCAAAGGGGTGTCCCGGGAAAACATAATCGCTGGCATTCATGAATCCATCGGCGCCCGCGTATCGGCGATGGCTAAAAGGGTGGGGCTGCGACCGCCCGTCATGATGACGGGTGGTGTAGCAAAAAACAAGGGAGTGGTGCAAGCCCTGGAAGAAAAACTGAATCTTCCCATCGAGGTTTCCCCCTATGCACAGGTTAACGGCGCCATCGGGGCGGCTTATCTGGCAGGGAAATGAGATACTGTCGCGAAACGGGATAAGATGATTAACGGAGAGAATCTGGAAGGAAAAATAAAGGGATTGATCCTGTCCAGGGTCGCCATGGCGACCTTTGTGCTCGGCATTTTTATCTTCCTGCAAATAAAAGCCCCGGACTTCTTAACCCAGAGGTCCATTTCTTTTTTTTATGGAATTATTGTCCTCATCTATCTTCTTTCTCTGGTTTTTTCAGTCCTAAGCAGAATCGTCACGAACCAGCGGAGCCATATCTATCTCCAGACCATGACCGACGTGGTCATGATTACCGCCCTCATCTATGTAACCGGTGGAATCAGGTCCACCTATGCTGTATTCTATCCTTTGGTTATCATCTACTCTGTCCTTTATCTTGGCAGAAATGGCGGTCTTATTACCGCTTCGGCCGCATCGATCTTTTATGGACTTTTGATTGACCTTGAATATTACCGCGTTATCACCCCCATTTCCCATCCTTACATCTGGGAAGTCCCCGATACAGCCGGACATGTATTTCTCCGTATATTTATCAACATCCTTTCCTTTTACCTCATTGCCCTCTTGGCCAGTTTCGTGGTCGAGAAGGAAAAAAAGACGAGAGCCCTCCTTGCCGAGAAGGAATCAGCCTTCAACCAGCTTGATTTGCTCTATCGTTCCATTATCGAATCGATTGATGCGGGTATTTTGACTATTGATCTGGAAGGGAGGATAAAATCATTCAACAGGGCCGCAGAACAAATCACGGGCTGGACTTTTAACTCGCTGGAAAATCACAGCATCCAGAATATCTTTCCTGCCTGGAAAGAATTCTACTTTAATAGTCTTAATAATGACGGGAGTGTTAAGGGGCGCTTTGAAATGCCCGCTGTTGTGAATCATGATCGTCGTTTGATTTTAGGTTGCGCCCTCTCGGCGCTCCGGGATAATAGCAGTCAAAAGATCGGCGATATTCTAATTTTTCAGGACCTGACAAAGGTCAAGGAGATGGAAGCAGTCTTAGAGAGAAACCGTCGTCTTGCTTTCGTCGGCGAAATGGCAGCGGGACTTGCCCATGAAATCCGCAACCCCTTGGCCTCCATCAGCGGTTCCATTCAGATGTTGATGAAAGAATCCAATATGGGAACTACGGAAGGGCGGCTTATGCGGGTAATAATGCGTGGCAAGGACCAACTTGAAGGGTTTGTAAAAGACTTTCTCCTTCTGGCCAGACATAACCGCGGTCCCCATCATGAAGTGCTAATTGGCGATGTTGTCAGGGAGGTTCTGGAAGCGGCGGAGGTAATGCCGGATTGGAACAGTAATATTGAGATCAGTGAGAATCTTGAAGAAAGCTGCGCTATCAAAGGGAACAGGGAAGAGATGCGTCAATTGATATGGAACGTCATCCTCAACGCCGCCCAATCGATGCCGGAAGGGGGCCGTCTTGACCTTGGCGTAAGGGAAAAGAACCTTGAGAATCAGGATGGAATTGAGATTATCATAACAGATAACGGCGTGGGAATTACGGAAGAAAATAAAAAAATGATATTTGAGCCCTTTTTTACTACCAAAGAGCGGGGTACGGGGTTAGGTCTGGCTATTGTGATGAGGATCGTCAATAGCTATGGTGGAAATTTGCTATTCGAAAGTACTTCAGGCATGGGGACGAAATTTGTGATCTGGCTCCCCAAAACTGGGTTTATCACAGGAGATGAAAATGGCGAAGATACTCGTCGTTGACGATGATCAGGGCATGAGAGATTTTCTCGAAATCATGTTGACCAAGGAAGGGCACAAGGTATCCTGCTATGGAGAGCCGGAAAAAGCCCTTGTCAGATACGGAAAAGATAAATATGATCTGGTGATTACGGATCTCAAAATGCCCCGGATGGACGGTATAGCTTTTCTTAAACGGCTAAAAGAGCAGGAACCTGAATGCCAGGTTATCCTGATTACCGCTTTTGCATCCGGTGAGACCGCCCTTTCCGCCATGAAAGAAGGGGCTTACGACTATATAGAGAAGGATTTTGACATCGATGATCTGAAAAAGATAATCCGCGCTGCCCTCGATAAAAAAGGGATTAAGAGTGATGACGCCCAGTTTCTAAAAGACATTGAAGGCGGAGTTGCCTTTGGCGGTATGATCGGTAAAAGCAAGGAAATGCTTAAAGTCTATAGTATGATCAAAAAGGTGGCGGAGACCTCTGCGAATATACTGATTCTCGGAGAAAGCGGCACCGGCAAAGAACTTGTTGCCAAAGCTATCCATGAAAACAGTCCCAGAAAAGACATGCCCTTTGTTGTCATCAACTGTGGTGGCATTCCTGAAAATCTTCTGGAATCGGAGTTTTTCGGTTATATGAAGGGCTCTTTTACCGGTGCCTTTGCGGACAAGGCCGGTCTCTTTGAGGTTGCCAGCAAAGGAACTATATTTCTAGATGAAATAGGTGAGTTGCCAGCTTTACTTCAAGTAAAACTTCTCAGAGTTGTTCAGGAAAAAACCTTCAGAAGGATCGGCGGGGCAGAGGACATCAAGGTCGATGTCCGGATTATCTCGGCGACAAATCAAATTCTCGAGCAGAAGGTAAAAGAAGGAACCTTCCGTGAAGATCTCTACTATCGCCTTAATGTCATTCCCGTCAATTTGCCGGCCCTGAGGCATCGCAAAGAAGACATCCCCGTATTGACAAAATATTTCATTGAGAAGTATTCCCGCGAATTTTCAAAGGATGTTATAACGATATCAACATATGCCCTTGAATTACTTATGGAATATCCATTTCCGGGCAATATCAGGGAACTGGAAAACATCATTGAAAGATGCGTCGCCCTGGAGACCACCAATATCATCCTGCCGGATAATTTATTCATAGGCCATAATACGGAAAAAGACGAAAATAATCCTGATTTCAATTTCCCTGATGACGGTATTCAACTGAACGAGGAGCTGGCAATAATAGAAAGGCAGCTTATTCAAAAGGCCCTTGAAAAATCTAATGGTTCCAAGACCAGGGCCGCAGAACTGCTCCATGTGAGTTTTGATTCCTTGCGTTACCGGATTGAAAAATTAGGTATCGAAAATCAGTGATAAGGCAGAAAAAAGCTTGACATTCTTTATGGCATTTATTACTGAGGACCCACAACATTAACTTAAGGCGCGTAGCGATATGAACAGGCGGATCGGTAACATATCAAATTTAGGCTTCTTTTTTAGCTTTTTTAGCTTTTTTGGGGAGGTCTGCCGACCGCGCTCGTGATCTGAGACAAATCAAACGAGCCGTGGGCAGACCGAAAGGGCGCCCACGGCTTTTTAATTTATTAAGGCCGTGGAGATAATCCCGGCCTTTTTTATTTTCACCGACTAGTGGTGAAAATCAACAAGGAGGATAAAGCATATGAGAAGGCCAACGGGACACAGATTTCTTATTACCATCCTTGCAGGGATCATGATTCTCTGTCTTTCCGGACTGTCGTCTGCAAAGACAATCAAAGTGGGAGCCGCTATCAACATGACCGGACCGGCCTCCACCTGGGGTCAGTATCATGCCAAAGGACAGCAGGATTATTTCCGCTATGTCAACGAAGTAAAAGGCGGCGTAGCCGGAAACCACATCGAGATGACCGTTGTCGATACGGCCTACAAAGTATCCGAGGCCGTCGCGGCAGTGCGCAAATTTGCCGTTCAGGAAAAGGTGGATATGATTGCCACCTGGGGTGCCGGGGAGGGTCTTGCCGCCAAGCCGATCATTCAGGCGTACAAGATCCCCACCATCAATTATTCGACAAGCTGGGAGATCCTCGAACCGCCCATCGCTTACATGTATCTCCCCTTTGGCAGCTACAAGATGGACTGTTATGCCATCCTTGATTATATCCGGGCGATTCACAAAGGGAAAGATGCACCGAAGGTCGGTTTGCTTACTTTCAACAACGCCTATGGGCGCTCCATCCACAAACCAAGCCGCGAATACGCAAAAAAAATAAAGATTGACATCGTCGCCATAGAAGAATTCCCACCCAAAACGGTGGATCTGACGACGGAGCTCCTCAGACTGAAAAGAAGTGGCGCCCAGTATGTTTTCATGCAGATGCTCCCTTCGGCCATCGTTACCACCTTCAAGAGCGCCGATCGGATCGGATACGGCCCGATGTTTTTCGGGACCTGGACCTCAACGGATCCGGATTTCTTCAAACTTGGCAAGGGAATAATCAAGGACAGGTTATTGATGCAATTTCCCGGCGGTCTGCCTTCCGATCACGCCCCCGGCATGAAGATCATGACGGACTTGTGGACCAGGTATAAAACCGTCACCAAATTCGACGCCTCATACTGGGAGGGAGTGGTCGTGGCCATGATCATGGAGCGCGCCTTTATCAGAGCCCAAGAGAAATACCGGGACATCAACCCAAAAACGATCAATAGTGCGTTGGAATCTTTCATTAATGAAGATTTTGGTGGTCTCTTTCCAAATGTGACTTACACGAAAAAGGATCATGGCGCCTCCTTCACGGCAAGAATTGTCAAAGTCCAGGATAATGGGACCTATGTTCCGATGACGAAGTTTTTCGTTCCCGGCAAGGAAAAAATTCAGCTTTTGAAGTAAGCAGGAAAACGAAATGAAAGCCTACCGTGGCCAGCCGGAAATCTTTGCGGCAAGACAGGAGAAAGACCGCTACGCCGACCTGGAGATCAAGGATTTATCCCTGAATTTCGGCGGCGTGAAGGCCCTGACCAACATCGATCTGAAGGTGAGAAACGGGGAACTATATGCCGTGATCGGTCCGAACGGGGCCGGCAAGACAAGCCTCATGAATTGTATAACCGGGTTCTACAAGCCCAAGAGCGGCCGGATTATCTTTAACGATCGGGACATCACCCGGATGCACGCCCATAACCTCGTCAAGATCGGCATCGGCAGA
>JBAYKV010000056.1:0-15126 GCA_041664405.1 Syntrophales bacterium
AGTTTTCCATCTAAAAGATAAACAAATTCCTCCCCTTCATGGGTTGAAAAAATCATGTCTCCTGTTTCCATGGGCTGGAATTCGACGAAGAGCGGTTCCATGTGCTTGTCCGGCTTCCTTGTTTCCAGAGATTCGTAGATATAGTCCACTTCCCCTTCGTGATGATGGGGGCGCCTCTTGACCCGTATCCGCTGGTCTTTGCGGGTAACCGATACCTTGTCCGCAACGGCGGTATCCTGAAAGAAGTAGGCCATACCTACATTCATGGCCTTGGCAAGCCTGAGAAGCACGGCGACCGGGGGGATCACCTCGCCCGACTCTATTTCCCCAAGCACGGATTTGGAAAGGCCGGTTTTTGCCGCCAGATCCATGATCGTCAACTGCTGCTTTTCCCTGAGTTCCTGAACTTTTCTTCCGATGCCGAGACCTCCATAGGTCTCGTCCAATGCGTCGCCCTGTGCCATGTCGTCACCTCTTTGATGCCTGTCTATTTTGTCTTGTTTATGGTATCTTCCATTGAGGAAGCCCCTGTATTGATATAATTGATAGAAAGATCCGGCTGATCAGATGGAGTTAATGAGAACCCAAAACCATTGCGGCCTGATTATAAAGAATGAAAAACCGATTGTAAAGGAAAAGTTACTTGAGGCGGAGGCGCCATGATCACCATCAATAGCTACCTGCACCGGAATGAACTGAAAGATCTTATCAGCCGTTCTATGTACGGTAATGTTCAGAGCGGCGATGGCGATCTGATTACCCGTCTGGTCCATTTCAACCAGCTCTTTGTTTCCAGGTATCTCCACCATTTTGCCGGGAGGCTTTTCCAGGAATTACATGGTTCAGACCTGCGGGGGGAGCGGATCAGTCTGAAGGGTGAAATCAAAGACGCCATGGTCCACAGGCCGCCATACCGCAACCCCCGCATCGAGAGACTGATCAGGGACTATGAAGAACACCCCGGACGTTTCTATCGCGAAACGCCCTGCCAGGCGATGCTGTTTTTCAAGAGCCAGGAAAAGGGAGAGGATTATCTCGGATCCTGGCGGATCAAGCGCATCCGGCGTTTGGCGGAAAAAGGGGCGAGACGGATCATTGACTGGATCTTTGACGCGATCAAAAGACACGCCGAAACCCTGGCTGATGAGCGGGCCGTGCGTCTATGCATTCCCCGTGAATATCTGCTTACTTCCCCGGAGGAGATGCTCGGCGAATTTCTCGATGCGGAAGAGCGGTTTGTCGAAGATCTGCAGCGGCAGCGGGAGATCAAAGGGGCGACCGACCTGGTCATTAATGACGTAGCCGGCGTAAAGGTGGTTCTGGAAGACGACGAACAGGGACGGATACTAACGGCGCTTAATAATATCGAACATTGCCGGGTGGTGGAGGAGCAACGCCATCAGGGGCTCTACAACGCCGTCAATCTGGTGGTCCGCATCTTACCGCCCAAGGATGAAATGATCCGGGGGGCACTGCCGGCAAGTATGTACGCCGTCATGGCAAGCCGGGGTGTAGCTCCGGCGCAGGCGGACCGGAATTATGCCGATTTTGTCCTTTCCGGAGAGGAAGACGTCTATCTGGAAATCATCGTCTCCAACTACCAGGAGATGCTGGAAAGCGAGATCGGTCGCTGCATGCATGAAGACCGGACTATCGCGCAACGCCTCCGCCAGCAGTACCGGGGACATTTGGCGAAAAACGTAGAATATCTGATGCGCTACCTTTTCCTGTTTACCCTGTCAAACCAGGGGGAGTTGAAAGATCTCCCCGTGAAGCTATGGGACCGCTACCTGCCGGACTATTTTGACGGCGTAATCGCCGGCCTTTTCCAAATTCCCCCTGGCGACTTCTGAGAAGAAGGAGAAAATATTACCCAAAATCAATTTCCCTTGATGCCCCGCGGGAATTGATATTTATCTAGTTCTCGGCTTCCGCTCAGGTTCTGGCGAGGGCGGCCCGGATCTCCCCGGCAGCCTGGGCGCCGGTCTCCCGTGTCAGGCTCGCCTCCAGGGCGTGTCTGGCCGCGGCGCCACCTAATTCTCCGAGAGCCCACGCTGCATGCCCCCGCACCAGTTCTTCCGGATCCTCCATGGCCTGTACGAGGGGCGGCACCACCTCCGGGTTGCCGCTATTGCCCAGGGCTACCGCGGCGTTGCGCTGGAAATACTTGCGCTTCTGCATGTAGGTGTGCAGGAGCGGCGCGACGGCCTTCATCTCGAACTCCCTTCCCATTTTCAGGAGACCCGTCAGGCTGAAGTGCTGCGCCGTCACCTCCAGGAAGGCATTCACCGGTAGCTCCGCCTTGAGCTTCGCTTGATTGCGTGGGCAGGCCTCCTGGCAAACGTCACAGCCGTGGATCCAGCTTGCCATCTTCGGCCGCAGCTCCGGGTCGATATATGGCGAGGTGTTCCGGAAGCCATGGACGTTGACGACGTGGTTGAAGGTGAGGCACCGCCGTGGGTTCAGGCGAAAGTCGGCGACAATCGCCCCCGTTGGACAGGCCTCGATACACAGCCGGCACGTGGGCGGGCAATGCGTCACGTTCGTAGGCGTGTCGTACTCCAATTCGGTATCCACGATGAACGTGTGGATGATCACGAAGGTGCCAATACCCGGGGTGCAGACGAAAGTGTTGCGGCCGATTTCGCCGACCCCGGCGCGGACGGCGGCGAGGCGGTCCGGAACGCCGGAGGAAATCAAAAACCAGCGCCCGACCTGTATCCCTTTCCCTTCCAGGAACTGCCGCATGAGCTGCACCCGCGCTCCCCCGAGGCTTGTCGGCGGCTCGATGTAGGAGCGCGATTGGTAGAGGCGGCCGATCTTGCCCACCAGTTTCTCTGGGAAGTGTTCCCGAACATAGTCGTACACCGCGACAATGATGGACCGGGCACCCGGCAGGCGATCCTGGGGATCGACCCCACGCTCGAGGCGCAGGCCCGAATCGACCGCCCAGTCGTAATCGTCGGCGCGTTCCTGCAGGGCCTGGACGTACAAGGGGAAGGGCTCCGCCGTGGTAACCCCCACGCGGCTGTATCCGAGTGCGAGGGCGTAGTCCTTTATTTCCTCCGTCAGGGACATTCTACACCTCTTGAATAAAAGTCTTGTTTTAATATTGAAATCCCCCCATCCCCCCTTTATCAAAGGGGGGGTAAGGGAGGTTTTAATGCTTCGTTGTGACTGCTTCGAGTATGAGTGTTAGAAAGGGCATGATGGCGATGATCGCAAAACTTCATCTTTGCCGGTCTTCCACCTTGAGTTCCATGACGATACGGCCCCAACCGCCGCATTTCACCCCTACATCGAAGCAGCCCGTCCTCTTGAAACGCATCCCGTTCGGGTCGATCCCGGCCATGAGGAGTTCGCCGGCGGCGAAGATGAGACCGGCGGCGGCGCTCAAGGCATAGATGCAGATCCGGTCGGGAGACCGTTTGGTGAGGAGGTTGCCCGCCCCGTCGAAGCAGAGTTTATCGCCCTTTTTATGCCGGCTGCTGCACCCGTGGGCGTCCACTACTTCGAAGACCATCGTTTTGCTCGCGAAGAGGGGCGCCTTCCCGAGGACATCCAGATTGCGGGGATTATCCATGAAAATCTTCATTTCCTCATCGGTGTAGGCAAAGTGTTTCTGGATCGCGTTTCCCATGGCTTCATCAACTTTCATCATCGACCTCCTTTTATTTATCGACCCAGAAGTTGAAATCTTCCTGAATCAATCAGACCTTTCATGGATGCTACTAAAACGCCGGGGGCCGCGTAGTCGGGGTGGTTCCGGATCAGCATGGCGGCCCGCGCCATTTGATCAAGTTCCTTCAACAGCTCCTTGCCATTGCTGTCCCGCTGGGTGCGACAAGGATGCGTGGCAAAAAGCAGGTTTTCAGGATCGATATGCCTTTTCTTCACGTGCAGCGCCGCCAGTGTTTCGCAGTGACAGGGGTTTTCCGGATCGACGAGGCCGCATTTCCGGACCAGGAAAGCGGTGAGCTGTTTTTTCCCGCGGGAGAGCCGCTGTCGATAGGCGGTCGGAGTAAGTCCCAGGATCTTGGCGCCCTCGGTGTTTTTGACGCCGAAGATCTCTCCCAGGATAACGGCCAGGCGGATCTCCCGCTTCAAGCACAGCAGCAGGTAATGAACGCAGGCGAGTTTTGTCTCCTCCACAATGAGGTTGTCCTCGGCGGCGATGAAAGAAGCACCTCCCTTTTCCAGGGACCCCTCTTCGATCATGTGGATGCACTTGTCGAAGGTCATTTGCCAGCGTTCGGCCCGGCATTTGCGCGTGGTCAGGAGATGGTTGGAGGCGATGCTATAGACCCAGGTCTCGAAGCGGCTCTCCCCTTTGAATGTCCCCAGGTGGGTGATGACTTTGACGAGGATCTCCTGTGCAGCGTCTTCCGCATCGGCAGGGATATAGAGCATCCGGATCGCCAGTGCGTAAATTTTATCCTGGATCCTCCTGATGATCTCTTCGAGGACATCCTTGTCGCCGCTTTTGGCTTGTTCAACCAGGATTTCCAGCGGCGCCGTTACGGCATTCGATAGCTTTGACATCTGTTTCACCTTCTTCTCGTTAGACAATTTTAGCTATTGATGTGTGACAGAAAATATGTCGGGGCGATACGGATGGACTGCCTGCTATTTTCGTTGTCTCTTAACATCTGCCCGATAAGACTTCCTTTTTTCCGGGAAAAGAGTATAAGGACAAAGGCCGGGGGTGTCAATTGAATAGAAGAAAAATTATTCCTGAAAGGAGCTGTTTTCATGAAATGCACATCGGTGTCTCAACGTAGGAGCTTCAGGGTAGTGCTGTTTAGCGCCCTGTTGCTGTTCTGTTTCCTTTCCTCTGTCCAGGCTGAGGCACCCATGGTCAAGACCCAGGCGCCGGGATACTATCGCATGATGCTGGGACAATATGAGGTAACCGCCCTTTGCGATGGATTTATTGATCTGGATGTAAAAATGCTGACAAATGCCTCTGAAAAAGAGATTCAGACCTTACTATCCCGCATGTTTGTCGGCAGCCCCAAGATGCCGGTGGCGGTGAATGCCTATCTGATCAATACCGGTTCTAAGCTGATACTGGTGGATGCAGGTGCCGCCAAGGTATTTGTTCCGACCCTCGGGAGCGTGATTCAGAACCTCAAGGCAGCAGGTTACGACCCGGCGCAGATCGACGCCGTGATGATCAGCCATATGCACGGCGATCATGTGGGGGGATTGCTGGATGGGTCAGGCAAACCGGCTTTTTCGAATGCCGTTGTCTATGTATCCAAAGGAGAAAACGACTTCTGGCTATCCCCTGCCGTAGCGGAAAAAGCACCGGCGGAGTATAAAAAGTATTTCAAGATGGCCCGTGACCTGGCCGCCCCTTATATCGCTTTGGGGAAATGGAAGACATTCGGAGACGGCGAGATGCCGGTTCCGGATGTCAAAGCGGTCCTCATCCCGGGTCACACGCCCGGGCACACGGCCTATGAAGTCAGCGACGGCAAAGAATCGCTCTTGATTACCGGGGATATGGTGCACTCCCTGGCGGTCCAGTTCCCCCGTCCGGACGTGGCTTTTGAGTACGATACCGATAAGAAACAGGCCGTCTCCGTACGGCAGGCGCTGTTCAAGAGCGCTGCTGAACGCAAGGTGTTGGTTGCCGGTATGCATCTGCCTTTCCCGGGTATCGGTCGCATACGGTCAGATGGAAACAACGCCTATACCTGGGTGCCTGTCGAGTATTCACCAATACGGGGAAGTACGGGGGTGACGCAATACTGATTCATAACGATTCTCATTATCCGGAACAATGAAATTAGCCGAGCATTCGCGCCGGTTGATCGGACGCTTCTTGCAGGAGATAGAATTCTATCGGCGTGTGCTTCGGCATCCGCGGACGCCGCGTTTTTCAAAACTCTTGCTCGGGGTCGCAATAGCGTATGCCGTTTCCCCAATAGATTTAATCCCGGACTTTATTCCCGTGGTGGGGCATCTCGACGACTTGGTTATCTTGCCCCTGCTGATCTGGGCTGCGGTGAGGTTGATCCCGAAAGGTGTGACTGCGGAGTGCCGACAGACGAAAGAGGGCGGAGCAGAGGGGTAACATAATGCCGCTTTGGCATGCATATGCGTGAGGTTATAGTCTGTCTTTTGCGAACGCCATAAGCTTTTTCCTGAAAAATGCCTCGGCTTTCACGGTGATGCCGTCCGTAAACCGTATCAGGTAAGGTTCACCTGTCATAGAAGATTTAGAGCCGCAATACTTAATGAAGTCTTCTGCCGTCTTTACGTGATTACCCGCATTTTTGAGTTTGAGGCGCAAGTGGTTTGCAGCCGGCCGGGCATCGTATTCTCTGCCGTTTCTGATGAACTTCGCCCCTTCCAGAGTTTCGACGGATGCAATTAAATACTTGATTTTAGCCGCCTCTCGGGAATCCTGAGCATAAGCACGCACCGCCACCAATGAAATAAGTACGATGAATAATACCGTAATTTTTTTCTTCATACAATAGTCCCTCAATCCATGGCTCAGGTTTCAAGCCGCCGAACGGCACGATTGGATGAGGCATGTTATTGGCCTTCCACCTTTCTGTCAGTGAAATGCTTCCTCTTTCAGATTCATGTTTACGGGCGGGCAGTCGTTGAAAAGCTTCGCTCCGGCACAATGCTCTTTAAACACGAGCGACGGTAATACATTCGCCATGGGGGGCATGATAATAGCTTGACCAAAAACAGGGGCGATGAAGTCGTCGGGCTTCAGATTATGCTCCTTCAATGTCGAGGCCAGAATCGTCACCGCATCATCAAACCCCTCGATGCCAAGCCGGAATACCTGGAAGTGGGCGGCAATGGTGAACGGCGCGCCCAGATCCAGGTGCGCTTTGACGGCCTCTGCCGGTCCCATGTGGACAATGGATCGATACCCGGGAGCCGGTTCTTTAGGCTTTTGCGGCCGGAAGGGCGCGATGGGAAGGATCGCCACTTGGATCGGCGAAAAGCGGCGGGCGATTTCTTTAAAATGGGGGCCGTAACCCGTATCCCCGGAATAAAAAACGTTACCCCCTTGTCCGGAGATGACAAAACCTCCCCAGAGGGTTTGATTGCGGTCCCACGGGGTGCGCGACGAAAAGTGCTGCGCCGGAACCATTGTTATCGTTACGTCGGGAGATACACGGACCGACTGCCACCAATCAAGCTCATCTACGGTTGGAATGCCGGCGCCCCGGACGAGATCGAGATTCCCGAGGGACACGATGGAACGCGGCGTTCCCTTTTCCGCGAGACGCTTCAAGGTGGGAAGATCAAGGTGATCATAGTGATTGTGGGACACCAGCACGACATCAATGGGGGGAAGTTCTTCAAAACGGATGCCGGGCTGACGGTACCTTTGGGGACCCATCCATGATATCGGGCTGCAGCGGTCAGACCAAATTGGATCGATGAGAATGTTAAGATCATCCATTTGAATGAGGAAGGTGGCGTGACCGATAGGGGTCACGCTGATCATGCCCTTCGGGATACGGGCGACAGGACGCGGTCCCAGCGGAATATCCCTCACATCAGGCCATTCCGGCCAATCATTGTTTAGAATCCAGTTCCAAACCCACCAGGTTACCCCACGTCTTGGCACCGACCCCGGAGGATATGGCGGAGGTTGAGGAACATCGGGATTGAAATACCGAAGGCCATCGAAGTGGTCCGAGACCCGCTGTATTTTCTCTGCAGATATGCCTGTCTCCACCATGAAGGCAGGAACCAGCAGGAAGGCGGTCAATGCCAAAGAAAAAAAGAATAGGTATAGTTTCCTGAAAGTCATAGCTATCTAACCGGTTTACAGCCAGCGAATAAACAAATGGGCAAACCATTCCCTTATCTTCGAGAACAGGGGTCTCTCTTTCCACTCTTCCACTTTAATCTGATGGGACTCCGCAATATCCTTGGTAAATGTCTTCTCCATTTCCGCAGCGAAATCATGGTTCAGGACAACCGCATTCGCCTCGTCATTGCTTAAAAGGCTCCAGTAGTCCATGTTGGTGGAACCGACCGTTGACCAGACACCGTCAATAACCGCAGTTTTTGCATGTAGTAAGGCGTTGCGGCGTTCGTATATCTTCACCCCTGCTTCCAACAGCCCGGAATAATTGTACCGCGCTGCATATAAGGCCACCGCGGAATCGGTGGTCCCGGGTAGAATAATCTTGACGTCAACACTCCTCCTGGCTGCATCCGTGAAGGCCTTCAGTATCTGGTCGTCGGGTATAAAATAGGCATTCGTCAAATGAATAGAATGCTCAGCAAAGGTGATGGCGGCCACATAAACGATAAACATGATCCTGTTGTCCGAGCCTGGTATACTGCCGACGACTCGCACCAGGGCATTACCACCTTCTTTCGCCCTTGGATAGTAGTTCCCTCCGGATAGTTTAGGCCCATTCTGCTTGGACCACGTGTCAAGAAAGAGCTTTTGGAATTCAGCCACAGCGGGACCTTCAATTTGAACGTCCGTGTCACGCCAGGGCAGCGGTTTCCCTTCTTCTATAACTCTTCCCCCAGAAAGCCTGCTCGAGTAAACGCTACTGATGTTGATGCCGCCTGTAATGGCGATTTTGCCGTCGACAATCAAAATTTTGCGGTGATCCGGATGCGCGAGAAGCCAGTTTCCACGAGCCTTCAGCGGATTGATCGGATTAAATTCGACAACCTTAATCCCCCCGTCCGTCAAGCGTTTGAAAAAAGAAGCGGGATTATTGAAACTGCCCACGCTGTCATAAATGAGATTAACCTGAACACCTTCCGCCCGTTTTTTCAGCAACAGGTCGGAAAATTTGCGGCCCACGTCATCATCATCGATGATATAGGTTTCGAGGTTGATATGGTCTCTGGCACTCTGGATGGCTTTGAACATTGCGGCATAGGCAGCTTGGCCATCAGCGAGGAGAGTGACTTTGTTCCCCTTCGTCAGCGGGCTTTCGGTGACCGATTCCACGACGGCAGTGTGGCGTTCCAGAATGTCCGTCGGGGCGACCGATCGTTTCAGCCTTTCCATGATTGCCTTGCTCTGTTTTGGAGATAGCAGTCCTTTAGCCGAAACGATTTGGCTTGGTCCCTGGGTAGTCGGCGCCGCGTCAATCTTTTCAGTTACATTCGGCAAGGTCGCACATCCGTTGCTGGTAACCAAGATTGGAACCGACAGGAGGAACAAAAAAAGAAGTCTGATGAATGTCATACCCTATCCGAATGTGAACTCTTTCATGTGTATTGATTGTCGGTAGTGTACACCAAATAATTCATCCTGCAAGCTGTTTTTAGTCATACAGGCACTTGCTTTTCTCATGTATCATGCTTATTTTACTGCGAAATGCAAATCTTAAGAATGCAATGAATTAAACCAGCGATGCGAGATAAGGTGAAAAGGAAAAATGAAGGGACTTAAATTTGTTAAAAAGTCGATTTTTCGACCGGTCAATTGGCTGCGGGCTTTCAATTCACGGCGAAAACTCCTCAACGTCCCAACAGATACTTTTTCTGATGTGTTGCCGGAATCGGGCTTAAGTTTAAAAATAATGAGCTTTAATATTCGCCGGGGAACGGCGCATGACGGCAGAAACAGTTGGGTATTTCGCCGCCATCTTGTTAGCGAGGTTTTAACCAGATGCCACCCGGATGTTCTGGGCCTGCAGGAAGCGTTAGACTTTCAAATTGCGGAAATTCATTCCATGCTTCACGGATACAAGATGAGCGGCGCGGAAAATTCGGGCGGCCATAAAGTGTTGCATAATGCCATTTTTTTTGATGCAGCGCGCTTTGCCCTCTCCGAGCAAGGCATCTTCTGGTTTTCCGACACACCCGAAATTCCCGGCTCAAAGGGATGGGGAAACATCATGACGAGAAAATGCGCCTGGGTGAGGTTGACCGACAAAGATTCTCAGCAGCCTTTTTATTTCTATAATACCCATTTGGATCATCTTTCCCCACATTCACGGAAAAAAAGCGTTATCTTGCTAATGCAGCGCATACATGCCCGATCTTACCCGGATGCCTTTATCCTGACTGGTGATTTTAACGCCCGGGAAAAGAGTGCACCCATTAGGTATTTAAAAGGTAAAATTCCTTTAAGCACATTGAAAAAAGGCAGGGTCTTGAATCCCGACCCGTTGAGAGACACCTTCCGGGTTCGATATCCAAATCTGCGCAATGCTGCCACTTTCCACGGGTATCGTAGATTTTTCTTCCGTTTTAAGTTGGATTATACTTTTGTCTCCTCTTCCATCCGGGTCCTGGATGCGCGAATTATTCAACTATGCTTGAAAAAGTGTTATCCTTCGGATCATTTCCCGCTGTTTACCCGGATTGATGTGCCCGTAAATATTGCTTCCGGGGAACAAGACCCGGAAGCAATAAATAGCCGCTGATCTCCGATTCGTTAACTCATCTAAATCAATTGTGGCTGTAGTGGCGGTTGCCAGAATACACAACTTTCCGAATTTCATGATGCCCTCCTCCAAGAGAACCAACGATATAGCTTGACAAAGTCTCACTGTCAATTGTACTAATAACCAGAGTATCGAAGAGCCGCAACATGAAAACACACGCCATGTTTTTCAGCTTGTTCATCATTTTTACGCTTCTTCTGCCCGGCAGCGGCGTTCAGGCCGTTGATATTACCCTTTCCGGTCCTACCACCGCACAAGTCTATTTCAGCCCCAACGGAGGCTGCACCGACGCCGTTTTAAAAGCTATTTCCCGTGCCCGTTCGGAAATCCTTATTCAGTCCTATTCATTCCATTCGCCGTCCCTCGCCCAGGCCATGACAATTGCCCACAGGCGCGGTGAAAAAGTTGAACTCATCATGGACAAATCGGAAAGGCAGGAAGGGCTCACCCCTCCCACGGAGATGGCCAATGCCGGCATACCTGTTTATCCGGATGGGGTTCATGCCATTGCCAACAACCGCATTATCATCATCGATCAAAAAACGATTCTGACCGGATCGTTTAACTTCAATACGGTATCGGAACAGATGAATGCCGAAAATATGCTGATTCTCGCAGCGGAAAAGGGCCAAGATGCCGAGATCAGAGCCTTTGCTGCCAATATCATTAAAAAACTGGAAGGTTATGTCCTCGCTGCGGAACATATTCTTCTCGATCTCCCAAGGCCTGTATTTAAGTAGCGGACCGACGGACTTATTTCATCATGCACCTATATTATTTTCATCTTTTGTCTGATTGATGCCTTTTCTGAAACCGGCTACACCGTTGTTAGATTGGATTGGTGTGGCCTCAAACGAATGAAAAGGGATGAATAAACGACGCGAGAGTAGTTATCTGATATTTAAACACAATTATAAATTAGCGAAGGAGGTAATTTTATGACAGAGGGAAAAAGTAGAGATGAAAGCATCACAAACGTGAGCCGTCGTTCCATCCTGAAAGGAGCCGTTACCCTGGGAGCGATCGTGGCGGGCGGAGGCCTGGCCCTGAACATGGCCGCACCGGGAACAGCGGAGGCGATGATCAAGAAGCTTCCCAAGAAGTGGGATGAGACCTGGGATGTAGTCGTGATCGGTTCCGGCTTCGCCGGGTGCTCCGCCGCTGCGCAGGCGTCAACCGACGGGGCGAAGGTAATCGTTCTGGAGAAGATGCCCACCTACGGCGGCAACTCCATCATCAACGGCGGCGTCTATGCCTCCTGGGACGACAAGTTCCACTATCGCCAGAAGCTCAACCTGGGCGACGACAGTATCAATCTTCACACGCAAGATACCCTCAAGGGCGGCGACTATTACAGCATACCGGCCCTGGTCAAGGTCATGGCCGAAGGTGCCACGGGCGCCCTGAACTGGATGATCGATGAAGGTGGCGCGGTTATCCGTCCGACGGTGGTCCGTGCGGGCGGCCATTCGGCATACCGGACCCATCCGGCCGGCACTGGAAAGGTGTACGTGGATGCCCTCAAGAGGATCGCTGAAAAAAATGGCGCCAAATTTCGGCTCGGTGCCGAGGTGATCTGGATCTGGAGGGCGGACGCCGATCCCAAGAGCCCCATTCTGGGTGTAGAGGTGAAGCGGGGCCGGAAGGTTTCGAACATCAAGGTCAACAAGGGCTTGATCCTGGCCTCCGGCGGGTTCAGCCGCGACATCAAGATGCGCGGGGATCACTATCCTTATATAGCGGAAGATAACTGGAACTGCACCAATCATCCGGGCGCCACAGGCGAGATGATCCGTTTTGCCCAGTCCGTCGGCGCGGACACACTGCAGATGAATTTCATCCAGTTGTATCCCTATGCGGCTCCGGATACGGGCATCCTCGATACCCCGGCCCTCTATCCCTTCAACGGGCCCGGAAACGGCATCGTGTACGTCACCAAACAGGGCAAGCGCTTCATCAGCGAGCTCGCACGGCGCGACCACGTGAGCTTTGCCCAGATTGCCCTCGGCCCACAGGGGAAACCAACCTATACGATCTTCAGTGATGAGATGGTCGAGAAATTAGGGGGGACCAGGGAAGAGGTCGATGCAGGTATCAAGAATGGCCGTTTTGTAGTCGCCGATTCCATTGCCGAGTTAGCCCAGAAAAGCGGTCTTCCCGTGGATGCCCTCGTTGATACGATCGAAAAGCACAACAAGTATCTGGCCGAGGGCAAGGATCTCGAGTTCGGCAAGCCGATTACCAAGGCGATGACCCCGATGACGAAGGGACCCTTCTACTCCGTCGCCCAGTGGCCCGCTGTTCACCACTGCATGGGGGGACTGCGGATTAACGACAAGGCCCAGGTCGTCGATGTCTTCGGGAAGGTGATCCCGAAGCTCTACGCCGCCGGCGAGGTGGCCGGCGGAGTTCATGGTTCAAACCGGCTGGGGAGCAATGCGATCCCCGATTGCGTCGTCTTCGGTCGTGTTGCCGCAAGGAATGTGGCCAAGGAGAAAGCATAACACAAGACAGGGGTCCATGGCCGTCCATGGACCCCTGTCTTATCAACCAACGAAGAAGGAATGTTGACCATGAAAAGAATCCTCTTATCCATTCTCGTTATGGCCGCCCTGTTGTGTCTGTCCTATTTAGTGACCGGCAACCGTACGGCCGAGGCTGCCAAGCCGGCCAAGGCATCTTGCCAGAGTTGTCATACCGATTTTACCAAGGTCGTTCCCAAGGGACACCCTCCCGTAAAGGGGAATGACCTTTCGGCATGTACATCCTGCCATGCCCCGGATCTCGCCGGGAAAGCCGAGAAAAACGCTTTTTCCAGCCGGATCCACCTGGCCCACGTCCCACCTAAAGGGAAACAGGACTGCACTGCCTGCCATACCTGGGTCCACGGCAAAAACTTCGGTATCAAGGGGGTCAAGGGATCGCTGGGCGCTCCGTCCAAAGAGGACGTCGCAATGATGAAGGAGATTTTCGCCTCTTGGGGAGGATCGAGCTTCACGGATAATCTCCATGCCAAGGCCAATATCGGCTGCGCCGGATGTCACGGCAAGGTCCTTCCCAAGGCCGATGATACGGTGGAAAACAGCCGTTGCCTGGTCTGCCACGGTCCGATGGAAAAGTTGGCCATGAAGACAGAACCGAAGGACTTCAAGGACCGCAATCCCCACAAGTCCCACCTGGGTGATATCGCCTGTACGGTCTGCCATAGCGGCCACAAGGCTTCCAAGGTTTACTGCCTCGATTGCCACAAGAAGTTTGATATGAAGATCCAGGGAGCAGGAGCGACAAAATAGTGAGGTGTTTTTCCATACCAAATCTAAATTACTAAACAGGGGCTGGGGAGGTTTGAATTCCTTGGTCCCTGTTTGATCTAGAAACAGCATAAGAAAGCGGCCGGCCCCTGATGCTACTCCTCGTTCTATTTTATCGGGCGCTCTTATCGGGGTTGACGGGCTTGTTACCGGGACAGCTCTTTTTTCAGACGGGTATCGAATCCCTGGGCTTTCCCCTTGGGGACGCGTAATTTGAAATGTCCGGCAGGAAGGGCGTTCTGGCGTATTTCCGGATTCATTTCCCTGATGGTCTTGTAGGTTGTGTCGCAGGCGTGGGCGATGGCGGTGATAGGAATCTCCTGGTGCACGGAGAGTTCTATCACGTCATATTCCAGGGGTGGATACCTTTTTGCGGTGGGGATGGAATAGCCGTAAGCGGCAGGATTTGAGAGGATTGATTTTGCGGCCAGGATACTGAAGATATAGGCCTCCGTCTCCAGAGGCAGGTCGGCGTCATAAAAATTGTTGACCCCCTGGGCTCTCAAATCCCTGGCCATTCTGTTCTCTCCGCAGTTATAGGCGGCTATTGCCACACTCCAGCTTTTGAATTCCCTGTTAAGGTCGGCCAGATAGTTCAGGGCCGCATCCGTTGCCCGCTCGAAATTGTATCGCTCATCGATCCAGCGGTCGGTGCGAAGACCGTACTTCTTCCCCGTCCCTTCAATGAACTGCCAAGGGCCGACGGCTTTGGCACTTGATGTGGAATAGGTCTTCAGGGCGCTTTCCACGACGACGACGTATTTGAGGTCGTCCGGAAGTTTTTGTTCCCGGAGCCGCTTCTCCACATAGGGGAAATAGCGGTGGGCCCGTTTGATCCAGAGAATAACCCGCGGCTGATTATACACCGATGAAACAAAGGCCTGGTCCATCATTTCCCAGACGTCCTGACGTTCGAGGGGGACCCGCTCTCCGCAAAGGGTCAGCCTGTCCGGCCATTGGTGCGCAGGGATCTGCTGTCCATGGACGAGATGAGGGGTCCATGCCAGCACGAGCAGGCAGAGCAGTTGCGTCAGGAGACGATAAGCCATTCCCGGCCTCACTATTTTTTGGCCAGATTGTCGGCGATATTGGCCTGAATCATCCGGGATGCCGTTTCATCGCCAATCATCCCCACCCTGACGGCGACCGTGGTAATGTCTTTTTCTTTGAAGGTAACGGAAATCCGTACCTTTTCGCCGTTGATCACTGAATCGATATGACCGGTGCCGATGCCTTTTGCCGGCATGACATCAGTACCCCGCATTGTGGCCACGGTTTTTTCAGCGGCTGACCAGACCTTGTCAAAATTGAAATTATAGTCGGTCTTCAATTCCCCGTTGATGAACATGTATGTTCCCGTGCCGGCGCCCACAACGGCCCCTCCGACAAGCACGGCGGCGCAA
>JBAYKV010000057.1:0-14991 GCA_041664405.1 Syntrophales bacterium
AATCCCGATTCCCAGGAGGACAACCGACCATGCCGATAATCGATGTTCCTTCATGATCAACAATACGTACATGACCATGAAGGTAAGGAAGCCCGGAATTTCGCGCACCGCTTGTGCCACACCGATCTGAAAGCCGTTCACCCCTACGACTTCTTTGGCGAAATTAGTAAATAGGGCCATCCATCCCTGTAATCCGGCACTCGCACATATTACCAGCACCATCAGGTATGCGTACATCGGATTGTTTTTAAATGGTTCCGTCCGCTTTCCGTTCAAAAGAATCTCCAAATCATAATCTCTACCATTGCCATTCCAGTGATACTACATCCTTTCGAAGAACGCCAGCCGCAGGACTCGTCCCTCCTTCACATCGGCGGCATAACTGCCATAGATCAAAACCTCACCGGCCGCCGTATTGACCGTTCGCAACGGACGGCCGAATTTTGAAATAAAATCTGCCCGCAGCAGCGGCGTCCTCAATGGCTTTTCCACGACGATAACCTCGTCTCTGATCAGATAAGCCGTCCATTCCGAATGGATGTAGATGGAAACCATGCCGACGCTTGAGGGGAAGACTTTCGGTTGCGTCGCCCGCAGTTCTTCCCGCGTCCCGCTATTAAGCGGGCCGGGGCGGACTGCCGGTCGGTCCGGCATAACGCTGGACGCCGCCGAATAGGAAACGTCCCCTCTCATACGCAATGCTCTTTTGGCGCTGGCCATCAGGGGGGCATCGCCCCCTTTCTCGACAAAACGGCGCAGATCGACTTCCCCTTCTTTCCGCAAGCCCATCTCCAGTTCCATTGAACCAATATTGTAAAGAACTCCATGATATTCAGGACATTGACTGGCCAGTGACTTGAGCAGAGCAACGGCTTCCGATTTCAAGGCCGGGCGATCTTCTGCGGCACCGGCCAGATAAAGGGCCAAGGCCCGGTTGTTCATCCCTTCGGGTGAGCCGGCCGGCTTTTTCAACTTCTCTTTCGCAATCTGGACGGCCTCCTTGGCGGCAATTCCCGCCTTGTCGTATTCACGGTTTACGATCAGCGCCGAAGATAGGTTGATCCTGGCCGGAATATAAAGGGGGTCTTTCTCCATCGCCATGCGCAACAAGGTAACGGCCCGCGCCATATGTCTCTTAAATGCAGCTTTTTCATAGCAATTCTGAACACCCGTGGACAGGCTTCTTTCCATCATGGTAGGGGCGGTAATGGCCGCAACCAGCACGGCCCTGGTCTCCGTATCTACCTGGACGGGAATGCTGAAACGATTCGCGAGAGAAGCATCGCAGTTTTCCAGCACCCCTTGGGCCAGTTGAAAATGGCACAGGCCGATATTGTTCTGGACCTCCCGGCCCGGGTATCGCTCGTTGAACATGCCGAACAGGATCAGGGCGTCTTCATAACGGGCGAGTTCATAAAGACGGACGCCGAAGGTGAAAAGCTCAAGGGCCTCCACAATGGGTGTCAGGCTTGTTCTCAGAAAATCGGCCCGCTGCCGGGGTGTGGGATGGGTCTTGTCGTCCAGGGCGGCCTTTTCGGTGATCTGGTCCACATACGTATCGAAGAAGGTTGCGCCTCCCCGCGACAGGACCGCCTTGGGATCATATCCGGCCATGGAACAGGCAATCAATCCTTCCTGATCGGCCTGTAGCTCCTTTACCTGGGCGGCCTGCTGCGCTTCCGGAGTCGTCCGGGCGCCGTCGGTGACCTGGGCGAACATGAGGCGCACCGCCTCGCTGCCCCCCTGACCTGCCGAGCCGCCGTAAGCCTTCAGGGCATCGAATGTCTCGGCGTGCCAGAAGTGACCATTGGCCAGATGGGACAGCTCATGACCGGCCAGAAATGCCAGCCTAGCGTCGCCCACCTCCTGCGACACATCCAGGTAACAGAGATGAACAGCCCCCCGCGTTATCATGACCGCCCCGTCCGTCCGGAGGACAAAGGTCCAGGGATCGCCCTGGGCCTTGATTACAACCAGCTCGGAGACCACACCCGCAGGTTTACGGGAGGCTGCCCAGATCTTCGGGAAAATGATGTTGCGGGCCCGATCCACAACAGGGTCCGCCCCCTCAATGACTTCTCCATAGAGCCTGATCCATGCTTCCTTGGTCCGCAGCCGGGCTTCTCCGGCCAGGGAGACAATCGTCTCCAAAGCCTGCAAAGCCGTCTGCTGATTTTCAGAGGACAGAGGTGCTTGCTTCACCTTCAGGTTTTTTAGATCCTCCAGAGACCGGAAGATCCCCTCGGGAAGCTTATCCCGCTTCAGGGCCGCCAGAAAATCCTCCGCCCGGTTATCCGGACCTTTGAGAAGATCTCCGCCATTGATCTGATAGGAGGGCGCGTTTCCATCTTTAGCGGCCGCGCTATGGCTTCGGGTTCCACTCCGGTCGGCTTCCACAGCGGCCAGGACGGCAAAGCGCATCGCCTCGGCCCACTGGCCGAGATCATAATAGATTTTCAGATTGTTTTTATGCAGATATTCGTCGATGGCAGGTTGAAACTTGGTAAGAGCGCCCGCTGAATCGCGTGTTGTGGCAAGTTGCGGCGGCATCTTTAGTTTCAGGCCCCCGATAAGAACCAGCAGCGCTTCCCGGACGTCCTTTTTCATCGCCTCGTCGCCGGCTATCTCGGCATATTGTCCTTCCGCAGCCAGCACTCCGAAACAGAAGGCAGCCTTCTCCGGCGGCACTACACCGGTAAAACCCCTAATCCCTACGGCTACGGTAACTGTTTTTTCAAATTTGGGGCTGACACGCACCACCTTCACCATGAGCGACCTAACCATGGTTTCAAAAGACGGCGGACCTTCTTGAATCCTGATGCTACCGGCATTATCCGCGCCAACGAGCTCGCCCGCAGAAACTAAAAAAATACCCAGCAACAAGACCGCAAACCATTGACGCATAGCAACCCCTCCTTACATGGAAGACATACAATTACAAACCCGAGCTTTCAATTATCATTTCCCCATGTTTTTTCGAGTATCCTGTACATTATCTGCTTTTCATTCTCCATACATGACAAAGGCGGACCAGTAGTAAGGGTGGCGGTAATCTTCCGAGGCGCGCATGGAGCGTTTGGCCTCCCGGAGGGCCTCGTCTTTGGTCATCTTCTTTTTCAGAATGTTTTCGTAGAAGCGAACCATGAGCTCCTTCGTCCCCTCGTCGCTCACGCTCCAGAGGCTCACCACCGTGGCCGGCGTCCCCGCATACATGACCGCGCGGGTAAGACCCACGACCCCTTCCCCCCGTTCCATCTTTCCCAGACCCGTCTGACAGGCGGAGAGGACTACGAGACGGGCGTGGTAGCGGCTGTTCATGATTTCCCCCAGGGTCAGGAAGCCGTCTTCCGCGTCCCCGGGGATCTGACTCAGGGCGATAGCCTGGAACTTGTCGTCCAGAATGCCGTGGGTGGAGAAGTGGATATAGCCGTAACCCTCCATGCCCTTGTCCTTGGCGTAGGCCTCCGTAGCCTCGATGCGCAGGAGGGGCTTGCCGATCCGCCCCTTGTCGCCGAAGAGTTTCACGATCTCCCGTACCTCCTTGCCGCTCCCCATGAGGCGGTCCAGCTTGCCCCCGGAGCGGAGATAGCCGCTCCGGGAAAGTTGCGCCAGCTTCGTACCTCCTTCCACATCGCTTCCCTTTTCGGGACTGCCTGCCTTGAAGTTCTCATAGTCATAGACGGGATCTCCGAAACCGATGAACCTGTCACTCAGGCCCTCCCGATCGTATTTCGTCCGGATCAGGGCCAGAATCGAAGCGGATTGAACGTATTTGAGCCGGTGCTTCTCCACGAGAAAGGTCATACCCTCCTCCGATGGGACAAGTAGACTCTCGAAGGGCAGGCGGGCCAGGACGCCGTCGGGAACGATGACGACGGTCTTGCCTTGCAGGTAGCCCACCACGGGTTTGATGAGGATGGAATAGAGACGCTCCGCAAGGGTGCGCTTGACCGCGCTCATGGTCTGGGGCGTTTTAAGAAATTCCACCCATTCGTTCACATCGGCTTCCAGTGTTTCCCGGGTAAGATAGATTGCAGAGGCAGGTAACAATTGTTTTGCGGCTGATGCTGTCGGCACTCCCGGCGCGGTTGCGGATGGAGATTTCTGGGGACCTGTGGATAACGCAGAGGCAGACGCAAGTTGCGGTGCCTTCTTGCCGGAAGAAGCCGCTTCGAAAATCGCATCGGCTTCCGCTTGATCAGCCAAGCGGATAATCTCGAATTTATCCGGCGTTACGACAAAGCAGTACGCCCCTGTCTCGGCAATGAAATACTCCAGGATCACCTCATCTTGATTCAGAATCCGCCGCTGCAGCTCTTCGATTGTCACCGGTTCGGGATACTTGACGGAGGCGTAGCGGGGGTTTTCGTAACGGATCTTGCGCTTGACAGCCTCCAGTTCCACTTCCGCCCCGGATCGATCTTCCTTCAATGAGGCTATCCGTTCTTTATCCGGCTTTGACTTGGCTGCTTCCTCCTGGAGCTTTTTTTGGATACGAGCCAGACGATTCTCGATGCCATCTCGCTTCGTCTTCAGCTCCGGCTTAATGCCCTCTTCCAGATTCACCAACCCCTCGGCCAACTGATCCAAAAAGACACGGGCTTTCATGGACTCGGCGTAACGGAAGGCCTTGTCGGGAAATTTATTTTCGAGCATGAAGATCGTCGCATCTTGATAATGATCATAGACCTTCTCCATATAGCTCTTCTTCATTTCCGCAAAACCGGCTTGCCCGCGCACCCGTTCAAACCCGGAAATCCCCTGCTCATAAAGTTGGACGGCCTCAGATATTTTGCCTTTATTCCCTAAAACACCCGCCTTCTTAACCAACAGATAAGCTTCCGATTCCCCATCCTCGATCTTTTTGGCAAGATTGAAAGCCAGGTTGTATTTTTCCAGAGCTTTTTCGTTATCCTGTGTCTTTACATATACATCACCAAGGTTCTTGTAGGCCTTGACCTGATCAAGAGGAGACTCCGCTTTCAGAAATAAATCCAGTGCTTTCTCATTCATGTCTACCGCTTTTGCGTATTCGCCCCTCCTCAGGTAGATCCCTCCCATATTCAGATAAATAATCCCCTGGCCGATGGGCTCATCTACTTGTCTAAACAGCGGCAGGGCCCTGTCATACATCTCCAGCGCCTTGGCGTAGTTTTCTTTATAATAATAGGCTTCTCCCATATTCCAGTAAACATTCGCTTGGCCGAGAGGGTAATCCGCCTTCTCATACTGACGAAGCGCTTTTTCGGACATCGCCAGACTCTTTTCATAATCACCCGTCATCAGATAAACATAAGCCATCCCCCTGAAAACAGTTCCCTGTCCGCTGGGTTCATCGGCCTTCAAATAGTAGGGAAGGGCTTTTTCGTACATCTCCAGGGCTTTGGCGAAATCTCTTTTATAATAGGACAGGTGTCCGATATCAAAATAAACGCGTCCTATGCCAATCGGTTCACCGACCTTTTGGTACAAGACCAGCGCCTTGTTATACATGTCCAACGCGCCGACATTGTCTCCCATTCTTAGGGCAATCAGCCCCAGACGCCAATATATGTAAGCCTGACCGGTCGGTTCTTCGGCCTTGAGGAAAATGGGGAGCGCCTTGTGATATATAGCCATCGCTTTTGCATTTTCCGATTTGAAGTAATGGATATCACCAATACTTTTAAAAACCTCACCCTCGCCGAGCAGGTCTTTCGCACTTAGGGAAAGGGCAAGCGCCTTTTCGGCAGTGGCGAGGGCTTTTACGTTGTTGCCTGTTCTCCTGTAGATCTCTACCATACTCTGATAGACACGACCCTGACCGGCTTCATCATAAGCCTGCCCATAGAAGGAGCGCGCCTTTTCGTACAACTCGGTCGCCTTTGGAAAAACCCTTTTTCTTGTGTACAGATCGGCCATGCCCTTATAAACGTTACCCTGCCCGGTCGCATCGCCTGATTTCAGGTAGAGGGTTAGCGCCTGTTTATATAATTCAAAGGCCCCGACATTGTCCCCTGTCCGCATATGGATTTCTCCCCGGCTCAGATAAATGCCGGCCTGACCGGAGGCGTTATAGGTATTTTCGAAAAGGGGCAAGGCACGGCCATACATTTCAACCGCCTTCGCATAGTCTCCTGTTCGCAGGAATAGATCGCCGAGATGCTTATATGCCTTGGCTTGTCCTGGAGAGTCATGAAGGTCATTATAGATTAAAAGGGAACTCTCATAGCATTTCCGGGCATTCTCATTATGCAGGACCCAAAAATAGTCGTTCCCCTTCGTCATCAGCAAATTGGCAATGTTTCTGTTATTGAGTTTATTCGTTATCAGGTAATTACGGAAGGCATTTTCACCGGAGGCATAGACCTTGAGGATATCTCCCAAGATGGTTTCCTCATTGACGGACCCATGGGCAATTGTTACGAGTAACGACATGGTAATAATGATCTTGGCAATCAGGATCATTCTTCGCTTAGTCATGGTCGCCATCTCAGTGAGTCATATGTTTTTTTAATATATCAAATATTAAAAAGGGGCTGATTGCTCAGACCCCTTCTTAATATTTTCTGCACATACAATGGGTGAAATCGCTATCTTCGATCTGTATCTATCTGGGTATAGGCTTTGGAATCATCCTTCGGACCCTCATTCGGACCATCAGAGAAACAAGGGGTTGTGAGGCAAAACGATAAAAGCGTGGCTAACGCAAGGGCTGTTAATCTTTTCATTGTTACACCTCCTTTCACATAAAATGTCGACCGAGCCAGCGACAAATTTAACCTTGAGAGGTTGAAATGGTTGCCTGTATGATCGAAAAGCGTTCGATAACCACCGTACGGCTTGATTATAGGTGATGTTTCATAAATGTCAATATTTATTTGTTCCTGACATTAAGGATACGATGCTTCCTCCATCAAATAGGCTTGAAGGCTTAAAAGGGGATCGGAAAGGGGAAGGGAGTATCCGTATTAGCAACCAATGGCGAATCTGCTTTGAATGGATAAACGGAAATGCGGAGAATCTAAAAATAGAGGATTCTCATTAACGGAGGATAATATGGCTAAAAAACTTATTGCACCAGTGCATCCTGATGCCTATTTAAAAGAATTATTGGAGGAATTAGCCGTATCGCAGTATCGCCTTGCAAAAGATATCGGTGGTCCCGCCATGAGGATTAATTACGTTGTAAACGCCGATTTCCTCCATATTATTGAGTTTTTAACCGTGCCTATACCCCTTAAGACCTATTAAGTCCCGACTAAATTCACGACCAAATTGGTTAAATTCTTGCCTGAGAAGTTAGGCCATAGGGCGCCATCCACTTCTTCCTCCATGCTCTCCAGATTTAGAGGAACAATGCAAGGCTACAATCGAAAATGAATGACAATCACCTCTATCGGGATCATGAATATTCCTGAGACGAATACAGATGTTCGATTTTTCGCTCCTTGCAACCCACAAAACATTTCCTTATAATCGCAAGAATTCCAAAATAGGCAAAAGCAGCTCTTGATCTTTATTGATACAAGTATTAACATACAGGCGATGACAAGATGGGTCATCGATATTTCAAATGTGATAATGGACAAATGATCATGCAAAAAATTTGTCAGAGTCAGGGTTCAGAGCTATTTTTCGACGGGGGGAAAGGCGTCCGCAAGGAGAGACAAAATAAACCGAGACAGGTCTTGATTGTGGTGGCGATGTTGATCCTGACCACCGCGATCAATGTCTTTCTGGAATACATCATTCAGCCATCTTCTTTGGTTTTTGTTTACTTGGTGCCAACCATCGCCGGGGCGATTTATTTTGGAAATTGGGCAGCGATTTTATCTTTTACCGCCGGGTTCTTCATCTTCAATTTCGGTTTTGTGGAACCGTATTACTCTCTCCATATCTCCAAACCGCAGGACATTTATAATGTTACCGTCTATTTCAGCATCGCCGCCCTGATTACCTATCTCATCAACATTGTCCGCCGTCAGTACGCCTTTCTGAAAGACAGACTGGACCGGGTTTCTCTAATCGAAGAGATGAGCAGAGATTTCCTCCTCCTCACCCCTTTGGAAGAGAGTTCTTCACAGCAAACCATCACGGATTCGCTACGGACAAGGGTATTCAGTCAATTGGGGCAGCTTGCCTTAAAGTATGTCAAGACGATTTTGGACACGCCGGCCTTGTTTTTTTTCCGGGAAGATGATGGAAGTCTTAAGGTCTGGGCAAAAAGTAGCGTTGACTTGCAAATCACGGAAAAAGAAAATGCCGCAGCGACCTGGACTTTAAACAATGGAGAGGTTTCAGGTGCGGGAACCCATACCTGTCCGGATACGCCCTTCTATTTTATTCCTATGAAATCTCTTGAGGGAATTATTGGCGTCTTGGGGATTTTATGCGATTCTAAAGATCTTTTCCCGGAACAGCGCCGCCTGCTAGGGACCATCGCCAATTTGACAACCATCGTCGCCTCCAGATGGATGAGCCTGAAATCAAAGCGTAACTGATACTATAAACTCTCCCGGAAACTGGACGGGGCAACAAGGTGTTTTTTTGTTAGTCAAGGGCAATGATGCTGACTTTCAAATGCTTATCATTGAATCTCAATGATGAAGCCAAGTGTGACTTCGTAGCCAATGAATCAACCTGCTTTAAATCCGAAGGGTTCTATTTTACGATGCACTTCCTCCTTGCAGAGACATTAAAAGTTGATGATTTCAGATGGCAAACAGTATCTGATGGCGTAGTTTCCATTTGACATCTCAATGAATTTTCGCTAGTTTTTAGTCTTTTTATACAGCGCTAAGCAAATACTACCCATCTTTCGTTCCAGGCGGTACAGGAGAGCATCGCATGAAAGATCCATCCAGAACTAATCAAGAACTAATCGAAGAGAATTCCTTATTAAAGCAGAGAATCCAAGAACTCGAAATATCGCAAGTGGAGTGCAAACAGGAAAATGATGCACTGCGGGAGAGCGAGGAGAAATACCGAATCCTTCTTTCAGAATCACCTGACCCCGCCTTCTCCTTCACCCCGGAAGGGCAATACCGGTATGTCAACAGAGCCTTCGCCGAAGGGGTCGTAAAGCCGGTCGAGGACATAATCGGTAAGAGCATTTGGGATGTTTTTCCCAAGGAGGAGGCGGACAATCGCTTTGCTTCGCTGAGCCAGGTCTTTCGCACGGGAAAGGAGAAGGTCATTGAGGTGCGCGTCCCGCGGGCAGACGGTGACCGATATTACGTGACTACGATTACCCCGATCAAGGACATGAAAGGGAAAATGCTTTCTGCGTTCTGCTCATCCAAAGACATCACTGACCGCAAGCGGGCGGAGGAGGCGCTGATAGAGAGTGAGGAGCGTTATCGGAGCATCATTGAAAACATTGAGGATGGATATTTTGAAGTCGACGTGGCTGGAAATTTAACATATTTCAATGAACCTCTTCGCAGGATCTTTGATTATTCCCGTGAGGAGTTGTTGGGCATGAACAACAGGCAATACGCTTCACCTGAGACGGCAAAGAGAATATTTAAAGAATTCAATGAGATGTATCGGACTAACATCCCCGTGAAAATATTAAACTACGAAATCTTTCGCAAGGACGGAAGTGCCAGACATCTAGAGGTTTCATCGTCACTGATTCTGGATAATTCCGGTGCTTTGATCGGTTGCCGGGGTATTGCCAGAGACGTTACGAAACGGTATAAAAGGGAAGAGGAAAGAGAAAAACTTAAAGAGCAGCTTCAGCAGGCTCAGAAAATGGAAGCCATCGGCACCCTTGCCGGCGGTATTGCCCACGACTTCAACAATCTCCTTACGGGAATTCAGGGGAACGCCTCCTTGGCGTTGATGAATCTTTATCCCTCCCATCCCAATTATGAGCGGCTCAGGCGGATCGAGGCACAGGTGCAAAGCGGGGCGGATTTAGCACAGCAACTCTTGGGGTTTGCCCGGGGGGGGAGATATGAGGTCCGGCCCGCCGACATGAACGATATCCTGGAAAAGACCCTGTCCATGTTCGGAAGAACCAAGAAGGAGATATCCATCCATCGTAACTACAGGAAAGATCTCCCGAATGTGAATGTGGATCGGGGACAGATGGAGCAGGTATTCATGAACCTGTATGTGAATGCCTGGCAGGCCATGCCGGAAGGCGGAGAGATCTATCTGGAAACGGGGGCTGTCTCCTTCGGTGATGATCATGGAATGCCTTACACAATCAGGCCGGGGCGATATGTGAGAGTATCCGTGACCGATACCGGGATCGGGATGGACCAGAAGACAAAAGAACGGATCTTTGATCCCTTTTTCACGACGAAGGAAATGGGAAGAGGGACCGGCCTGGGACTGGCGACGGTCTATGGGATCATCAAGGGTCATGAGGGGATGATTGATGTTGTTAGCGAGCCTGAGCGGGGGACGACCTTTAACATTTATCTGCCGGCAACGGAGAAGAAAATCATTGAGGATAAGAAAGATTCGGCTGAGATACTAATGGGGAAAGAAACGATTCTGCTGGTTGATGATGAAAAGATGACCCGGGAAGTTACCGGTGAGCTTCTGGCATCTATGGGGTACATGGTCTATGAGGTCGGGAGTGGCCAGGAGGCGGTCGCCGTTTTCATGGAGAAAAGAAACGACATTGACTTGGTCATATTGGACATGATCATGCCGGGGATATCGGGAGGAGAGACTTTTGATCGTCTCCGGGAAATCAATCCTGAAATCCGGGTTCTTTTGTCCAGCGGTTATAGCATAGAAGGTCAAGCGCAGCAGATTCTAGATCGGGGCTGCAACGGGTTCCTCCAGAAACCCTTTCACACTGAAAACCTCTCCCGTAAAGTCAGGGAAATGCTGGACTAAAACAACGCTTTCCATTGGCAACATTCAAGATAATTAGTATAATCAAGTTAATGACTTACAGATGAAAGTGCGGGGTCAACAACTAATCACATCCAATCGCCAAAGCGATCAACCTTCTGACGCCACAGACGGTATACATCGAAAACTGAAGTTCGGGTGGAACAGTGAGGTCTGTGTATCAGATAACATCAAATAGTATGACGAGCACAGGCCTGGCTCACAGAAACGCAGCCTAAAAAGGCCAATATCCAGGCACTGCTGGATGCCACCGCTGTAACTGTACTTACCATCGTGGTTGCCTGGGTACTGGTCGGTCTCTATTTTTTCACGTCATTCCGGTACTGGGCAATCGGCATTGCCAGCATATTGCTGCCATATGTCCTAATTATTGCATGGAGATATGTGAATGAAACTTGATGGACTAAGACAGCTATAATGTTAGTAGTTGCTGGACAGACGATCCTGCGAAGGCCAAAAAGTATTTTTTGCCGTGATTTCAAGGAGCGCCGAGGAGAAATCAGCAAGGAACTCTCTCAAACATGTATGCAGGATATTTCGCACAATATTGACATGATATCCTTGATGTTTTGCAAAGACTGATGTATTAAGGCCCATCCATTTGGCCTGTTTCACCTGAAAATACCTTGGTCGCATCAGGAGATAAACGTACCATGGACAATCGATTCTTCGAACGGCCCATCCTCAACTCTCCCTTCTCTTATCCGGTACGGCACTGGGAACTTGATGACCAGGGGCAACCCACGCAGCAAATAATCGAAAAACGCCGTCGCGCCGAGTTCATTACGCCTATTCCGAAACCGAGGAAGCGTAAGGGAGCTGCCGCACAGACGGACCTTGTCTTCGATGAAGGCAAAGGGCTATCGACAGCGCAGCAGCAATACGACACAACATCGACGATTAATGAACTCCGCCGCCATGTGGACGAATGGCGAAGCTTGCCAAACCCGAACGACTGGCGCGTTACACCTGAAACGGCACGCCTGCTCCAGCATTGGCGTCATCACAAGTTCAACAATATCAGACCATTCTTCTGTCAGGTGGAGGCGGCAGAAACCGTCATATGGTTGACCGAGGTGGCCCCGGCGATCGGGAAGGCAGGAAAGATATTCCTGGAACACCTGGCCAATGCCAATCACGACGCCAACCCGGAGCTTATGCGTTTGGCCCTGAAACTGGCCACCGGCTCCGGCAAGACCACCGTCATGGCTATGCTGATTGCCTGGCAAACGATCAATGCGGTCCGGCGGCCACGGAGCGGAAAATTTACGCGGGGATTTCTTGTCGTCACCCCCGGACTAACGATCCGCGACCGTCTGCGCGTGCTCCAGCCCAACGACCCGGACAGCTATTACCAAAGTCGCGAGCTGATCCCGGAGGATATGCTGGGGGACCTTAAACATGCCAAAATCGTCATCACGAATTACCATGCCTTCAAGCTCCGCGAGCGGCTGGAATTGTCCAAGGGCGGCCGGTCTCTTCTCCAGGGCCGCGGCGAGGCCTTGGACACACTGGAGACGGAAGGGCAAATGCTGCAACGGGTGATGCCCGACCTGATGGGCATGAGGAACATCCTCGTAATCAATGATGAAGCCCACCATTGTTATCGTGAGAAGCCTGGAGAGGATGACGAGATCGACCTGAAGGGAGATGATCGAAAAGAGGCGGAAAAGAACAACGAGGCGGCCCGGCTCTGGATTTCAGGTCTGGAAATGGTTAACCGGAAGCTTGGGCTAACCAATGTGATCGATTTGTCTGCCACACCGTTTTTCCTGAGTGGTTCCGGTTATGCGGAAGGGACCCTGTTCCCTTGGACGATGTGCGATTTTTCCCTCATGGATGCCATCGAATGCGGCATTGTCAAACTCCCCCGCGTACCCGTGGCCGACAACATCCCCGGCGGAGAAATGCCCCGATTCCGGGAATTGTGGAAACACATCGGGACAAAGATGCCCAAGAAAGGCCGGGGAAAGTCAAAGAACCTCGATCCCCTCAGCCTGCCAACGGAGCTGCAAACAGCCCTGGAGGCCCTTTACGGTCACTACAAGAAGACATACGATCTCTGGGAGGCGGCCGGCGTTCGCATCCCGCCGTGCTTCATCGTCGTCTGCAACAATACCTCGACGTCCAAGCTGGTGTACGACTTCATCTCCGGCTTTAATCGGGAAAATGACGACGGCTCCAGCCAGATTATAAACGGACGATTTGAGTTGTTCCGCAACTTCGACGAGTATGACAATCCCATCTCGCGACCCCGCACCCTGCTGATCGACAGTGAACAGCTCGAATCGGGGGAAGCCCTGGACGATAATTTCCGCACCATGGCCGCTGATGAGCTTGACCGCTTCCGCCGGGAAATCGTCGAACGCACGGGCGACCGCCGCCAAGCCGAGAACCTGACCGATCAGGACATCCTCCGGGAGGTCATGAACACCGTCGGAAAGGCGGACCGCCTTGGCGACTCCATCCGTTGCGTCGTTTCGGTATCCATGCTCACCGAGGGCTGGGACGCCAACACCGTCACCCATGTCCTGGGTATTCGGGCCTTCAAAACGCAGCTTCTTTGCGAGCAGGTCATCGGTCGCGCCCTGCGCCGTCAGTCCTACGACCTTAATGAGGAAGGTTTGTTCAATGTGGAGTATGCGGACGTACTGGGCATTCCCTTCGACTTCACGGCCAAGCCGGTCATCGCCCCGCCGCAACCGCCCCGGGAGACGATCCGGGTCAAGGCCGTTCGGCCCGAACGTGATCCTCTGGAAATCCGTTTCCCCCGTGTCGCCGGCTATCGTGTCGAGCTGCCGGAAGAGCGATTGACCGCCAAGTTTAATGAAGATTCCATTCTGGAATTGACACCGGATATCGTCGGTCCCTCGATTACGAAGAACGCCGGCATCATCGGAGAAGACGTCGACCTGAACCTGGAACATCTCGAAGATATGCGGCGCTCCACGCTCTTGTTCCACATTACTCAGCGTTTGCTCTACACCAAGTGGCGCGATCCGGGGGAAGAACCCAAGCTGCACCTGTTCGGTCAACTCAAGCGCATCACCAAAGAGTGGCTCGATACCTGCCTGGTTTGCAAGGGCGGCACTTATCCCGCCCAGCTTATGTACCAGGAACTGGCCGATATGTCCTGCGAGCGTATTACCGCCGGCATTACCCGCGCCCTGGTCGGCGAGCGTCCCATCAAGGCGATGCTCGACCCTTACAACCCTACCGGCTCCACTGCCCACGTGAACTTCACCACGTCGAAAATGAACCGCTGGGAAACGGATGCCCGGCGCTGTCATATCAACTGGATCATCCTCGACAGCGACTGGGAAGCCGAGTTCTGTCGGGTGGCCGAGGCGCATCCCCGGGTCCGGGCCTATGTGAAAAACCACAATCTTGGCCTGGAAGTTCCCTACCGCTATGGCTCCGAGACGCGGCGATATATTCCTGATTTTATTGTGCTTGTGGACGATGGCAACGGGGAAGAAGACCCCCTCCGCCTGATCGTTGAAATCAAGGGCTACCGCCGTGAAGATGCCAAGGAGAAGAAGGCTACCATGGAAATCTATTGGGTGCCGGGAGTAAACAACATCAAACAATATGGCCGGTGGGCCTTCGCCGAATTCACCGAGATCTATCAGATCGAGGCCGACTTTGAGGCCAAGGTCGAAGCCGAGTTCAATAAGATGATCGAACGCACTTACACCAATATTGATGTTGACAGGCCATGCAATTCTCTGTAGTGTTTTGTGAAGATGAAAAGAAAGACAAAATTCGACCAATACCTTGAGGAACAACTCAAGGATCAGGAATTTGCCGAACGCTTCAAAAAAGCAGGGCAGGCATGGGATGTCGCGTTGGAGCTGGCCGCCCTGAGAAAAGAATCCGGCCTTTCGCAGAAAGATCTTGCCGAACGGGTGGGCACGACCCAGCAGCAAATCAGCCGTCTGGAATCGCCATCCTACGAAGGCCATTCCCTGAGCATGCTAAGAAGAGTCGCCGAGGCCATCGGCGCTACAATCCACATCGAACTGCTACGACAAAAGCAAAAGAAATGCGTAGGTATTGCTGAAAGTGAGCCAGGTTACAAATCTCGGTTAGACAAGGGTGAGACGAGCAAAAAAACAAAAAGCAGAATCA
>JBAYKV010000058.1:0-14902 GCA_041664405.1 Syntrophales bacterium
AATGCGCGCGTCGATCCGGGCCAGCCAGTGATCCGAGGCATAATATTCCAGGAGGTGCATCAACTTCCTCCTACCTTGCCGGAGGTCTCCGGTGACGGTTCCGCGCGTCCCCGGCACCGGGGCGACCCTTTTTCCGCAATCAGCACCCGCCAGTAATAACCGGCGGCAAAGCCCCCTACAGCCCCGGCGATAAGAAAAATAAAGAGGGGCAGATCACCCTGTTCCATATTGATCAGTGGTTCCCTGGATTCTCGTCCCTGCTCCTTGGCAATCTTTTCGATCACCGCTTCATCGACGCCCGTCCATTTAGATGCTTCCACAGGGGCAACTCCGGAAAAGAAAAGGGTGAGGGCAATTAAAACTGCCCCGATCACCGCGACTTCCCTGGCCTTGATGACCCGCATTTTGATGAGTAAATCCGGCCGTTTCTTATAGAGCAGCACCACCATCCCGGCAGTCATGGCCCCTTCGAGGATGCCGATGGGAAGCTGGGTGGGGATAAAGGCGATCAGGACCTTCCAGAAAAGAGGCAAAAAAGCCGCTTCTCCGCGGATTCCGGCGGCTAATTCCACGGAGGTCATGAAATAGGTAGCCCAGTCCGCGAAAAGTCCGGCCACGAAGGCTGCTGCCGCCATGTTCACCCGGACGGACCGGAGGGCGCGAAAGGTCAGGAATCCCGTAAAGGAACCCATGACACCCATAGAGACAATATCGGCACCCAGGGTGCTTAGTCCCCCGTGGGCCAGGAAAAGGGCCTGAATCAGGAGGGCGGCAGCGGTAATGACCACACTGATGGCCGGACCGACAAGGATTCCGGAGATGCCCGTGCCGCAGGGATGGGAACAGGTCCCGGCGAAGGGCACCGGGATGGGCATGCAGGAGATAATAAAAACCACGGCGGCCATCAGGCCGACGAGGGGTTTAAAGGAAAGATCCTCCGAACTGCGCCTGTTGAGGCGGTAGATTCCCCAGGCAAAAAAAGGCAGGGCCGCGGCAAACCAGAAGGCCGCCCAGTTGAAGGGCAGGAGCCCTTCGGCAATATGCATGGCCGCCGCATTCTTAGGCAGCGCCAAACCGCCAATAAGGACGATGACAAAACCACTCTTCACCCTTTTCATATAATGACCTCGTCATATTTGAGCCGTGAAATTCACAGAGAACGCTAACAAAAATAATCGCTGATGACAAGGCATGAATTTAAAAGAAGGAAACCTTTAGTGGAAATCATTCCGTAAGGTTCCACATCAGGGTAAAGGGCTCCTATTGGGGAAGATTGGCCATCGTTTCATACTCTTCAGGGACAAATCTGGGGGTACATATGCAAAGGAAGAGCAAATCTTTACCACCGGTATTGGTGATACGCTGGGGGGTGCTCCGGGGGATGATGACGACATCCCCCGGGCCGACCTCCGTCGGGGGAAGATCTCCAACCTCGACCAAGCCGGTTCCTTCCATGATGACATAGCGCTCAACCGAGCCCTTCAACCGGTGTAAGACCGTCGTGACGCCGGGACTGACCCGGGCCCGGGCAATGGATACCTCTCCATCTTCCGGCGTATTCCACATCTCCAGGATGAAGCAGCCCTCTTCAATGAAAAACTCATCCTTCCCGTTTGCCTTGATCAACAATTCCTTCACTTAAATATTCCCTCGCATATACATGTATTAATTAATTGTTTAACTATTCAAGGCCATGATCACCCCCAAATCAACATGTCGATATAATTTCATCGAAGGTTAATCTTGGTGTCACGAAATTGCAACATTGTTTTTGTATTATTACTGCCTGAGACAAACTGAAAGCATGAAAGATCGAAATCCGCATGTGCAGATTATTTGTCATTTTCTGTTAGTATTTGTTGCTTTATGTTAATATTAACTTGAATTATTGAGAATCATCCGCTAAGATGGCGCATTGTTGGAGAGATGATTCGCATCGCGTGAGATAATAAGCGGGAAGGAGGTGATCTCCGGCGTAGGTTGCTCAAAGGGGAAAAATTTATGTAACATAAAGAACCACTGAATGTTTTGTCTTTATGAAAATTATTCCCGGAAATGCCCGTTCGGGAAAAGCAAGAACAAGAACTATTCACAGGAGGAAATAAATGAGAAAATTTTCGTTACTTTTACTGTCCGTCTGTTTGATTATAGCTTTCGCCATGCCCGCCGCGGCTGTAGATGTCAAGTTCAGCGGTTCGTACTATGCTATGGGCTGGTACGTGGATAATCCCTCGGTCCTGGACAAGTCTGAAACACCAGGAGCCCCGTCCTGGACTAACAATTCCAGGCGTAGCGCCAACGCATTCTATTCCCAGCGCTTCCGCCTGCAGACGGAATTTCAGGTCGTCGAAGGCTTGAAACTCGTGACCCGTCTTGACGCCCTGGAGAAAAGGTGGGGCGATCAGGCCTGGGCCGGCGGCGTTGGTGAGACCCAGAGCCGCACCAGTGTATGGGCTGGTACGGCAAATCAAGCAAAAATCCAGGAAAACCTTGAATTCGAACGGGCCTATCTGGATTTCAACGTCTCCTTCGGCAAGTTCCAGGTGGGTTACATGGAGTATCTAGTGTGGGGGACATCATTTCTCAATTCCACCCTCACGGCGCCTGGCGTCCGTTACCTGTATAATCAGGGCCCCTGGCAGGCCATCGCCGCGGTGGAAAAGCGAACTGAGCAGTTAGGACTTACCGGTGGAAAACTTGGCGCTACCGGCACTAGTGCTACTACCGGAGGTTCCGGTTACATCGGTCAGGGCAACGACGCCGACCGGGATGTTTATGACCTCGGCGGCATCTACAAATTTAAGGCTGGCGAGGCGGGCCTTCTCTATCAATACATTCGCAGCTCTCAATTCAAGACCCAATACAATAACGGTTATCTGACCCAGCTTAGCGGCTTTTACCCCTATGCGAAGCTGACCTTCGGCAAACTGTTTCTCGAAGGCGAGTTCATGTATGGATTTGGCGACCTGAGATCTTATGAGAACAACGGAGGTGTTACCAATGCGAGCCAACCCACCGCGGGTGTAAATCTGAACAAGGCGCAGAATGTCAGCTTGACTGCCTTAGGGGCCTATGCTCATGCCAAGTATGACCTCAAACCCGCCTACATGGGGGCGAAATTCGTCTATATCAGCGGCGACGATCAGTCCAACAGTGATAAGGCGACGGGCTCCATCCTGCAATCTTTGCAGATGAACCGTAACTTCTATCCCACCCTGATCCTCTGGAACGACGACTATCAGAACAACATGGGAAACATCCAGGGGAACACCCCCGCGGGGGCCACGGGGACCAACCGCAGAACCGGCCAGAGCTACGCCGTCAGGCAGGAGATGGACAACGTCTGGTTCTATCAGGTCTATGCCGGTGTCAAGCCAACGCCCAAAATGGATGTCATGGCGGCCCTGTCTATCGCCAGTGCGGACAAGAAACCGAAGAGCGATGTGGGTGCCGTCGGTAGCCCCGGTTATTATGGCGGAGCTAATGTAACCGAGTTCGTATCCGGCCAGTACGGTACGGAACTCGACCTTACGGCCTCCTACAAGATCTACGACAATCTGACCTACATGATCGGCGCCGGTTACCTCTGGACGGGTGACTATTTCAAGGGCTATGACAATAGCGCCGTGGTTAGCAACAATTACCTTCTTTCCCATAAGTTGACGCTGACCTTCTAAACTTATCGGAATGATCTGCATGCAAAATGCCCCTGTCATTCCGGACAGGGGCATTATTTTAAGGATCGGAAAATGAAGAAACCAGGAACTGAAGAGAACTATTGAGAAGAGGGAGATGCACATGAAAAAGAGATTATTGCTGCTGCTTTTGATCCTGATGATGGCGCTGCCGGGGCTGCTCGGGGCAAAGAACAAAAACTTCATCCTCGTGTCCTCAACCATCGGTCCTATTGACGCCGGCATCGTCGGGGCTCTGGAAGCAGGGTTTGAGAAAGATACCGGCATCCGGGTCCGTCACGTCGGCGCCGGAACGGGGGCGGCTTTGAATATCGCCAGGAAATGTAATATTGATCTGGTGATGGTCCACGCCAAGTCCCTGGAAGAAAAATTTATCGCCGAGGGATATGGGACGGAACGGATTCCCCTCATGTACAACGATTTCGTCATCGTAGGGCCCGCAAGCGATCCTGCCGGGATCAAGGGGATGAAGACGGCCAGGGAAGCCTTGAAAAAGATCGCCGACGCGGGAGCCTTGTTTATTACCAGGGGGGACAAATCGGGCACCCATATCGCGGAAATGGACCTTTGGAAGGCGGCGGGAATCAAGCCGGCCGGTCCCTGGTATGTAACTTATGAAAAAGGCACGGAGGGGAATGCCCCCACCCTCCGTTTCACCGACCAAAAAGGGGCCTACACCTTTGTTGATAGGGCAACATTTTACGCCCTGCAAAAAGAGATCAAGCTCGCCATCCTCGTCGCCGGCGACGAAGCCCTGCTGAACCGCATCTCTCTGATCCCGGTAAATCCGCAGAAATGTCCCCAGGCCAATCTCAAGGAAACCATGATATACGTGAAATGGCTGACGGACCCGAAAAAAGGGCAAAAGCTTATCAAGACCTTCGGTGTCAAGGAATATGGGGATTCCATGTTCTTCCCCGATTCGATTCCATGGCGAAAAAGCCAGGGCATCAAATAGGGATATTCAGAACGAAATGTAGGACAATCAGGAGATAGTGAATTTTGGGGGACAGATTTCAAAGCTATCCCCCCTTAATCTGATACGGAGGACAGCACATGAAGAGATTAACAAAAGTGATTTGGGCATTTTTCTCAATTTTCGCCCTATTGATGCTTGCCGGCGTCACCACGGCGGACGCTGCAAAGGCCCAAGCCAAACAGAAAAACATTATTCTGGCAACCACCACCAGCACCCAGGACACGGGCCTGCTGGATGTCCTCATTCCGATCTTTGAAAAGAAGAGCGGTTACTTCGTCAAGACCATCGCCGTCGGTTCCGGCCAGGCGATGACCATGGGGTCCAAGGGAGAGGCGGATGTCCTGCTGGTCCACTCCCAGGCGGCGGAGAAGAAATTCATGGCCGCCGGCAACGGCGTCGATCGCCGCCTGGTTATGCACAATGACTTTATCATTGTCGGACCGCCGTCAGACCCGGCAACAATCAGGCAATCAAAAAAGGCGGCGGAGGGATTTAAAAAGATCTCCCTGAGCAGCGCCCTGTTCGTCTCCAGAGGCGATAATTCGGGGACCAATGCCAAGGAAAAGGAGGTCTGGAAGGCCGCCGGGGTCCAGCCGGAAGGGCAGAAGTGGTATCAGCAGACGGGCCTCGGCATGGGACAGACCCTCGCCGTGGCGGCGGAGAAGAAAGGCTACACCCTTGCCGACCGGGGAACCTATCTGGCCATGAAAAAGAACCTTGGCCTTGACATCCTTCTGGAGGGAGACGGCGTGCTCCTCAATATCTATCATGTCATCGAGGTAAACCATGCCAAATGGCCGAAAGTGAACGCCGCCGGGGCCAAGGCCTTCGCCGATTTCATGATCTCCAAACAGACGCAGGCCACCATCAAGACCTTTGGAATCGAGAAATTCGGTTCCCCCCTCTTCTTCCCCGATGCGGGAAAGAAGGTAGAAGATTTGGGGAAATAAGGGACAGAAGCCCCGAATCTCACCAGTGGAAATATCGGCAAGATCATTCACAAATTGCGAGTTCACAAAAAGTGGTCACCCCGGCGAAAGCCGGGGTCCAGTGCCTTTGCAATCATCGGAAATTTCGGGATACCGTCTTTCGCCGGTATGACGTTTCCGATGTATTGACGCTCTTTAGCAAATATGTCGCAAATAGTTGTTTGAATTTGTCATTATTAGTTGCCTTTCGTCTTGATAATCTCCCGAAGATCATTTAAGATGCCCCCGCTTCAGGAAAGGAGACCTGTATGCCCGCCGAGATGATGAACACCAAAGAAGTCGCCAAGTATCTTAATATCAACGACAAACAGGTTTATGCCCTGATCCGGGAAGGGGGAATACCGGCGACGCGCGCCACCGGGAAGTGGATTTTCCCGAAGAAGCTGATCGATGAATGGATTGAAACAACGGCCCGCGATGGTTTGTCCCAGGCCCGCCAGAAAAGCGCCGCCGTCTCCGGGGCCCTCCTCGCGGCGGGCAGCAACGACCCTATTCTGGACATCCTCCAGACCACGCTACGGAGACTGCATCCCGATTTATATATCTTTTCCGCCAATACAGGAAGTACGGAGGGACTGGCGGCTCTGAATATGGGCTATACGGACATTGCCTGGTCGCACCTGTGGGATCCGGAAAGCGGGCAATATAACACGCCCTTTCTCTCCTCCCGTCTTCCCCGTATCGACGCCGTCGTGGTCAACCTGTTCCACCGGGATATTGGTTTGCTCTTCACCGCTGAAAACCCAATGAACATCAGGAATATCGAAGACCTGCAGCAACCTGGTATCCGCTTCATCAACCGCCAGGAGGGATCGGGTACCCGCCTGCTCATTGATTATCATCTAAAAAAGGCCGGAATCAGCACGGATGGAATTATTGGTTACGAAAACGAAGTTTTTACCCATATCGAGGTCGGCCTCGCCATCCTCTCCGGCCAGGCGAATGTGGGAATGGCCACCGGGTCTGTTTCCCGGATGCTTGGGCTTTCGTTTTTTCCCGTCACCAAAGAACGATTCGATATGATCCTTGATAAAAAAACCTTCTTTGGAAAGGGCGTTCAAAGTTTCATCGACACGATAAGATCCAATCCATTCCGCGAAGGCGTCGAAAAGCTGGGGCATTACGATTTTTGCGAATCAGGAAAGATTCTCCATGCAAGTCAATAACATCAATCTTTCAGAAAAACTGATTCGCAAAAGATAGAAGGCCTGGAGAAATATCATGGATATAATTTTCGAGGGGCTCAAGCAGGCCCTTTCCCTGCTCATCAGCTTTGATCCCGAGGTTATGGGCATCACGTGGCTGTCCCTGAAGGTCTCGGGGACGGCCACCCTGATCAGCCTTTTCATCGGCATCGGCATCGGAACGGCGGTGGCCCTGACTTCGTTTCCCGGGCGACAGATCGTTGTCGGCCTTATCAATACCGGGATGGGCCTGCCGCCGGTGGTCGTCGGGCTCTTTGTCACGATTTTCCTCTGGCGGAACGGCCCCTTCGGCGCCCTGGAGATCCTCTACACCCCCTTGGCCATCATCATCGCCCAGTCCATCATTGCCACCCCTATTGTGATGGGCATCACCCTGGCCGCCATGCAGCAACTTCCCCGGAAGTTACGCCTCCAGATCCTGGCCCTGGGGGCAACACGTTTTCAGATGGTCTGGCTCCTCATCAAGGAAGCCAAACTATCGCTCATGGCCGCAGTCATGGCCGGTTTCGGAGGCGTCATCTCCGAGGTCGGGGCCTCCATCATGGTCGGCGGCAATATCAAGGGCTATACCCGCGTCCTGACGACGGCCACGGTCATGGAGACCAGCAAGGGCAATTTCGACGTGGCTATTGCCCTCAGCGTGATTCTCCTCCTTTTCGCCTTTGCCATCAACATGGTTTTGACCCGGGTCCAGCAGCGGGAGCGGCCGCGATGACGGTGAATGAGCCAAGGACGCCGATCCTGCAAGGAGAAAACATCCAGGTACAGCGGGGAGGGAAGCGGGTACTGGATGTCTCCTCCCTTAAAATTGTCCCCGGGGAAATTCTCTCCGTCATCGGACCCAACGGGGCGGGAAAAACGACCCTTCTGCAGGCCCTCTCCCAGCTCATTCGTCTCGGCCAGGGGAATATTTATTTCCAGGGAAAAAAGATCGGCGCCGACATGCCCCCCCTTGAGTACCGGCGCTGCCTGGCGATGGTTTTTCAGGAGGCCCTCCTCTTCGACACAACGGTTTACGCCAATGTGGCCTCAGGGCTGAAGATCCGCGGCGTGAAGTCGTCAGAAATAGTTTCGCTCGTAAATACCCGTTTGCAGCAATTCGGTATCGAGCACCTCCGGGACCGCTCCGCCAAAACCCTCTCCGGCGGCGAGGCCCAGCGGACAAGTCTTGCCCGGGCCTTTGCCATCGAGCCGCAGCTCCTTTTTCTTGACGAACCCTTTGCCGCCCTCGATCCCCCGACCCGGGAAGCCCTTCTCGAAGATCTCAATCGCATCCTCCGGACATCGGGAACGACGGCCATTATGGCCACCCATGACCAAGTGGAGGCGTTGAGATTGTCCGACCGGATCGCCGTGATGAACGAGGGTCGGATCGTCCAGATCGGCCCCCCGGCGGAGGTGATGAATCATCCCGTCGATGAATTTGTGGCATCATTTGTAGGGATGGAGACCATTTTCGAAGGAAAGGTGCTAAATTGTGAACGAGGCACAACCACGATCGCCGTCAGCAGGAGCGCTTACCCGGCTACTGCTGACGCCCCGCCCACAAGCATGACCAACTCCCCATCCTCCATGGCGGAAGCATCAGGTTTAGACGTGGGTGCCCTGATCATCGAAGTCGCCGGTCAGGCCAAGGCGGGGGAGCAGATTCTCTGCTGCATCCGCCCGGAACACGTCACCCTCTCCCCGGGCGTGCGCGCAGACCGGAGCAGCGCCAGAAACGCCTTTCCAACCGTCATCGCCCGGATTAGCCCCGCCGGCGCCTTCTATAAAGTTCATCTTAATGGCGGCTTTCCCCTCGTGGCCTATGTGACCGTCCAATCAATAGAAGATCTGGACCTGCGCGTAGGGACTATAGTCACCGCCTCCTTCAAGGCCACTGCCGTCCACATGATCCGGCGGGGCTAAGGGTCGTTCTTCTTAATATTCAACATCTTGACTCTATTTGACAAGATGGGTTTAAAATACGGTTTGTCCTCACTCGTAAATCTTCTCTTCCTCTGCGAAGGCCTCCTCGGCGTCCGCCTCGTGATCCCGGGGCCGGGTGTGGATCTCCTTGCCCAGGAACTCCCGGTACCATTCGTGGGCCGTAATCATGGACATGACCTCGCTCGTTCCCGTCCAGATGCTGGCCAGGCGGATGTCCCGGTAGATCCGTTCCAGGGGAAAGACGTTAGTATAACCGATACCCCCTACGACCTGCATGGAGTTGTGGACTACCTTCTGGCAGGATTCGGTAATGAACTTCTTGGCTTCGGAGACGGCACGGCGGACACGGTTCATATCCTGCCCCGTTTCCACCGCCCGAGCCGTAGTATAAGCCATGGACCGGGCGGCATCGAGGAGCATGACCGCCTCGGCTATCTGAAAGCTCACCCCCTCGAAGGTGGCGATGATCTGGCCAAAGGCTTTGCGCCGGGCGGTGTATTTGGTGGCAATCTCGATGGCGGGCCGGGCGGCGCCGATGGTCATCATGGCCGTCCCGAGGCGCTCGGGAATCATCATGGTGTTGAAGACGGCGTAGGCGCCATTGACCTTCCCCACGACGTTCTCCCTGGGAACAACGGCGTCCTTGAAGACAATGCGGGCGGTGCCGCCACCCCGGCAACCCAGAAGGCCATAGAGGTATTTTGTCTCCACCCCGGGTCCCCGGTCAACGATGAAGGCCGTTAGCGAATCCTGGGGCTTGGCGGCAGGATCGAAGTTGGTCCTTGCATAGACCAGAAAGTAATCCGCCCCCTCACCGCCCACAATGAAGCGCTTCTGGCCATTGAGGACGAAGTGGTCTCCCTTGTCCTCCGCCTTCGTTGTCGCACCGAAGAAATCCGATCCGCCCCGGGGCTCCGTCAGGCACTCGGCGGCAAAGATATCACCGCGCAGAAGTGGTCTGACATACTTTTCCTTTAGGGCATCGGTCCCGTGCAGGATAATGGCGTCACAGACGAGTTCCGCGCCTACGCCGAAGACACAGGCAAACTCGTAGCCCAGGGTGCCAATCTCCTCCAAGATGGCCGCGGTGGTGACCCAGTCCATTCCCCGGCCACCCCATTCCCGAGGGTAGCGGCAACCGAGGAGGTTCCGTCGCCCCGCTTCGGAGAGAAATTCCTTGGGAAAGCGGATCTTATCCTGGTCCATATCCAGGATCATCTGGCGAGGGACCCATTTGACGAGGTCCCGGGCCTCGTCCCGGATGGCTAACTGTTCCTTCGTAAGCAGATAATCAAACATTTCAATCTCCTTTCTCTTCCGTTACTAATACTCCCGATTCCGGCGGAACCCGTACATCACTTCCTTGATGCAAGATGCTTGGACAGAGTGATTTTCATGGCGGCCTGACTATAGGGGTATGGTCACTACGTGTCAAGATGGAAAGAGCTATGAGGGAGGTGGCGGGAAGGAAAGAGATCGGTATTTGTCTGATAAGCCATCCTTTTCCCTGGCAGCAAGAACGCGGGCAATTGACAATGGGGGCTGTTCTGTATATGCTTTACGGAAAGTATAGAACCTGCCTTCAGAAGATCGTTTTGATCGAAAAGCGATGACCGGGAGATAAATGGTTATGGTAAAATCCGGCGACCTTTCAATGCGCCTGTACGAGCTTCTTCGCAACGACGCAAAAACACGGACAATCGCAGACATTCACCTGGGGCGGGCCTATATAGCTGTCCGCCTTGACGACGGCCGTCTTGGGCTGTCCGGTTTTCCTACTCATGGCACCGGGCTCACTGCGCCGCTCAGCCTCCCTCATGACGATGGTTGTCCCGGCCTGTCCGACGTTCACGCTACGGAACCGTCCGGGGAAGGGGCGATATTTCCACCGTCCACAACGCTTATCGGCGCCAGCGCCGCAGCATCCCTGCAATGGCTCACCGAAAAAGGCGCACCTCTGAAAAAGGCCTTAGCCCTGGCGACGGCCAATGCCCTGATCCACCAGGATCACAGCGATATGGGAGGAGACTCCTTCGACCTTTTCCATCTGACGCCTCAGGATAAGGTCGCAATGGTGGGGCGTTTTACGCCGCTTGTGGGAAGGATAGAGAACAAGGGGGCATCCCTTACCATCCTGGAAAAAGACGCCGCCAAAGGTCTGGTCCTCCCGAAAAAGGAGCGTCGGACCGTACTGAAAGGCTGCACCGTCGCCATAATGACCGCCACGACCCTCCTTTACGACGACCTTGAAGATATCTTGAACGATCTTGGCATCCCCCGCCATGTGGCGATCCTTGGCCCCTCCACCCCCATGCGGCCCGATCTCTTTACCGACACCCCCGTAACTCACTTGGGAGGCGTGAGAATCATCGACACCGCCCAAATCATCCCCATAGTCGCTGCCGGTGGGGGAACGCGAGCCATGCGCCCGTATCTGGAGATGACCAATCTTTTTATCAGAAAATAAGGGGGACGGTCCTATTTGTTACCATAAGCAGATAGGGCAATCAGTCGGGAAAAAACATATACCCATTGAGAAAGTTGATTACAAAAAAATAACAGGCTTTTATGGGATGAGCTGCCTGACCGCAACTTCCTGTTATCAATAAAAGGCCTACCTCTACTAAAAAGCACGATTTCAAACGATAATCATTGATGTTATTTCCTCCTGATACCACATTTTAGAATCATCATGTGACCTGCACCTTGCATTGACACACGAAAGACCTTACAGTATGCTATTTTCGTCCCCTAAAAATGTCATGTTCATGCGATAGGAATGATTTACTTAATCATAATAAATATTCGGAGTGTCATTGATGGAAAAGAATTATAAGGGATTCTATACTTCAAGACCCTTCTGGGCGGGCGAAAAACCATCGTTTTCGATCTTAGAGAGTCCGATACATTATACGTGGATATCGGAAGATAAATTATCATTTTCGATATTAAATCGTTCAGAACATTTTTCAAAGATAATGGAAGAAGATATTTTTAAGTATGAATCCGAACTATATCAATTAAAAATATGTAAGGATGGAATGATACTTTTTAGAAATGAAGAACTAGAACAAGATGTGAAGAATGAATACAAAAAATGTGAAGGTAAACAAATAGATATTAAACAGCATGTCAATTGGTGGTCAACTTATTTGGATTACTTGAATTGTATATATCTTTTGTTGGAATCCGCCACTTTATCAATCAAAAGACATGCATGGTTTGAAATCTCTGAAATCACGAACAAAGATGTTTTTCAAATATCTTTTAAAGATGGAAAATTTTCAGGTTGTACAGTTCCCGAGCTAAGCATCGTGAGCAAATTTATAACGGGCAGAAATTTATCAGATTATGACTCCGATTTTTCTCGTGCTTTAAAATTTGATCAAAGATTATCATGGCGATTGGAAATTCAGAATGACGTCTTTGAATTATTAAACGATAATTTTGGAAAAATATTTCCACATTATGATCATATAAGAACCTTATCTAATTTGTTAAAAAGCTTAGCCGAGTATAAAATAGGCAATTATTCGGTCTCATTTATTTTAGCTTGGTTTATAATCGAATCACATTTTAGTCAATCATGGAGATCCTTTTTGAATGATAAGAATTGTGAAATTGAGGCTGGCGAAAAGAGAATCAATAGAAAAAGAATGGATATTTTCAAGGGTAGGGATTATACAATAAGCGTAATTCTGAGTATGCTTGAGTTAAGCGACAAAATTAGTATTACAGATTACAATCAAGTTGAAAAACTGAGAAAAATAAGAAACGCCATAGTTCATGAGAATGCTGAATGTTCTAACGATGCCTGTATCAATGCCTTTGAATTTATAAGATCTTTAATCAAAAACGCCATGGGCCTCGACCTTATGCTGAGTACCGGATATTCCATTTCAGGGCTTTTAGAACCTCAGGATTAAGGGAGTCTGAAGGATTGTAGCCATGACCAACACGACTAAGAATTGTCGCCATTGTAAAAAGCTTATTCCTGCAGATGCAAGTGTTTGTTTTTGCTGCAGGAAGCCTCAAGGGTCTTTTTTGGCAAAGTTGGAGTCTGTTGCCTCTTTTGTTGGTATTGCTTCAATCATTCTATCAATAGCGCTCGTCACTCTCTCTTGGTTTCAGTTCCGCGAAGCAACCAGGCAAAGAAATTCAGCGGACAAGGCCGTTATGTCAGCAAGCGATGCTCTCAGACAGGCCACCGTGGCAAGAGCAGACATATTAAAGGTAACAGCAGAAACGAAAGCCGCACAAATGGAGGCGGAGCGAGCAAGAGATGAAACACGTAATAACCTGGAAAGTCTTCGGGCAAATACTAGGCTCCTACTTGAGATGGATCACCTGACTCCGAAGATTGTCATGAAGTTATCTGACTATGCAAAGGCAGAAAAAGTACGTAAAAAGCTAGAAGAGTTCGCTGTACCCGATGTGAAAGAGAGGAAGAAGTGGTTGGAGTCTCTCAAATAGCCATGTCGCTCTTAGAGAAGACCAGTTCTTGCCGAGTTAAAAAAAAGAGACCAATAGCCGAAGGCGTCTAACCGGATCGCTTACGCTCTCGGTGAACTTAGTGTACTCTCTTTTCTTCAGTAATTCTTAGTTTTAAAATTGCCTATCATTAAGCAGTCGTAGATGCAGACCGCAAGATACTGAGAAATTACAAAGCTAATATTTTTCTGTGATCTCGGTTATTTTCGCAGGTTGTACTTGATCATTTTCAATTGGAGGCCCTTGCGGCTGAGGCCCAGCTGCTGGGCCGCCCGGGTGACGTTGCCGCCGCATTCATCGAGGCAGCGAGCGATCATCTGTTTTTCCACATCCTCCGTCTGTGACCGGATGAAATCCTTGAACTGGCTCTTCTGTTTTTCCGGCGGCAGCAGGGATTGTTCATAGACGGCCGCCTTGATTTCTCCCGGAACATCTTCAAGGGCTATCGTCTGTCCCCTGGCCATCAGGACGAGTCTTTCGAGGAGATTTTCCATCTCCCTGATGTTGCCCGGCCAGTCATAATCGACAAACAGCTCCATGACCTCATCATCCAGACCCTTGATATCCATTGATAACTTGTTGTTGAACCGGTCGATGAAAAAAGCGGTCAGGGTAGGAATATCGTCTTTTCTTTCCCGCAGGGACGGCAGCTGGATGGGGAGGACATTGAGGCGGTAGAAGAGATCTTCCCGGAAACGCCCTTCCTTGACGTCCTGGAAGAGGTTCCGGTTCGTCGCCGTGATGAGGCGCACATCCACCTTGATGGTCTTCAATCCTCCCACCCGTTCAAAGGACTGTTCCTGAATGACCCGCAGCAGTTTCACCTGCATCTCTTTGGGCAGTTCCCCCACTTCGTCGAGGAAGAGGGTCCCCTTGTGGGCCAGTTCGAAACGTCCCGGTTTGGTGACGACGGCGCCGGTAAAGGCACCCCGTTCATAACCGAAGAGTTCGCTTTCCATGAGGTTTTCTGCAATTGCCGCACAGTTGATCTTGATGAGGGAATTGTTCTTCCGCGGGCTATTGATATGGATGGCGTTGGCGATGAGTTCCTTACCCGTTCCCGTTTCTCCGGAGATGAGGATGGTTGTCGTCGTGGGGGCCACCCGCTTGATGGTATCGAATATCTCGATCATCGGACCACTGGCGCCGATGATGCCATAACGGTCAATTTCGTCGGAACTGGCGACGAATTCCTCGTCGCTGAGCCGTCTCGTTTTGATCGCCTTGATGATCACGTTCTTGAGTTCATCCTGTTCGAAGGGCTTGGTGATGTAATCGAAGGCCCCCATTTTCAAGGCATCTACCGCCGTGGCCACCGTCCCGTGGGCGGTGATCATAATCACCGGGGTAGCCGGATAATCCTTCATTACCCGTTCCAGCAGCCCCATGCCATCGAGATTGGGCATCTTGAGGTCCGTAACCACCACATCGATGTTGCCCCTTTCCGTGGCCAACACCTTGAGGGCCTCCCGTCCGTCCGGGGCCGTCAGGACCTCGTATCCCTCTTTTTTCAGCATGGCCCGAAGCACCACCTGCATGTTGATTTCGTCATCCACGACCAGAATCTTGCTCATAGAAACCCCGCTAAGATAATGCCGCCCGCTGTCGGCGGAT
>JBAYKV010000059.1:0-14854 GCA_041664405.1 Syntrophales bacterium
AAATCGCTTCGCGGCTTCAGCCGGGAACGCCCGGCTGCCGGGAAAACCGGAACCACCGATGATTACCGTGATGCCTGGTTCATCGGCTATACGCCTCAGATGATCACCGGCGTCTGGGCCGGTTACGACAAACCCAAACCCATGGGGAGAGGTTTCACCGGGGGGGCGATCTGCGCGCCCATCTGGGGACGGTTCATGCGCTTGGCCTTGGCCAACAAACCGGCCGTCGATTTTCCGAAGCCCGATTCGGTCGTATCTGTCCTGATCGATCCTACGACGGGCAATCTGGCCACTCCGAACTGTCCGAAAAAACAGGAGGAATTCTATGTCGCGGGGACCCAACCGACCATGTACTGCCCGAACCACGGGGGTGCCGGCCTTGCGCCCGCATCACCGGTGCCGGTCCCTGTGCCACCGCTGATAAATGACCGTTCTCTTCCACCCCATCAGCAATAGATGAATTGGGAGTTGATCATATTGCACCATTACAATACCAAATGACTTTCTGATGCTGTTGTCAGCACACAACATATTTTGCGGCCTATTTCCTTGACATACAAGGCCGAAATTCCTATAGTTCAACCATGCAGAAGCAATATCTTATCAAAAATTCTCAGTCGAACTAAATTGTTATGCATTGGAGATCATTAATGAAACATTCTATATTGCGATCCTCTGTAGTATCCCTTAGCGCTCTAGTTGCACTACTTCTTATCAGCGTTTCCCCTGTTATCGCTGCTGACGGAAAAAAATGGGATGGAAAGAAATATCCATTCAAACTTCTTGATCCAACGAAAAACAACAGCGAGAGCAATCCGTTTATCATTGATACCGCGGGTAAGCTGGCGTATTTTGCCTGGCTCGCAAAAGGTAATCAGGATCTGGACGCATTCGGTAAACAAAACGGGCTCAAAGGACTTACGTGGTCGTTTAAGGGCAATTTTGTGAAACTCACTGCGGACCTTGACATGAACGGTTCAAGGTTTGAGTTTATTCCCATAACGAGTACATGGGTAAGTTTTGACGGCGGGGGGCATGTGATCGACAATTTGCGCATCACCGATAAAACAACGGAGCCGGTTTTCGATGATATGGAAGGTACTGCTGAAATCTCGCTTGCTCTTTTTCAGAGCGCCTCAACAATAAAAAATCTCGGTATCGGCAAAAGATCAGCCATCATCTTTAACAGCATAAGAAAAGATTACCTTTATAAAGTGTACGCGGCTGCAATTGCTGTTGAAGTAGATGTCATGTATAACTGTTTCAGCGATGCGACAATTACGGTGAAAGGAAAAGGAGATACAGAGGTGGGAGGTATAGCGGTTGGGGGCAACTGGATAAGCAATTCCTATAACCGCGGACCCATTGTGTTTGAGGGAAATATTCTTGATGCACGGGCGTTAAATCGTCAGAAGATTACGAGACCGGGATCGCTGGTGGTTGGCGGTGTGTGCGCAAAACCTCATAAGAAAATTTCAGGCTGTTATAACACCGGATCCATTACCGTCAAAGCCTCTGGCGAAGATCTGAGCATCGGCGGCGTCGCCGGCATGCAAGCCGACGAGCATAGCATCAGCGAATCTGCGGACCTTTATAATGCAGGCAAAGTGACCCTTACCGCCACCGGCGATATCAAAAACGCCTATATCGGCGGCGTGCTGGGATATGGCGTGACATTTCCGAAATTTGTAGGAAAACCTAAAAACGCCGAGACAGGCTATATCTATAACAAAGGAACGATCGACGTAACCGTAAGGACGGGAACATCCATACACGTCGGCGGCATCATCGGCGGTAATATCCTGGGCAGAGACTTCGGCGAATCCTACCGTTGGGAAGGAATCTCGGGATGCGTCAATACGTATAACACCGGTTCCATTTCGGCCTCATCAACAGGAAAAGTTGATTCCCTCGATGTGGGCGGCATAGCCGGTTACGGATCCATGGTGGTCAACAGCTACAATGCGGGCCGCATCAGCGGCACCTCGGGAGCGGGAACCACACTAAACCTTGGCGGCCTTGGCGGCAAGGACGTGTATGTCCAGAACAGCTACAACATCGGCGAGGTAAGCGGCAAGGGTTCCGGGACCAATGTCGTGGGCGGCATTATGGGGAACGCCAGCCTGGCATGGGGGGAAACAGATAGTACAAGGTATGCTGCCTTGAACGGCTTCTGGCTTAAGCAGCCGCAGGCGGGCGGTATCAACAATGACGTCAAATATGCCAAAGGTTCCTATTTTTACAAGAAGTCAGGCGATATAAAGAAAAAGGAAACGGATTTCGGCAAGATTCTTAAAATCTTTGACAATGAGAAGGAAGACCCAAATAAGATGGTCGAAGGTCTTTACGGGGCAGTCTACTCATTCGATAGCCCCACGGCAACCGTTATGACACGATCCGATGATGGTCCGGGCAAGAGAGCAAATCTGAAGGGTAAGCTCCTCGATAATCTCAACGGGATGGTTGAAGATAAAATCGACCGCATGTACCGCAAATGGGTCATTGACGGAACAAACGGCGGATATCCGGTATTATCATCCCAACCGGCCAGTTTCGGCAACACCGATGAAAAGCCCGATGCATCGGCCGCCATGCAGATAGCCGGCGAGTACCTGGGGGAACACAAGCAATGGACCGACAATGTCAGGCTTAACGCCGACGGCACGTTCAAACGCGCCAACGGCGGCGATGGCGGTACGTGGACTTACAATGGGAAGAGGCTGATCCTCAAGTGGTCCAAATGGGCGCCCGAGATTCTCGAACAGAAGTCCGCGGGAGTGTTCTCGTCGAATATATACGGTTTCAAACTGACACGCTCCAACGCTTCCACATCAGCCGAAAAACCGGACACAACGACAGCAAAGAAGATAGCCGGCGTGTATCATGCCCAGCACAGGTACTGGACCGACAATATCATAATCAATGCCGACGGTACCTTCAAATGCGCCACTCGAGGCGGTGAAAGCGGCACCTGGTCGTTTGACGGAAAGAAGCTGATCCTCAGGTGGTCCAAATGGGCGCCCGAGATTCTCCTACAGAAGTCTGAGGGAGTATTCTCATCGAGTATCTACAGGTTTACGCTGACACGCTCCGGCACCTCTGCGTCTGACACTTTCACAACGGCCGATAAACCAGTATCAGCGACAGCAAAGAAGATAGCAGGCATGTATCATGCCCAGCACAAGGACTGGACCGGCAATATCATGATCAATGCCGATGGCACCTTCAAGCGTGACAGTAACGGCGATGGAGGCACCTGGACATTTGATGGAAGGAAGCTTGTTCTCAAGTGGTACAAATCGGCGCCTGAGACCCTCATGACGTCAGCTACGGGATTCTACTGTCCCGCATACAAGTTCACTCTGAGACGCTAACCGATCTGGTATGCACTCAACGAATCAGTTAAATAATCTTCCGTCGCGAGTTACCCCCACATCTCCCGGATTCAGAGCTTTTTGCAGCTCCAAGTTAAGATTTGCTGATCCTACTGGTCAGCAAGAAGGTGACACTGATAACATTATAACTTATTACTGTCGTAAAACAAATATTAAGAAGTATGGGGCGTCGAGTCTTTAAATGACAGTTTTATCTAAGGTCCGCTATTCCTGACCGTTGCATTGTGCGTCTTTGAAGATTTGAAGTGGAAGTGCGCCACAAGGAGTCCACACATGAAGACTATCAGCATGATGTTGCTGTTTATTTTTATGTTTCCAGCCGCTGTGTTCTCTCAAACGATGGAAATCATTGCGACCGGTGAGTACGTCATGGGACCGGGTGAAACGATGACCGTTGCGGAAGAAAAAGCCTTGAAAGCCGCCGAGCGCAATGCCGCCGAGCAGGCCGGAGCATTTATAAAAAGCTATACTCGCGTTAAGGACATGGAGGTCACCGATGATTTGATCGAAGTGACAGCTAACCACGCCATGAAAATTGAAGTTCTTGAAAAGAAAAAAACCATTATTGGTGATGTGGATGCCATCAAGTATCATACAAAGATAAGAGCGGTGGTCACTGCGGAAGAGATCGAACAAAATCTTCAGAAAGCACGCGAAGACAGCAAGACGGTGGAGGCCTACAAGGCTCTTAAGGCTGATTACGAAAAACAGGCACGGGAGATGGAAGAACTCAAGAAAAAACTCCTGGTAGCTAAAGGAGAAGACAGGAAGCAGATCCTGGGGCAGATCGCCAGTGAGGAGAACCTGTTCAAGGCCAATCTCATGGTTGAAAAAGGCGAGCGTAACGTAGGAGGCGCCAACTTGGATGACGCTATTGAAGCCTTTACGGAAGCTATTACATTGAATCCCCGTCTTGCTCATGCCTACTCATTGAGAGCCGGTGCTTATATGCTCCTTAATCAAAACGCTAAGGCCTTGAACGATGTCAATAAGGCTCTGGAACTACAGCCTGAAAATGCCGAATTTTATGGTATCAGGGCCGCCATATACGTGATCGCGGAATGCGAGAAAACGAGCGGCGCAATCTGCGCGAAGGCCATGGCAGATATTGAACGGGCCATCCGGATGAAACCGGACAATCCTCAATTCTATCTGTTTCGTGCCGGTTTATACGGCCAAGCGAAAATGAATGATAAGGCCATTGAAGACCTCTCAAGAATCACAACGATGCGCCAGGGTGAATGGCCTCATTTTCTTGCCCTTGCTTATATGTCCAGGGCGGAAATGGCAAAGGAAACAAGGGGGGACAATTATGCAGCGCTGGCGGATCTAACCTCGGCCATCACCGTCTTGAAAAACTCTAAATACTATGAAGAAAAGCTTAAAAAGTTTGCAGATATCATGAACGAAATGAGAAAGAAGGGTTATACAAACGAGGAAATCGTATCTTCCGCTGCCAAGACTTTTCAAATTGACCCAAAGAACGAAAAAGAGATGGCTGAATTACGCACCCGATATATTAAGCTCCATTTAATATTTGCTCTGTATATTAATCGTTCTGGAATTTATCGCGACATGGGTTTAAAGGATAAGGCTGAGAGCAACATGAAAACAGCATGCGAGATTCTTTGGGAACCTATAGAGTGTTACACTCCCACGGGAAATAAGTAACAAAAGCACTTACTCATCAGTTACTCAAGAGTTATTTGCAGTAGCTCTGATTTTATCCAACACCCATTCTTTATGAGATATGGTGCTCAGTCTTTCGAATAAGCGTCACCGTCCTTTGTGTCTACTTTCCTTTTGACAACTACAATAATATTCTATACGATTCGGACCGTTTGATTCAATCAACAAATACAGTTCACTATTGTCTTTGTCCTGCACCGCATATCACGACAGATGGGGTATCAAATGCAAGATCAATCAAGAATAAATCAGAAGTTGATCGAAGAGATTGCGGTCCTTAAACAGAGAATCCAGGAACTGGAAAAATTGCAAGAAGAGCGCAAGCAGGCGGAAGAGGCGTTACAGGAGAGTGAACGGCATATGAAACTGGCCTTGGAAGGGACGGATCAGGGCCTGTGGGAGTGGGACATCCTTAGCAGAAAAGTTGTCTATGATGAAAATTGGTCAAGGATTATGAATCTTCCTTCAGAAGGTCGCCATGTCGATATGGACCAGTGGCTAGCTAGCATGGATACGGAAGGCCGGGCTGCATTTGAAATAAATATGACGGATTATCTAGCGGATCGTGTGAGATACTATGAGATAGAGCATCGTTTGCAGACCGAAAACAAGGAGTGGAAATGGATCTGGACACGTGGGATTGCAACGGAGAGAGACCCGTCGGGCATCCCTCTTAGGATGATCGGAACCTATCGGGATATTACTAAACGCAAGCGGGCGGAAGAGGCGTTGCAGGAGAGTGAGAATCGATTGCGTGAGATAACAACGCAGATTCCCGGCGTTGTCTATCAGTTTTATGTCAAGCCAAACGGAGCTATGGGATTTTATTATGTTAGCGGTAGGTCTGAACAGGTCATTGGACTGAAACCTAACTTAGAGGGGTACTTCGAACGTTTCTCAGAGATAGTTGTTCCAGAACATAGGGATGGTTTCATAAAATCAATTGAGAAGTCAGTTAAGGAAGCAAGCGAATGGAAATACGAAGGGATGCTCCAAAAGCCTTCAGGTGAAATAATCTGGTTTTCTGGTAATTCCACGCCATCACTACGGGAAAATGAAATTGTCTTTAACGGGATAGTGCGAGACATCACCGATCGAAAGAAGGCTGAGGACACTCTAAAACTCTCGGAAGTTACTTACCGTGAGATATTCAACACGGTCAACGACGCCATTTGGGTCCATGACATTGAGACCGGGGAATTTCTTGATGTCAACAATGCTGTAACAGAAATCTTTGGATACTCGGTCAGTGAAGCGTTGAATTTGAATGTCGAGGACATTTCCTCGGGTGTCCATCCATTTATACGGGAAACAGCCATGAAGCTGTTTAGAGCGGCTGCAGACGGGCAGCCCCAGCACTTCGAATGGCAATGCAAGCACAAGGATGGCCACTTCTTCTGTACAGAAGTCAACTTAAAACGGGCATCCATAGCCGGTAAAGAATGCGTATTGGCCATTGAACGTGACATCACCGATCGCAAGCGGGCGGAGGAGGCGCTAAGTAAGAGCGAGGAAAGATTAGCAGAAGCGCAAAAAATGACTCATCTGGGTTTCTGGTATTGGGATGTGAAGACAGGGGATGTTGAATGGTCAGAGGAAGTATTTAAAATTTTTCACCTCGATGCGAAAGAATTCACTCCCCACATCGATTCTATAATGGCATTATCGCCGTGGCCCGAGGATCATCAGCGCAACCAAGAGTTAATAAATCGGGCGATCGAGACTCATGCTCAAGGTTTTTATGAACAGAAATTTCTTCGTCCCGATCAGAGTATTGGGCACTACTATTCGACTTTTCAAGGTCATTACGATGAAAATGGCGATCTCTTGTCGATTTTCGGGACGGTGCTGGACATCACCGAGCGGAAGCGGGCGGAGGAAGAAAACCTAGTCCTTAAGGAGCGTTTGCAGCATGCGGATAAGATGGAGGCCATAGGCACTCTTGCTGGCGGCATCGCCCATGACTTCAACAATCTCCTCATGGGGATTCAGGGATACGCTTCCCTGTCGTTAATGAATCTCGATCCCTCCCATTCCAATTATGAGCGGCTCAAGCGAATCGAGGACCAGGTGCAAAGCGGAGCGGATTTGACCAGGCAACTGTTGGGTTTCGCCCGGGGGGGAAGGTATGATGTGAAGCCCGCCGATATGAACGACATCCTTGAAAAAAGCTCCTCCATGTTCGGAAGAACCAAAAAGGAAATCTCCATCCATCGGAAATATGGGAAAGGCCTCTGGATCGTGGAGGTGGATCGGGGACAGATGGAGCAGGTGTTCATGAATCTGTATGTGAATGCCTGGCAGGCCATGCCGGGGGGCGGGGATATCTATTTGGAGACTGAGAAAATTGTTCTGGATGATGAGCAAGCCCTTTCCCATGCCGTCAAGCCGGGACAATATGTGAAGATATCCATGACCGATACTGGCACCGGGATGGATGCAAAGACGCGGGAGCGGATTTTTGATCCCTTTTTCACGACGAAGGAAATGGGAAGAGGGACCGGTCTGGGACTGGCGACAGTCTACGGGATCATCAAGGGTCATGGGGGCTCTATCAATGTGTACAGCGAATCTGGTCATGGGACGACATTTACCGTCTATTTACCAGCTTCGGAGAAGGAAATGATGAAGGAAAAGATGGCAACCGGGACGATCGCCAGGGGCACAGAGACGATCCTGCTGGTGGATGATGAAAAGATGATTCTCGAAGTAAGCAAGGAGCTACTGGAGGCCATGGGCTACCTGGTCTATGCTGTCGGGAGCGGCCAGAAGGCGATCGCCGTTTACATGGAAAAAAGAAACGAAATTGACCTGGTCATCCTCGACATGATCATGCCGGGGATATCGGGGGGAGAGACTTTCGATCGTCTTCAGGAGATCAATCCCGCGGTCAAAGTTCTTCTTTCCAGCGGTTACAGCATCACCGGTCAGGCTCAGGAGATCCTGGACCGGGGCTGCAACGGGTTCCTCCAGAAGCCATTTCATCCTGAAAAATTATCCGGCAAGATCAGGGAAATGCTGGCCTGAAACAACGCTTTCCATCGGTAATATTCACGTTAATTGGTATAATCAAGTTAAGGACTTGTAGATGCGACAACCCACCCCACTGTCAGTTTCTTTACCACAGCCTGAGCAGTTTGGGTTGAAAGCTGCTAAACAACTGTACCGGCCTCGTTTAACGCTTTCAATAACCTCTCAACAATTCTATGAATATCGATAGGGTGCAAAGAGAGGGTCATCCTGCGGACAAAGAATACCTTCGCAAATCACAAAATACGCATAAGCAGGAAGAGACATGTCTTTCTTTATAACTATTGCAGAGAAGATGCTTGCCATAGTAGACTGGCATGCTTTTCCGGAGCTTCCGGAAGAAATTCGTTTATCTATGAAAAGACCGATGGAGCGGAAGGCCATAACGATGACGGAAGGTTGACAAGATGCACGAACTCCCGGTCATGCAGAGTATTCTTGCGATTGTATTGAAGCACGCCGCCATGCACAACGTGAAAAAGGTACATGCCATTAACCTGCTAGTGGGAAAACTGAGTGATCTCGAAGCTGAATGGATGCAGCGCTACTTTGATTACCTGAGTGCCGGCACGGTGGTCGCAGGGGCCAAGCTCAATATCGAATGGGTACCGGCAGTGCTTTCCTGTGAGGTATGCCAAACCAGGGTTGAGATCAACAAGGTCAACCTGGATGGTATTACCTGCCCTGCCTGCGCAAAAAACAAATTTCAGCTCGTATCGGGCAAGGAATATCATATCAAGAACATGGAGGCTGAGTGATGAGTGAGATCAGGCTTATCGAAATCAAAGAGGAGATCCTTACGGATAATAAAAAAGCGGCCGACGACTTGAGAAAAAAACTGAAAGACCGTGGAATTTTTCTCCTCAACCTCATGTCTTCCCCGGGGGCAGGGAAAACGAGCCTCATCCTCAGAACCATCGGGCAACTGAAAACTAAATTCCGCATCGGCGTGCTGGAGGCGGACATCGACTCCACTGTGGATGCCGAAAAGATTGTAGCTGCCGGCATACCGGCCGTACAGATCAGGACGGGCGGATTCTGCCACCTCGACGCGGGCATGGTCATGAAGGGCCTGGACGCCCTTGATCTCTCGGTCCTTGACCTGGTCATCATCGAGAATGTGGGCAACCTCGTATGTCCGGCTGAGTTTGACACGGGGGCTGTCAAAAACGCCATGATCCTGAGTGTCCCCGAGGGGGACGACAAGCCCCTGAAATACCCGCTTATGTTCAATATCTGCGATGTGTTGCTGGTGAATAAGATTGATTATCTGGGTCTTTCGGACTTCAGCATGAAGGCCCTTCATGAACGGGTCCGCACCCTGAACCCCCGTATAACCATTATTGAAACTTCTTGTAAAACAGGAGCGGGAATTGATATGTGGTCAGCATGGCTGGCCGAAGAAATCAAAAAAATCGAAAACGAAGGGAACATCAATGATGAATGATGAAGCCTATAATAAATTAGCAAAAGTCCTCGATACCTTGCCCAACGGTTTTCCTGCCACGGAAAGCGGTGTGGAGATCAAGCTTTTGAAGAAGATATTTGCTCCGGAGCAGGCTGATCTCTTTTGTCAGTTGCGGCTGACGTTTGAGACCGCCGAGCAGATCGCAGCGCGTACGGGATTGCCATTGGAAGATCTGGAGAAAAAGCTGATCATGATGGCCGCCGGGGGGCAGATATTCATGACCAAGATGAATAAAATGCGTTATTTCAGAACGTTGCCCTGGCTTTTCGGAATCTATGAATTTCAGCTTAATTGCCTTGATAAAGAGTTTGCGTTATTGCACAAGGAGTATGAACCCTTTTACCACCGTCAATTCTTCTCACAAAAACCACAACTCATGCAAACTCTTGCTATTGAAGAGAGCATTCCCGTCCATCAGGAGGCGTTGCCCTACGAAAAGGTTTCGACGATCATTGAAAACAACGAGTCCTTTCTTCTGAATGAATGTATCTGCAAAAAAGAGCGGGGATTACTTGATCAACCCTGTGACAGACCTTTAGAGGTGTGTCTTTTCATGGCCCCTTTCCCCGGGGTTTTCGACAAGTCCCGAACCGGACGTGTTATTACCAAGGCGGAGGCTTATGAATTACTGAAAAAAACCGAAGAGCAGGGGCTTGTGCATCTGACGAGCAATGTACAGCTAGGACAGATTTATATCTGCAACTGCTGCAAATGTTGTTGCGGTGTTCTCAGGTCTATCAATGAATTCGGCATCCCGGCCCCACTGGTTATCAACTCCCACTATTACGCCGAGATCAATCCCGATGAGTGCACCGGTTGTGGAATCTGTACCGATGAACGTTGTCAGGTAAATGCCATCACCGAAGAGGAAGATGTCTACCGGATTGTTCAGGAAAGGTGCATCGGTTGCGGACTATGCATAGGCACCTGTCCGATGGAGGCGATCCGACTGATTCACAAAGACCAGGCAGGGATTGCGCCACCTCCTTTAACCGAGGATGCATGGTTTGTGGCGCGGGGGGCTGCACGGGGCATAGATTTCTCTAAATTCAGATAATTGTGCAGAGATTATTATAAATAATTTCGCAACACCTTGAACATGATTGCTGCATTCATAAGCCCGGCGAAAATCATTTTTTATCTGATCGTTCTAATCAACAGCTATGCTGCCGTCTATTATTCCAATTTTCTGTTTTTTTACGTTCGAGACCGTTTCGGGTTCAGCGGCTTGGAGAACCTGCTCCTTGCCGCGCTCAGCGGGCTTATTTACATTTTTGCTGCCTGGCAGGGTGGGGCATTTGCAGAACGTTTCGGCTACGTACGGGGGCTTTATACAGGCCTCATCGGCGTTGCCATATCGCTGGCGGCGGGACTTCTCTGGGATTCCGTCGCGGGGCAGGTCATTGTTTTTGCAGCCTGGACGGTTTCCATATGCTTTACCTGGCCGGCCCTGTCGGCCATTGTCAGTGAAAGTGGCGGTGCGCGCCTATCGGTCATGGTGGGGATATATAATATCACTTGGGCGGTGAGCGCCGCAGTGGCCTACTTTACGGCGGGGCTCCTTCTGGAGCGCCTCGGAATGGCAAGCCTTTTCTGGCTTCCCCTGTGTCTGGTGGCAATCCAAGTGGCGCTGGTCTTCCTCGCCGGGCGTTTGCAGCAAAAGGGGGAAAACGTTGCGCCGGTCGCAATAGAAGCGACGGATACCGGCAGACCGACCGATTCACGGCGGCTCCTGCACATGGCCTGGCTGGCAAATCCCCTCTCCTACGTTGCCATAAATACCGTACTGCCCTTGATTCCGTCTATTTCGGTGAGCCTTGGTTTGTCCACGGGGGCCGCCGGAATCCTCTGCTCCGTATGGATGTTTGCCAGACTCGCCGCCTTCGTTATCCTCTGGCGCTGGACGGGATGGCACTACCACATCGCGTGGCTTATCGGGGCATTCGCTGTCATGGCGGCCTGCTTTGCCGGGTTTGTCCATCCCTGGTCCATGCCCATGCTTTTGGCCGCACAAGTGGGTTTTGGCCTGTCGATAGGGCTCATCTACTACTCGTCCCTCTTCTATTCCATGAACGCCTCGGAGGAAAAGGGAACCCACGGCGGACTGCATGAGGCGATCATCGGCGCCGGGCTGTTTGTCGGACCAGCCTGCGGAGCCTTCTCCCTCTTTTTATTCCCTTCCCTTGCGGTCGCCACCTGGCCGGTGACGGGACTACTCATCGCCGGATTGGCGGGCCTTGTCTGGATGGGACGATCCTGGAAAAGGTAAATCAAATTCATAAATTCGAGACCTTTGGAAAACGCCTTTTTCTGTCATTCCGGACTTGATCCGGAATCCAGATCCTCTCGAAAAGACTAGGTTCCCGCTTTTGCGGGAATGACGATAGGGAGGTCGAAATGGTATTTTTCAATAAAGGTCTCATTTCGTATTATCCTCGCTGTCACCCGTCGTCCACAGGACGTCCCGCAGTCCCGAGGAGCGTTCGATTCGCCGGGAGACGGCCTTGAGAAAAACATCTTCCCGGCCCCAGATGGCTACGTCCTTGCGGGCTCTGGTGAGGGCCGTGTAGATCAATTCCCTGGTCAGGAGTGGGGCGTCCCGGTCGGGAAGGAGGCACAGTACCCGGTCGAACTCCGAGCCCTGGCTCTTATGGACGGTCATGGCGAAGACCGTTTCGTATGATCCCAGGCGGGAGGGCATGATTTTTCGGAATGACCCCTCCGGGGTGGGGAAAAAGACCCGGGGTTCGTCATGCTCCTCCGGATCGGGAAGGACGATGCCGATATCGCCGTTATAAAGCCGCGCCGTGTAATCGTTGCGGGTGATCAGGACCGGTCGTCCGAAGTACCACGGCGTATCCCGGCGGATGATCTTGCGGCGGTGCAGGATATATTCCACCAGGTCGTTGATGTGACCGATGCCGTAAGGACCTTCCCTAAGGACGCAGAGAATCCGCAAGAAATTGAAACGCCCGAAAACATCCTGGGGATCAGTGGTGGCCAGATACCCGGCAAATGCCTCCGTCATGGTTTTATCGAGGGTTTTATAGAGGGCCTCGGGGGTGGGCAGGATTTGCCAGCGGGCGTCTCCGGTTACCGCAGTTTTCAGGATGTTTAACGCCCCCGGGCCATCGCCGTCATTTACGGCGCGACTGGCGGCGGCAATCCCGCTCCCGGCGTGGAAGCGGTAGTTCCTGAGCAGTTCCGCATGGCAGTCGGCAGCCGGCGGGACGAAACGGCCCGACCCCTGAACAGGGATGGATTCACCCGTCATGCGCCGGCAGATGTCGGCAAAGGCAGGCGAATAGGCCGGTCGGTGTCCCCTATGGCAGATATCCCCGAAGACGGCCCCGGCCTCGACGGAGGCCAATTGGTCCTTGTCCCCTAACAGAATCAGCCGGGCGGAATCAGGAATTGCCTGGACGAGCCTGGAGAGGAGGGCCAGATCGATCATGGAGCCCTCATCGACGACGACCACATCTACGGGCAGGTAATTATCCTCATGATACCGGGGATGTCGGGCATGGGGGACGCTGCCCAGAAGGCGATGTATCGTGGAAGCCTCTACGGGAAGAGCGGCTTTGACTGCTTCCGGGGAGGGTAGGGTGGATTTAGCTTCCTGAATGGCCTCCTGCATCCGGGCCGCCGCCTTGCCCGTCGGGGCCGTCAGGGCTATTCGTAGCGGCTTTCCTCCGTTCTGTTCGCTGAGAAGGGCCAGAATCTTGGCGACGGTGAAGGTCTTCCCCGTCCCCGGTCCACCGGAAATCACGGAGAAAGATTTGGCGAAGGCGGTAAAGGCGGCCACTTTCTGCCAGTCTATCTGTATAGCGCCTCCTTGCCGCCCGTCCATTTCGCCATTGGAAACAGGAGGAGGGAAAAGGCGGTCAATACTTTCCCTGAGGCGGTATTCATCGAATGCCGGCAGATCTGCCTGCATCTTTTGCTTCAGGATCGTCGCCAGTTTGTTTTCGTATTCCCAGTAGCGGTAGAGGTAGAGTCGCGTGCCCACGAGGATCAGGGGTTTCCATTCTCCGGGCAGGCCTGCCACGGGGCTTTCCGAGAGGGTTTGGCACCAGTGATCCAGTTCGGGACAGCGGACAGGATCGTCGGTTCCGGGAAGGAGCACCTTTCCCGCCGGGATGGAAAGATCCAGGCAGATATGGCCCTCGCCGCGCCAGCGGCTGACCAGGGCCGCCGCCAGGGCAACGTCGGGAGCGTCGCCGCCGGTGAGCCCCTGGATGAACCGGGCAAAGTGGATATCCAGGGCCGACAGATACTGATGCCGGTATAGTTGATCAAGATGCTGATTCATTTCAAGATCCTACTACGTTTTGATCAGACCCCGGGCCAGGGTTGCTATTGTTTCCGGTGTCGGTCGATCCCGGTAGATACCGAAGTCGCCTCCCCGCGTCGGATCGACGCCGCGGAGAAAAAGATAAAAAACACCGCCGAAGTGCCGCTCGTAATCGTAAGCGGCGCCCATTCGTGACTTCAGATATTGATCCAGGGCCAGGACGTAAAGATGGTATTGAAGGAGGTAGTAATCTTCCTCCATGACCTGGATCAGGGCGTCTTGGCCATAATATTCGATATTTGTTCCCAGGAGGTTCGATTTCCAATCAATGAGATAGAACCGCTCGGCGAATCTGAAGACCAGATCCATGTAGCCGTTCATGAAGCCCTGGGCGGGCATGAAGTTCAGCCGTCCCATCTGGTGGGGATAATTATCCGGAATTCCTTTCCCGGCAAAGAGCCTGCCCAGTTTTTCCGGAGTGACCGGTTGCAGGGGAAAATAGAATCCCAGCTCCCGGAGGCAGGAGGCGGGGGAAACGCCGGAAAGCTGCAATCCGGGGACGGATGGGTCAAGGGGTGCCGTAATGACTTTGCGGATCATCTTACAGAGTGTAACCTGCCAGTGCGGCCCATAACCGTGGTCGCCGAGTTTTTTGCAGACAACTGCTTCAATGGCGCTATCGTCAGTAAAATCGAGAGCTTCGAATATGTCATGAATGAATATGCCTGCCCGCGTCCCGGCGGGAAAAGAAAAGATGCTTGTGGGATCGGGTGTGTCCGTCAATCCCGGCAGAGACATGAAGCCGGGGGATGGAGCGGGGGGAGCGAAGATTCCCGTGGGGGATGATTCTGAAGGCGGCGGGGCCTGATCCCGGTCGGCGTTGTCAAGATCCTCTTCCTTTTCCTTGTGGGCGACGAAATAGGAAAAGCTGTCGATGCGGTCCGCCCGGGGAATCTGTCCGGTAAATGTCCGGCCGGC
>JBAYKV010000060.1:0-14817 GCA_041664405.1 Syntrophales bacterium
ATATGGCACATAATAGATTAAATGTCAAGTAATAACATGATATTAGCTTTGCATAGCCGCCTTTTCGGCGGCAAATTGGTGAACCAAGGATGAAAAACTCGACGAGTTGCGCAAAGGTCTCGAAACAAACCATCAATAAAAGGGTGGTCTTCGTTGCGGGGAACTTTAATATTATCCACCCTGGCCATCTGCGACTCCTTAGGTTTGCCAAGGAGTGCGGCGATTATCTGGTGGTAGGCGTCCTAGATGATAAAGCCCCCGGTTCGTTCATTGATGAGAAATTGCGTTTGGAGGGTTTGCAGGCAATAGCATGGGTTGATTATGCCTTCATCCTGCGCGAATCTCCCATGGCGTTTATTGAAAAATTGAAACCGGCTTTTGTGGTTAAAGGGAAGGAGCACGAAGAAAGAGAAAACCCGGAAAAAGATATTCTCGATCAATATGGCGGCAAATTGCTATTCAGCTCCGGGGAAATCAGCTTCTCTTCCATAGATTTAATGAACACGGAGTGGAAAGAGTTATCCGTCTCATCCATAAAAAAACCTGCTGACTATCCCAAAAGACATAAATTCAGTTTCAGTGAGTTAATCGAAATCAGCGACAGAATGAAGGGCCTTAAGGTATGCGTCTTAGGGGATACCATCGTTGATGAATACATCACCTGCGATGCCCTCGGAATGTCTCAGGAAGATCCCACAATAGTTGTCACACCTGTGGCGCGGGAGAAATTTATTGGCGGTGCCGGCATTGTTGCCCTCCACGCACGGGGTTTGGGTGCGGATGTCCAGTTTTTTTCCGTGGCAGGCAAGGATGAAACCCAGAATTATGCCCAGAAGCGATTAGAATCAGAGGGCGTTAATGTCCACTTGTTCCAGGATGAAAGCAGACCGACCACCCTGAAACAGCGGTTTCGTGCCAAACAAAAAACATTGTTGAGAGTAAGCCATTTGCGGCAACATTCCATATCTGCTGAGATTAGGGACCGATTTTATAAAGAAATCTCGGATGTCATCGCCGGGATTGATTTAGTCATATTTGCCGACTTCAACTACGGCTGTTTGCCTCAAACGTTGGTTGATCAGGTTGCTGCAATCTGTGATCAAAAGGGGATCATGATGGTTGCGGACAGTCAATCCTCCTCCCAGATCGGTGACATCTCGCGCTTTAAAAAGATGACTCTTGTGACACCCACCGAGCGGGAGGCGCGCTTTGCCGTTCACGATTTTGAATCGGGGCTGGTGGTCCTTGCGGAAAAATTGAGAAAAAAATCAGCAGCAAGAAATGTAATTGTCACGCTGGATGAAGAAGGGGTGCTGATTCACGCCGAAACCGAAAAAGAAAGTGATTGGCTAACTGACAGGCTTCCCGCCTTTAATACCGCACCCAAAGATGTATCCGGCGCGGGCGATTCGTTCTTAACCTGTACCTCCATGGCTATGGCCGTGGGTGCTGATATCTGGAAAAGTTCCTATCTCGGTTCACTGGCCGCTGCCTGTCAGGTAGGCCGCATCGGCAATATCCCTCTTGCACCAAAAGATATCAAGGCAGAGATAAACGGTTTTAATCTGGTCTGATTTATGAGAGCGCTTCTTCTTGCCGCAGGCTTAGGCACCCGACTTCAGCCACTGACAGATAATATCCCCAAATGCCTCATTGAGATTGATGGCAAGCCACTTTTAGAGTATTGGATCACCACGCTTTATAATGGCGGTGTTTATCCCCTCTTGGTGAATCTCCATTACCATGCGGATAAAGTTGCCAATTTTATTAGCAACAGTCCATACAGTGCATTCGTAACCACGGTCTATGAAGAGAAGCTATTAGGTACGGCGGGGACGCTTCTAAAGAATCGAAGCTTTTTTGACAATGAACCAAAGGAACCATTAATGCTTGTCCATGCCGACAATCTCTCAGTCTTCAATGTGCAAGCATTCGTTAATAGCCACCTGAATCGCCCATCCGGTTGCGAAATTACCATGATGACCTTCAGAACGCCCACGCCCCATACCTGCGGCATCATTGAAACCGATGAAAAGGGACGTGTCCAGGCTTTTCATGAGAAAGTTGCCAACCCGCCCGGCGATATGGCCAATGGCGCCGTCTATATTGTGGAGTCGTCCATATTTAATTATCTGGAAAGCTTGAACAAAGATTTTATTGACTTTAGTACCGATGTCATTCCAAACTATATAGGGCGTATTTATGCATTTCATAACGATGTGTATCATAGGGATATCGGTACAATAGAGAGTTATGAAATGGCATGTCAGGAATTTCCTAAGATAATAAATAAGAGCAACAATGTTGTGGCTAAGATTGAGAGGCAATCGTGAACTGGTCATCAAACATAAAGGCAATCGGGAAATGTCTCCAATCCATGTCGGCGTCGTGCGGCGATACCAGCAATATTCCCATAGATGAAGCCTTTGGCAAGTGGACGGATTTTACCATTCACATCAGGGAGCAAAAAAACGCTGTATTTCTGATCGGAAACGGCGCCAGTGCCTCGATGGCCAGTCATGTCGCCGCCGACCTGGCCAAGAATGCCCATGTGCATACAGAAGTTTTTACGGATTTGGCTTTGATTACCGCCATCGCCAATGATGTTTCTTATGATGAGGTATTTGCGGAGCCACTTCGTAGGCGGCTGAAAAAGGGCGATATGTTGGTGGCGATCAGCAGTTCAGGTCAATCCAGAAATATTTTACAGGCTGTAGCGACAGCAAAAAACCTAGGCGGGATAGTGATTACCCTGTCTGCCATGAATGCTGAAAATCCCCTCCGCCGCGAGGGAGAATTGAACTTGTACGTGCCTGCGCAAACCTACGGTATGGCGGAAACCTGCCATGCGGCGATCCTGCATTATTGGATTGATAAAATCATCCTGCAAAATCAGACGCCATAAGAAAGGGCCAATCTGTATATGGAGAAGATAATCGTTATTGGCAGCAATTCTTTCTCAGGGGCACATTTTGTTGATTACGCTCTGGAACAGGGGGCGGATGTCATTGGTATCAGTCGTTCTCCAGAGCCCCATCCTGTTTTTCTGCCTTATAAAAAGAGGCAAAATCCATCATTCCGGGGACATATTTCGGAAGCCCGTAGGGATCGGAACGTGTCCTCGCCAGACCCAAATCCGTCATTTCGATTTTATCAGATGGATCTGAATCAGGATATACCGGGAATCATGAAAATTTCCGATGAGTTTGAGCCGGATTATGTCGTTAATTTTGCCGCTCAAAGCATGGTCGCCGAAAGCTGGCAGCATCCTGAACACTGGTTTCAAACCAATGCCGTTGCTACCATCAAGCTTCATGATGAGTTGCGAAAACGGACCTATCTAAAAAAATATGTTCATATTTCCACGCCGGAAGTGTATGGATCATGCGAGGGGTTGGTGAAGGAAAACACCAGCTATCAACCCAGCACCCCGTATGCCGTATCCAGGGCCGCCACGGACATGAGCCTGATGAGCTTCTGCAAGGCCTACGACTTCCCTGTTGCCTTCACCCGCGCCGCCAATGTCTATGGCCCGGGGCAGCAGCTTTACCGGATCATCCCCCGGACCATTCTTTTCTTCCTTATCGGCAGAAAATTACAGTTGCATGGCGGCGGCCATTCTGTGAGATCATTCATCCATATTCGTGACGTTGCCGACGGAACGCTCCGGGTGGCGCGCCAAGCGTCTCCCGGCGAAATCTACCATTTCTCAACGTCAAGAAACATTTCAATACGTGAGCTTGTGGAAATGATTGCTGCCCAGCTCGGCTTGTCTTTTACCGATCAAGTCGAAGTTGTGAGGGAACGCCTTGGCAAGGATGCTGCCTACCTTTTGGACAGCGCCAACGCCAGAGAAAAGCTGGGATGGCAGGATCAGATAACCCTTGAACAGGGAATTGAAGAGACGATCAGTTGGGTACGCGATAATCTTGAAGAGATCAAAAAACAGCCCTTTGACTATATTCATAAACCTTAAGGAGATTTTATGCACATTTTAGTAACAGGTGGTTGCGGTTACATCGGATCGGTCTTGACGCCAAAACTGTTAAATCTGGGCCATCGGGTTACAGTTTTCGATATCATGTGGTTTGGCAAGCATTTTGCCGATCATAAAAATCTCCGTATCATCCAGGGTGACATCAGAGACGTGGACGCTGTGCCGATGGAAGGCATAGACGCTATCATCCACCTGGCCAACATCGCCAACGACCCCTGTGGGGATCTCAATGCGAAACTCTCCTGGGAGGTCAACGTATTGGCTACAATGGGCCTCGTAGAAAAGGCCATCGCACACCAGGTCAAACAGTTCATCCTTTCCAGTTCCGGAAGCGTTTATGGTGTGAAAGAAGAAGAGAAAGTCACCGAAGATCTTCCCTTGGTTCCCATCTCCGATTATAACAAAACAAAAATGATCAGCGAGCGCGTTCTCTTGAGTTACAAGGATCAGATAACCGTTCAGTGCATCCGTCCGGCTACAGTTTGCGGATACTCGCCCCGCATGCGTCTTGACCTTTCCGTAAACATGCTTGCCATGCAGGCCCTGGTCAACGGTCGTATCACCGTTTTCGGTGGCGATCAGACCCGCCCCAACATCCATATACAGGATATTACCGATGTGTTTATCCATTTTCTGAATCTTCGTGAGCAAGCACCGGGTGTCTATAATGCCGGTTTTGAAAACATCTCGATCCTCGATATTGCCAAACGGGTAACTGAACATGTACCAGCGGAAATCATTGTATCTGAATCCAATGATCCCCGCTCATACCGGCTCAATGCCGATAAGCTTCTGTCAACCGGCTTCAAACAAAAACACACAGTTAATGATGCCATCCTCGAAATCATCGCTGCCTATAGAACCGGGAAACTGGACGACCAGGATCTTTGGTATAATATAAAAACCATGAAAAAACTCGATAGTCTGGAATAGGCAATTAAAGAAAGAAATCCAGTGACAGAAACAATCAGCCATATAAAAGTTGCATTACAAAAACACGTATGCATGCCAACCACACCTGATATCGAAACATTAAATAGAAGAGCAGCTGAATTGCGTGGGGTAATCATTGAAACCTCATGCCGGGCAAATGTCCCTCACCTCGGTTCATGTCTTTCCTGCGTTGACATCCTTACGGCGCTGTATTGGGGGCCCCTTAACGACTTATCATCACAACTCGATTCTCGTGACCGCAATCACTTTGTTTTAAGTAAAGGTCATGCCGCCCCTGCGCTCTTCCAAGTGCTTGCAAGAAAGGGCATATTTTCTGCCGAACTTCTCGAACAGCTTGCCCGTTACGGTGAAGATGGCACCGTCTTTGGTGAGCATCCGCCCGCACACGGGGTGCCAGGGATTGAAGCAGCAACAGGTTCTCTTGGTCATGGCCTCTCAATCGCCATCGGTCTGGCAATTGGGGCGAGGATCCTCGGCCATCTTAAAGCGCGTTTCTTTGTGTTGATGAGTGATGGCGAATGCAATGAGGGATCGGTTTGGGAGGCGGCAATGATGGCAGCGGCGCAGAAACTTGGAAACATCGTTGTCATAATAGATTTCAACAAATGGCAGGCGACGGGTAGAAGCGAGGAAGTGCTGGCGCTTCAGCCATTAGTAAATAAATGGAGCGCTTTCGGCTGGCATGCCAGTGAGGTGGATGGACACGATATCCCTTTATTACTGGAGCTTCTGGCTAAACCAACTGATAGAGATGGCCGACCGGTGGCGCTTATTGCTCATACTATAAAAGGGAAAGGTGTATCCTTTATGGAGGACGATAACAATTGGCACTATCGGATTCCTAAAGAGGCGGAAGTTGTCGCCGCAAGAAGAGAATTGGGACTTACGCCGTGAGAAATGCCTTTGCTAATGAAATTACGTCTCTTGCTGCGATTGACGAGCGAATAGTAGTGCTATCTGGAGATATCGGGAACCGTCTTTTTGACGACTTTAAAAATGTCGCTCCAGCGCGGTTTTATAACTGCGGGGTTGCAGAAGCAAACATGACGGGTGTTGCTGCGGGTATGGCGATGATGGGGCTGCGGCCAATTACCTACACCATAACCCCTTTTGCAACAACACGTTGCCTTGAGCAAATCAGAAACGATGTCTGTTACCACAATCTGCCGGTAATTATTACTGGGACAGGGTCCGGTCTATCCTATGCCGAACTGGGACCTACGCACCACTCCTGCGAGGATATTGCCATCCTAAGGGCGCTTCCGAATATTTCAGTTATTTGCCCCTGCGATCCTATTGAAGTCCGCTGTGCCTTGCGTGCCGCGATGCAGCATGATGGCCCAATTTATCTTCGCCTTGGTAAGAAGGGAGAACCCGCCCTGCATAAAACCACGCCCGACTTCAAAATTGGCCGTGCCATAAACATGCGTGAGGGAAATGATATTTGTCTCCTGAGTACCGGCTCAACGATGGAGCTTTCCCTTGGCATAGCAGATGCCCTGGCATCTTACGGCATTAGTTCCCGCGTTGAGAGTGTCCATACGGTTAAGCCCCTCGATGGTATATTGCTTGAGGAACTGGGACGCGGCTATCGCCTTGTTGTCACAATAGAGGAGCATAGCTTGATTGGCGGCTTGGGAAGCGCGGTAGCAGAATGGTTTTCCGACAGGGATAGCAGAGACGTCCGTCTCCTCCGCTATGGCACTGCCGATTGTTTTCTGGAAACCGTAGGCAGCCAGGAGTATGCCCGGACCTTTTATGGCCTTGAGCGCAGCAGGATTGCTGACGAGGTAAAAGCGGCATTCGGTAAGGATGCCCGATGATTGCTAAGGTACTCGGTGTTGATTTTGATAACACTATCGTCTGTTATGACGAAATATTTTACCGTGTTGCAACGGAGCGCAAGCTCATACCTGCCGATCTATCTAAAACAAAGGAACAGGTTCGCGATTACCTCCGCAGGGTGGGATGTGAAGATGACTGGACCGAGATGCAAGGGTATGTGTATGGCAGCCGCATGGCCGATGTAAAGCCGTTTCCCGGGGCAATTGAGTGTATGACTGCAGCGGTTAAAGCAGGTGTTAGTGTCGCGATTATAAGTCATAAGACGCGTACACCTTACCTTGGTCATCCTTACGATCTTCATTCCGCAGCCAGAGGCTGGATACAACAGCAAGGTTTCTTTGATCCAGATCGCATCGGCATGAAGGAGACGCAGGTTTTCTTTCTTGAAACAAAGCAAATGAAGCTTGAGCAGATAAGTCGTTGCGGTTGCAGGTGGTTTATAGATGATCTGCCGGAATTTTTTCTTGAAGGTGACTTTCCAGATAATGTTGAAAGGCTTCTGTTCGATCCCGCTAATTCATTTTCGGAGGATCAGACAACAACCATACGACGCTTCGACTCCTGGGCAGACATCGGCAACTATTTGGAAGTCTTGTGATGAACAAGGATTTTCAAGAATTGCACACAGCGGTGTTGGGGATGCTCCCCTGTCCTGTAAGCAAGAACAAAATAAAGATTTCCCCGCTTCGTGAAGGTGGCAATAACCGCTTGTATCGGGTAGAGACCCCGGATGGCAATTATGTTCTCAAGAGTTATTTCCGGCATCCAGGGGATATCCGTAATCGCCTTGATGTGGAATTTACCTTTGCGTCATTTGCCTGGCGACATGGCATTCACTGCATACCGGAACCGCTTTGCCGTAATGATTCGATATTCTGTGCCCTTTTCGGATTAGTCGAGGGTAGACCGCTCAGCTCCGGCGAGGTCGGGATGGAGGAAATCAGCCAGGCTCTCAATTTTTTTCTTGATCTGAATGCCCTGCGTACTCATTCCGAGGCGCTGACCCTCGCCAACGCCTCGGAGTCATGTTTTACACTCCATGAACATATTCAACGAATTGATGAACGATTTGATCGGTTCCGAGCCATTACAACCAGTGATGAGCTCGACAGGCAATGCCTTGAATTTGTCAAAAGCCCTCTAACAGCGGTATGGATGCAAATCCGCCGCAGGATAGAAAATTCAGCTGATTATTCTACAGACGTACCATTGGAACCGACGGACCGCGTTATTTCTCCTTCGGATTTTGGGTTCCACAATGCAATCAATACTGAATCCGGATTGATTTTTCTTGACTTTGAATATGCGGGTTGGGATGATCCGGCAAAAGTTGCAGGTGATTTTTTCAGTCAAGTGGCGGTTCCAGTTTCCACGGAATTCTTCGCTTGGGTTGCAGATGCGATATCTGAAGCGACATCTGAGCCTGAAAAAATGCTGCAGCGCATCCGCCTTTTGCTTCCCCTCTATCGTATTAAGTGGTGCTGCATTCTCCTTAACGATTTTTTGCCCATTGATGGAGCCAGAAGAGAGTTTGCACAGGGTAGGGCATCGGAGAGAAAAAAAGAACAACTCGAGAAAGCGAAAAATCTTCTTGTATTTCTTGAGCAATTAATGATCGCTACATCAAGGAATTAAGTTATGGCCTACATTGATTTTTTGTCAGTAATTCACAAAAGCACCCAGCGCGACTATCTGGCGCGGGTTAACGACCCAGAGTATCCAAAGGCCAAAGCGGCAGAATTGGCCAAGCAATGGGACTTTGACTACTGGGATGGCGATCGCCGGATCAACTATGGCGGTTACCGCTACATGGAAGGGCGCTGGGAGAAAGTCGCCAGAGCGATGGCGGAGCACTATGGGCTGAAGGCGGGCGACAAGATTCTGGATGTGGGATGCGGTAAGGGCTTTCTTTTGTATGACTTTACAAAAGTAATTCCCGGTATTGAGGTGCATGGCATCGACATCTCGGAATACGCCATCCAGCATGCGAAGGAAGAAATCCTAGATCGCGTGAAAGTTGGCAATGCCGCGTCGCTCCCCTACCCGGACGACTATTTCGATCTCGTTTACTCCATCACTACGCTGCATAACCTGCACTGCTATGACTTAGACAAGGCTATAAGAGAGATCCAGAGGGTCGGCAGGCGGCATCGCTACATCTGCGTAGAGTCCTACCGAAACGAAGTGGAGAAGGCCAACCTGCTTTACTGGCAGGTCACCTGTGAGGCCTTCAATACACCGGAAGAATGGAACTGGTGGTTTGAATTGTGCGGATATAAAGGAGATTATTCATTTATTTATTTTGAATGACATTGTCTTTAATGCGTTCTAGTAACTTTTTAGTGAGGTAAATTATGATAATGCCACGTCACATGCGTGCCGCCATCCTTGCTGAGCAGAAGAAGCCCTTGGTAACTGATGATGTAGAATTGCCGCAGACGTTGGGTTATGGGCAGGTCCTGGTCAAGGTCTTTTACAGCGGTATTTGCGGCTCCCAGATTGGCGAGATTGATGGTGTTAAGGGAGAGGATAAATACCTGCCACACCTGCTGGGTCATGAAGGTTCTGGCGAGGTCGTTGACGTCGGAGCAGGGGTTAAATGTGTCAAACCAGGAGATTTTGTCGTTTTACACTGGATGAAAGGACAGGGGGTTGAATCGGCATCACCATTATACCATTGGCGTGATAAGCCTCTAAATGCCGGGTGGGTAACAACATTCAATGAATATGCAATTGTCTCTGAAAACCGGCTCACGGTAATTCCTCCGGATTTTGATCTAAAATTGGCCACCCTTTTCGGTTGTGCAATCACAACGGCGTTAGGAGTCATCAACAACGATGCCCATCTGAAGGTGGGGCAATCTGTGGTGGTGTTTGGTGTCGGTGGCGTGGGACTCAATATCGTCCAGGCAGCGGATATGGTTTCAGCTTACCCAATCATCGGAATTGACATCATTGACAATAAGCTCGAAATGGCAAAACGCTTTGGCGCCAGTTACGTTTTCAACTCCAGAAATATTGGCGACCTTGCCGGTGAGATCCGCAAAATTGTCGGGCCCGCTGGCGTTGACGTGGTGATTGAAACTACGGGCAATCCCCGAGTGATCGAGTTGGCTTACGATCTGACGCATCCGGATGGCAAAACGATTCTTGTTGGCGTACCAAAAAAAGGAGATAATGTTTCTATTTACACCCTGCCTATTCATTTCAATAAAATACTCAAGGGATCACACGGAGGCAACGCCGTACCGCACATTGATATACCACGCTACATTCGACTGGTTGAAGCAGGCAAGCTGAAATTGGATGGCCTGATAACCCATGAATTCAAACTGGACCATATTAATGAGGCTATACAAACGGTAAGGAGTGGAGAAGCAGGACGGGTGTTAGTATCTATGGCACAGCATTGATAAAGGTTAAATAGATGAGCAACTTTCTTAAATTTTATGAGGAGCATGGAATTTCGCCGGTATCCCAAGACATAGGAGATATTGGCCTTCATTTCCATCGACGCATCGGGTTATATCGTACACTCGGCATAACCCCCTTACTTTTCAAAAATCGTGATGTACTCGAAGTTGCTCCGGGGTCAGGGTATAATTCCATTGTTACAGCCTCATTCGGCGCAACCAGTTACGATCTTGTTGAACCCAATCCTGTTGGCTTCAGTGAGATGGTTAGTTTGTTCGAGAAACATAAGATAAAAGATCCGGGGATCCATTTTTTTAACTGCCGATTGGAAGATTTTTCAGAAAAGCGAGACTACGATATTGTTTTATGTGAAGGATTGATTCCAGGTCTCAATAAACAGGACGAATTTATTCAGCTTATTGCCAATAGAGTAAGACCCGGTGGAATTCTTGTTCTGACTTGCAGCGACGCAGTTTCGGTCTTTTTTGAAACACTAAGACGTTATCTCGCGCGAATTCTTGTGGCCCAATCAGGTATGAGTGTTTCGGGAGGGGGGATTGAGCAGATCACTCGTTTACTCTCTAATGCGTTCCATTCGCATCTCAGTTCTTTAAAGGGGATGTCAAGGCCAATTGAGCATTGGATTATGGATAATTTGCTTAACCCAGCAGCGTCCAGTATGGCAGCCAGCAATGAGTTTTCCATTGAAAAATGCTTAAATACATTGGGGAAGGCCTTCTATTTTTACGGTTCTTCTCCAAACTTTCTGGTCCATTGGGGTTGGCATAAAGAGATAGAACAAGACCCTAATTCTTACAATCATGTCTTTATGAATTATTTTCTCTCTCAACGTCACAATCTTTTACACTATCGCGAGACGGGCTTGTCTAATATTGATGCCAACAGAAAGATGCATTCTTGTTGCAGACAATTTTCTGATCTTGTCGAACAAAAGAATCAACAGACTGAAGAGTGTTTTACTGCAGATAGCATCTCCGCTGATATCACTACAGTTAAGGAGTTGCTAAATGTGATTAGGCCGCTTGGATTGAAGAAATCTGAAGCTGCGATTGCTGATTTCATCGCCCTCTTTGATAGAGAAGCAATCCCTCATGCTCAAGATATTGCTCATTTGAGCGCTTTTGGCTCGGCATTTGGTAGAGGTCAACAATACATCAGTCTCGTTAAAGCATAGGACAATGTATCCATCCGTTGAGAAATGTCATGTTTGCTGTGGGCCAGTTCACGAACTCGATGGATTTCCCAGTCTGTTGCAGGTAACCTCAGATTGCCGACCATGGCGCGGAAATGGGCAGCTCTCGGTCTGCCAGCATTGCGGTACGGTACAGAAGCCAATAACAGAGAACTGGCTCCGAGAAGCTGAGCAAATCTATTCCGATTATGAAATCTACAGCCAGGGTGGAGGAGATGAGCAATCAACCTTTGATCAAGGCACTGGGACGAGTGAGTCACGCTCTAAAAAAATTGTCGACTGGCTGACAACGGAACACGTTCCACCTGAGACCGGGAAGCTCATAGACATCGGTTGTGGCAATGGTGCTTTTCTCAGGGCATTTGGTGCTCGTTATCCCAGATGGCAAATGACAGGCCTGGAGTTGGATTGCCGTAACCAGCAGGTTGTTGAATCTATCCCTGGGGTGATCGGGCTACAGGTGGGCTCCATCGAAAGCCTTCAAGACCGTTACGATATGATTGTGTTGATCCATGTACTGGAGCACATCCCCAACCCGGTTCAGTTTCTCAAATCGCTTACTGACCGTTTGAACTTTGGGGGGCTGCTGTTGATCGAAGTGCCGGATATGGAGATGTCGCCCTTTGACATCCTGATTGCTGATCATTGCACTCACTTCACAGCAGATATTTTGCACGGAGTGGTTGCCGCCGCAGGATTTGAAGCACTGGCCATGAAGGCGGACTTTATACCTAAAGAGTTGTCCCTGCTCACTCAATATCCCGGTGACGATGGACACAGACAAGTTCAGCAGGCAGCGTCTCTGATGAAGGAACGGTTTCCTGGCAGCGGGGCAAAGGCAGCTAAGACCCATATCGTCTGGCTAAAGAACCTGCTTGAGCAATCTCAGGCGCTCAAGGGCACAGTCGGTATTTTCGGCACATCTATCGCTGCCACTTGGCTGGCGGCATCCCTGGGCGACAAAATAACGTTTTTTGTGGATGAGGATCGTAACCGTGTCGGCCTCAGCCATATGTCGCGCCCGATTTATAATCCAGATCACGCACCTAAAGGTTCGCAAATAGTGGTTCCAATGCGGTCAGATATTGCTGTTGCAATCGCAAAGCGGTTTGAGGAACTGGCTTGCAAATTCGTCTTGCCGTCGGTTTAGTTCCATGTGACGAAGTCCAATTCCTTAGGCGTGAGCCAGGGATAAAAAGGCAATAAATCTTATGAAAGATAACCCAAAGACAAAAGAACCACAATACGGCGTTATATTCGATGTCATCGAAAAACATGGCGTGAGCAAATTGGGACTGATGATCAATGAATCCTGGAATCAGGATCCGAAACGAACGCTGTTCACGCTGGCGAGATACAAGTTTGTGGCCAGAATGCTTGCAGGGCAGCAGCGTGTGCTGGAGGTCGGCTGTGCCGATGCTTTTGGCACGCGTATGGTTCAGCAAACTGTCGGGAAAGTGACGGCAGTCGATTTTGATTCCGTCTTCATTGATGATGTCAAGGCTCGCCTGGATCCGGCGTGGCCGCTTGCGTGTTTTGTCTGCGACCTGTTAGAGGGTCCGGTGCCGGGGCGATTTGATGCGATCTACAGCTTGGATGTCCTGGAGCATATTCATCCCGATAACGAGGTGCGATTCATCACCCATATGCTGCAATCGCTGGACGAGAACGGCGTCATGATCGTAGGGATGCCATCCTTGGAATCGCAAAGCTATGCCTCGCCCCAGAGCAAGTCGGGGCATTTTAACTGCAAGTCCGGGGATGACCTGAAAGCACTGCTCAAGCGCTATTTCCATAACGTGTTTCTTTTTTCCATGAACGATGAAACGGTCCACACAGGGTTCTATCCCATGGCGCACTACCTGATCGCCTTGTGCTGCGGCAAGAAGTCTGGGGTGGGTGCCTGAGTCCATGACGTTGATGATTGGCAACAAGAATGATTCAGTGCTGATTATAGGCGCGGATGGAACCATCGGTAGGAGCTTGGTGGCGGCTTTTAAAGTAGCCGGGAAAACCGTCTGGCAAACCACGCGTCGTCGCGATCGGGTTCTTGGACAGCGGCTTTTTCTCGACTTATCCCAAGACGTGGCCCACTGGCCGCTGCCACCTGCACCGATCAACGCGGCCATCTTCTGTGCCGCTGTCACATCCCTGGAGCGTTGTCGGCTCGATCCGGAATCCAGTAGACGGGTGAATGTCGTGGGCACGATCGCTTTGGCCAAGCGGCTGGTCGAGGCAGGGGTCTTTGTCGTCTTTCTTTCAACCAATCTGGTCTTCGCTGGGGAGAAGCCGTTTGCGAAGCCTACTGACCTGGTCAATCCCCGGACCGAATATGGACGTCAGAAGGCGGAAGTGGAATCGCAACTCCTGGCATGGGGAGAAAAGATAGCGATCGTGCGTTTCAGCAAGGTCATGAGTCCGTATATGCCTCTGTTTCAGGGCTGGATTAGAGACTTGAAGGCTGGAAAGGTGATCCATCCCTTCTCAGACATGGTCATGGCCCCGGTATCGCTTACGTTTGCGGTGAACGTTTTGAGTGAAGCTACAGAGAGGCGGGTGCCGGGTATTTTCCATGTGTCGGCAAAGCAGGATGTGAGTTATGCAGCGGCAGCTCAACACATTGCGCGTAAGTTGGGCGTTGAGATGGAACTGGTGCAGCCAACATCGTACCGAGAATATGGAGTTGATCTTGCTCCACAAAATACTTCACTTGATTCAAGCCGATTAATTGATCTCGGTTTATGTGCGCCACATGCGTGGGATGCTTTCGAAGAATCTGAAGTTCGCGAGACAATGACGGTATGACCGGATCGGACTGCGGAAAGAGGAGAACAGTCCGATGAGCGATTTCGGAGCCTTCTTCAAGGCGCTCTGGGGCGCCTGCTTGGGCTGGTGTCTGGCCGGGGGACTGGTCCTGTTGGTCAAGGCCGGGGCAATAGCCCTGCCTGGGCTTCTGGTGCAGACCTTTACGGGCGTGCCGAACGAAGGCCTGGAGAAGCTGTTCTATCTTTCTTTCTACGTGATTGGACCCTGCTGTGCGCTGCTGGCCGTTCTGGCCGGGCCTCGGTTTTTCCGTGCGGCCGGGTGGGCCGGCTTCGCCGTGGCCGTGTTCCTGCCCCTTGCCCCCAGATTAACTAAGTCAGTCCTTGTCGGCCCGGTTTCGTGGTTCTGGATAGTCGTGCCGCCGCTGGTGCTCTGTGCCGGGGCCGTGCTCGGCCGTGTGAACTCCAGCTCTGTCCGGACGCAACCCCATGAGACTTCAAAGGTGGCTTGAGAGCTTTGAACATCGACAAATTTTACCAGGGATCAGTTTTGAACCGATTTTTCAGAATTACGTTTTCTATATCCGGGCGAAGGAACGAGCCGGAGATGATAAGTTTGCTATGAAGAGTTC
>JBAYKV010000061.1:0-14200 GCA_041664405.1 Syntrophales bacterium
ATCAATCCTATTGCCTATTGCCCACAACAATTCTTGTATTTCTTGCCGCTTCCGCAGGGGCAGGGATCGTTGCGTCCCACTTTCTCCTTGTCCCGCCTGACCGGGGTGGCACTTACATCTTCGCCCCTGCTGAGGATGTAATCCTCATCAGCCTTCCGCTGCATTTCCTCAATGTCTTCTTCCCTGCGCACCTGGACCATACAGAGTTTTTCGAGGGTATCCTCCTTGATACGCTCGATCATGGCCATCAGCATATCATACCCTTCCTTCTGATATTCCCGTACCGGGTCCTTCTGTCCATAGCCCCGCAAACCGATACCCTCCTTGAGATGGTCCATGCCGAGGAGGTGATCTTTCCATTGGGTATCGATGCTTTGCAGCATAATCATGGTCATGACGTAAGTCATCAGGGGCGGCCCAAATTCCTCTTCCTTGCGGCGCAGGTGGTCCTTTGCTCCCAAAATGATTTTCTCTTCAATTTCCAGGGCATTCATCTCCCGCCCCTTTTCGTTGAGGTTGAGCTTCAGTGAAAATTGTTTAAAGATCCGGTCGTCAAGGGCCTTGAGGTCCCAGTCCTCGGGGTGGCCTTTTTCATCGATATAGTCGGCGGTCGTGTCCGCAACGACCTCCTCGATCATCCCCTCGATATCCGTCCAGAGATCCTGACCTTTCAATACCTTCCGTCGTTGATCATAGATGAGCTGACGCTGTTTGTTCATGACGTCGTCAAAATCAAGGAGATGCTTCCGGATATCAAAGTTCTGCCCTTCCACGCGCTTCTGGGCATTTTCAATGGCCTTGGAGACCAGCCTGTTTTCTATGGGCTCGTTTTCTTCGATACCGATCCGGTCCATGATGGCCGAAATCTTTTCGGCGCCGAAAATCCTCAGCAGATCGTCTTCGAGGGACAGATAAAATCGCGATGAGCCCATATCTCCCTGACGTCCGGAACGGCCTCGCAACTGATTGTCAATACGGCGGCTTTCATGTCGCTCCGTTCCCAGGATGTGAAGTCCCCCGAGTTCGGCGACCCCTTCCCCCAGTTTGATGTCGGTGCCACGCCCCGCCATATTTGTAGAGATAGTGACCATCCCGCGCTGACCGGCCTGGGCGACGATCTCCGCTTCCCTTTCGTGGTGCTTCGCGTTCAGGACGTGATGTTTGATCCCCGTTTTACTCAGCATCGTGCTTAAGAGTTCCGACTTAACAATCGAGATCGTCCCAACCAGAACCGGCCTTCCCAGGGCGTACATCTCCTTTATGTCTTCGATGGCGGCGTTGAATTTTTCCTTTTCCGTCTTGTAGATCACGTCATTGTGGTCGGCTCGAATCATGGGCATGTTCGTGGGGATGACAACGACTTCCAGTTTATAGATCTTTTTGAACTCCTCCGCTTCCGTATCCGCCGTTCCCGTCATCCCCGCCAGTTTTTCATACATGCGAAAGTAATTCTGGAAGGTAACCGAGGCAAGGGTCTGGTTCTCCCGCTCGATCTTGACCTTTTCCTTGGCTTCAAGGGCCTGATGGAGACCGTCGCTGTAACGTCGGCCCGGCATAATCCGACCGGTAAACTCGTCAACGATGATCACCTGACCGTCCTTGACGACATAATCCACGTCTCTTTTGAAGAGGGTATGGGCCTTCAGGGCCTGATTCACATGGTGAAGGATTTCAATATTGCGCGGTTCATAAAGATTAGTGACTTTGAGATATTTCTCCACCCGGGCAATTCCTTCTTCCGTGAGCACTACGGTCCGGGTTTTTTCCTCGATCGAATAATCCTCCCCTTTACGCAGCCGGGGAATGACCTGGTTGATCCGGTAATACTTTTCCGTCGATTCCTCGGAAGGTCCGGAAATGATCAGCGGGGTGCGCGCCTCATCGATAAGAATGCTGTCCACCTCATCCACGATGGCGTAATGAAAATCTCTCTGGACGTATTCTTCGAGGGAAAACTTCATATTGTCCCGCAAGTAGTCAAAACCGAACTCGTTATTGGTCCCATACGTAATATCGGCATTATAAGCCGCTCGCCGTTCATCGTCATCCATGCCATGGACGATCACCCCGACGGTAAGACCGAGAAATTCGTAGATCGGGCCCATCCATCCCGCATCGCGGCGGGCCAGATAATCATTGACCGTGACCAGGTGACAACCCTTTCCGGTCAAGGCATTGAGATATATAGGCATGGTTGCCGCCAGGGTCTTTCCTTCTCCCGTCTTCATCTCGGCGATTCTCCCCTGATGGAGGACAATACCACCGATGATCTGGGCATCAAAAGGCCGCATCTGCACCGTCCGGCGGGCGGCTTCCCTGGCGACGGCAAATGCCTCCGGGAGGATATCGTCCGGAGTGGCGCCTTTTTGAAGCCTTTCCTTGAACTGGGGCGTCCTGGCCTTAAGTTCCTCATCGGTCAGTGTCGTCAAGGCCGGCTCGAGACGGTTTATTTCGTCCAGAATAACGGAGAGTTCCTTGATAATCCGGTCATTCTTCGTTCCGAAAACCTTTTTCAGTACTGAAACAATCATAATTTAACCTTCAAAAGAAAAAATTCCGGCAGCATATTACCGGAATTTTGTATGAAAATCCAACCCTCCATCCCCCTTGCCAAAGGGAAGTAAGGGGGTATTTTAATGCCTCGTTGTGCCCGCCTCGGGCAGGGGTGTCAGAAAGAAAACAACTCGTATGCCATTGCTATTCCTTGGTAATAAACATGAGCTGATCTCCCAGCGCCACCTTGTCTCCAGGGGATACATGTATTTCGGTCACCTTACCGCTAATCTCCGCAGTGATGTTGTTGAGCATTTTCATGGCCTCAAGAACGATCAGCACCTGGCCGGCAGAAACCTCCTCGCCCTGCTCTACGGGGATGTCATTAACCGTACCGGTAATATGGGAACGGATGTCTCCCGCCTTCCAGGCCGCATCAATCTCCTTGGGTGACATGGAGGTCTTCTTTTTCTTTTTATCCCCTTCTTCCTCGTCCTGTTCGGTGATAATCGGCTCGGTATGATGGTCAATGATCAGATAAGTGGCCGTATCTCCTGATTTAGTCTTGCGCTGGGGACCAATCTCGACGCTGTGGAGCTTGCCCTCGGCGTCGGGGATTTCAAATTTTTCCCCGAGGTTGAAGCCGCCCTTCCGGAACCAGATGCGGGGCGACAAAACCCAGGTCTTGCCGTATTTGGCTTCAAACTTGAAAAAATCTACGGCGTCGTTCGGATGCTGAAGATAAAGGACAAGTTCATCATCCGTTGCCTCCCGTCCCAGACGATGTTCCAGGACCTTCTTTTCGACTTCCAGATCGATGTCCTCAATCTTCTGGTAGCAGGTGTCGCATTCCACGATCTTCTTCCAGTCGGCCCCGAAGACGGCCTGATAAACCTCATCCGCAGGCTGGTAGAATGGCAGATCTCCGTAACGGCCAAGCATGAGATTCTTGAGATCGTCGTTGGCGTCTTTGTAACGCTCCCCCTTCTGAACATTGTTGACCGCTGTCGTCCAGAGGATTTGCGAACCCGGCGTCACACTCCACCAGTTTCCCAGCTCAACCTGCACCCGGGGTAGTTCTTTCTGAAGAATTTCGGGCATCTTTTGTAAAAATCCCCCTTTGACGGCCTGCTCGAAACTGGAGCCCGTGGCGCCTCCGGGGAGCTTGTGAATCTGCACGGTAGGATCGAAGCCAAGAAACTGGGATTCGAAATCCCGGTAATATTCCCGCTCCGGTCGCAGTTTGTTAGAGGTATCGATTACCGCCTGACGGTCAATACCAACGGCATTATAACCATATTCGGCAAGGATATCAACTACGGACAGCAACGGCGGGGGACCGTAGAATCCCGTAAAGGCGTGATCGCTGGCATCGACGATTTTAGCGCCATTTTGCACGGCCGCAACGATCCTCCCGATATCATCCCCATCGGTGTTGTGGCCATGATAATGGATTATAAGATCGGGATATCTGGTATGGATGGCCCGCACCAGTTCGCCGATGCGCTTCGATGTTCCGAGACCGCCATGATTCTTGATGCACAGGACGATGTCTTCACCGGTAACCGTCAATATTTCCGCAACTTTTTTAACATAGTACTCATCCGTATGCTCAGGTCCGGTGGAAAAACAGATAGACGGTTCCAGGATGCACCCTGCCGCCTTCACTTCTTCAAAAACGGAGACCATATTGGGAATATGATTAAGGAAATCGAAGACCCGCCAGACATGAACGTAAGGGGCAAAACCCCGTACCGTCATCCGAATGACATTATCCGGGTAGGGGCGGTAACCGAAGAGGTTGATCCCCCGGCAAAGGGTCTGGAATAGAGTGTCGGGCATTTTTTCGCTCAAGACCTGGAGTTTTTCCAGGGGGTTGATCTGCTTGCGGAGCATATCCACATGAACGGAGGCGCCCCCGGTAATTTCGAGGGAAAAGTACCCCGCCCGGTTCCTCTCATCAGCTACCAGCAACTGGGTATGGGGCATGATCCGGTTTTTGAAGTCCGACTGGGAGAGATCACGCTCCGTGTTAGTCACATAGTAACCCTTTTGCCGCTTTATTTTATCGAGGACGTAGTGAGCGCCCTTTTCTCGCAATTCTTTTGGTGCGATGCGTAAGTCACTGTTACGATAACTGTCGTTTTTCATATCCTGTTCCTGCTCATGTCTTCCTTATTAATAGGCATGTTTGTTGACTTTTCTTGCGTGTATTTCTGCGATAAGCTTACCAAGTTTGGCGATCTCCCGCTCCGCTTCCGGATAGTTGAAGATCTCCGGATGGGTATCTATATAGCCCGTATCAAATTTACCGGCCAGAAAATCCTTTTCGTCGCAGACAGCAAGATAAAACGGAATCGTGGTCTTGGGACCGACAATGACAAAACCGCGCAAAGAGCGCTTTAACCTCTGGAGGGTCTGTTCCCAGTTGTATCCCCGCACGGTCATCTTGACGAGCAGGGAGTCATATTCCGTGGGTATTCTGAAACCCTGGTAGACGGCGCCGTCAAGACGGACCCCCGGACCTCCCGGCGACTGGTAGACCTCCACCCGTTTCCCTCCTTCGGGCATGAAATTGTTCTTAGGATCTTCAGCGTTGATTCGTACCTGTACCGCCTTTCCGAAGAGACGGACACGTTCCTTCGGAATATCAAGAACGCCCCCCTCGGCAATGCGGATCTGCTCTCTGACGATGTCGATGCCCGTCAATTCCTCTGTAACCGTATGTTCAACCTGAAGACGGGTGTTCATTTCCATGAACCAGAATTCGTTTGTCCGGGCGTCCACTAAAAATTCCACCGTTCCCGCGTTGACATAGCCGGATTCTTTTGCCGCGCGAATGGCGCATTCGTACATGGCCTCGAGTACGTCTTCGGGAAGGTCCGCCGGGGCAATTTCAAGCAGTTTCTGATGGCGCCGCTGGATGGAACAATCCCGGGAACCAAGATGCATTATATTGCCGTGTTTATCAGCTAATATCTGAATTTCCACATGACGGGGGGATTCAATGCACTTTTCCATGTATATGCTGTCATCCATGAAGCACGACATGGATTCCGAGCGGGCAAGGGGCAACTGGACCATCAGGTCCGCCTCATCTTTAACCTTGCGGATTCCCCTCCCTCCGCCGCCGCAGGAGGCCTTCAGCATGACGGGATAACCGCAGGCACTGGCAAAGGAAAAGGCTTCATTAATGCCGCTGCCGCCTTTGGGAATATCCGGCGTTCCGGGGATGAAAGGGATCCCGGCCTTTTCCATAATATTGCGGGCGACGACCTTATTTCCCAGATCACGAATGACCTGCGGAGGGGGTCCGATGAAAATGATCCCGGCCTGTTCACAGGCGGCGGAAAAATCCGGATTTTCTGCCAGAAAACCATACCCGGGATGGATGGCGTCGGCCCCCGTTTTTTTTGCCGCCCAGATGATCTTTCCGATGTCGAGATAATCTTTGCGGGGTCCTTCGCCGATCATAATGGCGTCATCGGCCAGGCGAACATAGTAGGCGTCGGAATCCGGTCTTTCGTATATAACCACCGCCTCCAGGGACAATTCTTTGACCGTGCGCATGATCCTGAGGGCAATCTCACCGCGATTGGCAATAAGAACCTTCTTGATTTTTCCGTTTGTCTTCGTCATGGACTACCTTCCCGATTAGATACTTCCATCAATTTAAGTCGGCCCTTATACTGATTACAGAACTTTCTGTCAACACCATTGTTTACACCGTCAAATTTGTCTTGACTTAGCAGGATTTGTCAGGATAAGCATCCCGTTCGCAGCACTAATCCAACCATCGCGTCATAGAAAGGGGATGTCATGGCTAAATATGACTCAAAATCTCTCAGGAATGTCGTCGTCGTCGGACATGGTTCGACAGGAAAAACCTCCCTTTGTGAATCCTTCCTCTTTGTCTCAGGTAAAACAGACCGCCTCGGAAGAGTTGATGAGGGTACGTCCACCCTTGATCATGAGCCGGAAGAGCAAAAAAAGAGGATCTCGATCAGTTCGGCAACCACCTTCGTCGATTGGCAGAAATTCAAGATCAATCTCATCGATACCCCCGGGGATTCGAATTTTTCATTTGACACCCAGAGCTGCCTCCGCATCGCGGACGCAGCCCTCGTCGTCCTTGACGCCGTCAGCGGCGTCGAGTTCCAGACCCAGAAAGTCTGGGAATACGCCGATGATTTTAAGTTGCCACGGATGGTCTTCATCAACCGCATGGACCGTGAGCGGGCCAACTTCCAGACCGCCGTGGCCACCATCAAGGATAAGATGGACGTCAAGGTTACTCCCATCTGCCTTCCCATAGGCACTCATGAATCGTTCCGGGGGGTGATCGATCTCCTTTCCATGCAGGCCATCATCTATGACGATCTGAAGGGGACTTTCAAGACGGCGGACATTCCCGCCGACCAGATCGAGGAGGCGCAAACCTGGCGGGAAACGATGGTGGAGGATATTGCCGAATCGGACGAAGCCATGATGGATAGATACCTCGAGGCCGGGGAGCTTACCCCGGAGGAATTAAGAACCGGCCTGAGAACAGGAGTCAATTCCGGAGCCCTGATTCCCGTGGCCTGCGGCTCGGCCCTGAAGAACATGGGGACAGCCCTCCTCATGGACATTATCACCCAGTACCTTCCCTCCCCGGTGGACAGAGGTCCCGTAAAAGGCGTGAAACCGGGTACGGAGGAAGAGGAAATCAGGACCCCTGAGGAAGGATCACCATTTTCCGCCCTCGTTTTCAAGACCATCGCCGACCCCTATGCAGGCCGCCTTACCCTGTTCAGGGTATATTCCGGAACCCTGACCGCTGACGTCGGAATGTATAACGCCTCCCACAAGATATCGGAGCGGTTCGGAAATATTTTCTTTCTCGACGGCAAGACGCAAAAAACCACTGATATGGTAATTCCCGGCGATATCGCCGCCTTTGCAAAACTTAAAGAGACGGGCACCGGCGATACCATCTGCAATGAAAAAAGCCCTATCATCTATGACAAGGTTGTGCCGCCCCCGACCATCATGTCCTTCGCCATCGAACCGAAGAGTCGGGGCGATGAAGACAAGATTGGTTCCTCCATCAACCGCCTCATCGAGGAAGACCCGACCATGCGTTTTCACCGGGATGACCAGACCAAGGAAATGATTATCTCCGGCATGGGACAGATCCACATTGAAGTCGCCGTGGAGAAGATGCGGCGCAAATTCGGAGTGGAAGTCAACCTGAAAACCCCCAAGGTTCCCTACAAAGAGACCATTAAAGGGAAGACCAACGTGCAGGGAAAATACAAGAAGCAGTCCGGCGGTCGGGGTCAGTACGGGGATTGCTGGCTCGACATCGAACCCCTGCCCCGGGGCTCGGGCTTTCAATTTGAGGACAAAATTGTGGGCGGTGTTATTCCCAATCAGTACCGCCCGGCAGTGGAAAAGGGCATCGTGGAAGCGATGGAGGATGGCGTCGTCGCCGGCTATCCCGTTGTGGACTTCAAGGTCTCCCTGGTGGACGGCACCTACCATACGGTGGATTCCTCGGAAATGGCCTTCAAGATCGCCGGCTCCATGGGTTTCAAGAAGGGGATTCTGGCCTGCCAACCTATCCTTCTCGAACCGATTGTGTTTATCTATATTGAAATACCCGATGAATATATGGGCGATGTGATCGGCGACCTCAACGCACGCCGGGGTCGGGTCCAGGGTATGGACACGAAGGGATCCCACCAGATAATCAAGGGACAGGTGCCCCTGGCGGAAATCCTCAAGTACGCGCCGGATCTCCGCTCCATGACGAGCGGCCGGGGGACTTTCACCTATGAACATTCCCATTACGAAGAGTGTCCGGCCCACATCGTCGACAAGATTGTCGCGGAATCGAAGAAAAGGGAAGAAACAGAGAAATAATGATCCGGGCGGCAGTCATCACCGTGAGCGATAAAGGCTCCCGGGGGGAACGGGAAGACCTGAGCGGTCCCGAGGCGGTTCGCCTTCTGGAGGGTCAGGGAATCGAGGTTGCCTGCACCCTTGTCGTTCCCGATGAGCCGGACGAAATCAAGGCCGCTCTCATTGACTGCACCGACCGGCAGGGTCTGGATCTGATTATCACCACCGGCGGCACCGGCGTTACCCCCCGGGATGTAACACCCGATGCGACCCGTGAAGTTCTTGAAAAAGAGATTCCCGGCATGGCCGAGGCCATGCGCCGGGCCAGCATGGCCAAGACGCCCCACGCCATGATCTCCCGGGCCTTGGCAGGCCTCCGCGGCAAGACCCTGATCATCAACCTTCCCGGCAGTCCCAAAGGGGTCCGGGAAAACCTTGCCGTCGTCCTGCCCGCCATCCCCCATGCCGTCGAAAAGATCCAGGGCAGCGACACGGACTGTGCATCCTGAGAATAACCAACGTCATAATTTATTTATACCCCCCTCTGATATGGTGATATTGATATGGTGAAGCGATGAACAATGAAAATGGGCCGGATAAGATAAACCTCTACACCTCCCTGGTCGAGCAGTCCAACGATGCCATCTACCTGTTGCTGGACGGGCGCTTTGTCTTTGTCAATCAGAGCTTTGTCAATCTGTTTAAGATAACCCGGGAAGAGGTCTATCAACCGGATTTCGACTGCCTGCTCCTGGCCGCCCCGGAGAGTCAGGCCCTGATTCGGGACCGACAGGATAAGATCAAGAAAAAAGAACCGCTGGATGCCAAATACACCTTTACCGCCCTGACCATGGACAAACGCAGGCTCCATCTGGAGGCGTCGGTATCCTATATCTCCTACAAAGGCCAAACGGCCACCTGCGGTGTGCTGCGAGATATGACCGGGCGTATGGAAATGGAAGATGCGCTGAAAAAAAGCGAAGATCGTTTTTCCAAGACCTTCCATGCCGGCCCGGCGCCGGCCGTTATCAGCACCATTGCCGACGGCCGTTACCTCGCCGTAAACGACCAGTGGTGCCGCATGATGGGTTATGCCCGGGAGGAAATGATCGGCCGGACAGCCGATGATTTTACGATATGGCCCTACCCGGAAGAAAGAGCCGCCCTGATTGACAACTTCCTGACAGCAGGCCGTTTTCGGGATGAAATGATTCACCTGCGCACCAAAGAGGGAGACATCAGGGATATCCTCTGTTCCGCGGAAATCATCAGCTACGAAGGGGGGCAGGTCGTCCTTTCCCTGTTTCAGGACATCACGACGAGCAGGCGGGTAGAGGCGGCCCTCCGGGAAAGCGAGGAATTATACCGGACAGCCCTGGAGCAATCCAATGACGGCGTCGTCATTATCAGGGGCGGTTTTTATTTATATTTCAATCCCATCTTCCTTGCCACCCTCGGCAGGCGGGCAGAAGAGCTCCTGGGCAAATCCTTTGGTAACTTCATCCATCCCGATGACCGGGCCATGGTGCGGGAATATCACCTAAAGAGACAGCAGGGCCAACCGGCGCCAACCCGCTATGAGCTCCGCGTCTTGAAGCCCGACGCTTCCATTGTCTATCTCGATATCTCAACGGTTGAAATCATCTACCAGGGCGAAAAGGCCGTCCTTGCTTATGTGAAAGATATTACCGCGCGAAAACAGTCTGAGCGGTCCCTGCGGGAAAGCGAGGAGAGATACCGGACCATACTGGAGGGAATCGAGGACGGTTATCAGGAAGTGGATATCAAAGGAAATTTTACCTTTTTCAACGAATCCTTCCGCAAGATCTTCGGCTATAGCAAAGAAGAACTCCTGGGCACCAACTTCCGGAGTTATGCCGCCGACGAAGAAACCGCCGACCGGGTCTATCGCGCCTACAACGAGATGTACTTGACGGGGACGCCCATACAAAGATTTGAATGGGATATCCTCACCAAGGATGGGGTCAGAAGGACGGTTGAATTTTCCGCCTCCCTGCTCCGGGATGAAGAGGGACACCGCCGGGGTTTCATGGGAATCGTTCGGGATGTCACGGACAGAAAACAGGTGGAAGACCAATACCGCACCCTGGCCGACAGCTCCCAGGCCGGGGTTTACATTGTCCAGGGCGGCCGGCTCTGTTTTGTCAATCCCCACATCCCTGCCTACTCCGGTTATGCAGAAGCAGATCTTTTAGGCGAGCGGATACTCCACTTCGTCCATCCTGAGGACCGGGAAACGGTGCGGGAAAAGGCCCGAAAGATGCTTGCGGGAGAGTTGACCTCCCCCTATGAATACCGGATCGTTACCAAAGACAACCAGATTAAGTGGCTGATGGAAAAGGTCACCCCTATTACCTATCGGGGGCGGGCGGCGGTTCTGGGTAACACCATGGATATCACCCAGCAAAAAGAAATCGAAAAAGAAAGACGGCGCCTCGAAGAACAACTCCTCCGGGCCCAGAAGATGGAGGCCATCGGCACCCTCGCCGGCGGCATTGCCCACGACTTCAACAATCTCCTCATGGGCATTCAGGGGTATGCCTCCCTCATGCTGTTGCGCATGGATCAGGGACATCCTCATTACGAAAAGCTGAAGGCAATTGAATCGCAGGTGCAAAGCGGCGCCGATTTAACGAGGCAATTGCTCGGATTTGCCCGGGGCGGCCGCTACGAGGCCAAAACAACGAATCTGAATGATCTGATCAAAAAAACTGTCGCCGTTTTTGGGAGAACGAAAAAAGAAGTCCGGATCCATGAAAAATACGGGGAACATCTTTGCACGGCCACTGTAGATCAGGGACAGATTGAGCAGGTTTTGCTGAATCTGTTTGTTAACGCCTGGCAGGCTATGCCCGGAGGGGGCGAGTTGTACATAGAGACGAGTAAAGTCATCCTCGACAGCAACTATGCCAATGCCTATGACACAACACCCGGCGTTTACATCAAGGTATCGGTGACCGACACCGGGGTGGGAATGGACGAAAAGACCCGTCAGCGGATATTCGACCCCTTTTTCACCACCAAGGAGATGGGGAGGGGAACGGGCCTCGGCCTCGCCTCCGCCTACGGCATCATCAAGGGTCACAGCGGTGTCATTAATGTTTACAGTGAGAAAGGACATGGGACAACCTTCAATATCTATCTCCCCGCCTCCGACCAGAGGGTTGCCTTAAGGGAAATGCCGGCCCAGGATGTCATGAAAGGCCAGGGAACCATCCTGTTCGTGGATGACGAAAAGGTCATTATCGATGTAACCCGGGGGATGCTTGAACAACTTGGTTATCAGGTCCTGATCGCCCGCTCGGGACAGGAGGCAATAGAGATTTTCGGACAGAATCGGGACCGCATCGAGCTGGTGATCATGGACATGATCATGCCGGGAATGAACGGCGGCGAGGCTTATGACCGGATCAAGGCCATCAAGACCGATGTCAAGGTAATCCTTTCCAGCGGCTACAGCTTGAACGGGATGGCCAAAGACATCATGGCCCGGGGCGTCAAGGCATTTATTCAGAAACCTTTTCGAATGGAGGATCTGTCCCGGATAATTCGGGAAGTATTTGGAGCAGGATAATTTTTTTCTGTGTCTCCTTACGCTGGGCCGGCGCCTTCTTTATCCTCGATAATCGGCGGGGGCTCGTTGGCGCGAATTTCCCGTCTCAGTTCCCGAATGGTCTTGTTCAGGTGGGCAATAGTCCTGTTCAGACGAAAGCGCTCCACGATACCCATGAATCCCGTAAAGACGACTCCAATGAGAAAGCAGACGAAAATAAGCATATACGCCGGCAGGACGACATTGAAGACGTCCAGATAACGCAATTGGACAGGAAAGGTATTGGCAAGGGAAAACGTGATTATAAACAGGATGAGAATAACGACAATCACGGTATAGACAACTTTCATTTCATGCCTCCTGGCGGTATTTCTGAAAATAGGGAAGTAACTGTTCCCATGTCTTGACAACATCCTCGGGGATTACCCGGCAATCACCTACAACACTCACAAAATTTGTGTCTCCGTTCCACCGGGGGACTACATGGACGTGCAGATGATCCTCGATGCCGGCCCCCGCCGCCTTACCAAGGTTCATCCCGATATTGAAACCATCGGGATGGATACTCTCCTTGAGAACCTGGACCGACAGGGAGACAAAATCAAATATCTCAACTCTTTCTTCCGGCCCCAGATCTTCAATCCCGCTGCAATGCCGGTAGGGAATAATCATGAGATGCCCCGTTGTATAAGGGTAGCGGTTCATCATGATGAAGGATTTCTCACCCTCCCGAAGCCGCAGATCGGTGCAGGTGCAGTTTCCCGAATCTGCGCAAAAGACGCAGTTATCTAATTTTTCTCCGCGAATGTAGGTCATTCTCCAGGGAGCGCCGATGGCTTTCATGGCGGCCAAATTATCATGATAGCCGCTAAAAAGACAAGTGTTATTTGGATATGTATGTTGACATTATCGTCTGAGATCGGTAGAATGGGGTCCAATTTATCACCTGTTGTGAGGTTTTTATGCTCGATCAAACCCCTGAAAAGATGGCGGAAAAGATTCTCGGATTCGATGAGGCGTCGCTGACGTCCCTGTGGGAAAAGTATAAACGGAAAATGGAGCACTTCGAAGTCTCCAGAGAATGGGAGAGGGCGGTCATCGTGTTTTTCATCATCAATGCCGTCCGGGCGAAGAATCACATCTTCAACGAGCAGATCCAGAAAATGCATGATGCGCCGCCACAGGGGGTAAGGCCTCCCAAAAGGGGCAAGCCCTCCCTGACCCTCGTCAAGCCGGATAGCGAAAAAGACGGAGCATGACCTTGACCGGACAAGATTTGGCCCCTGCCGTCGCCGCCGGCCGCAGCGAGGAATTGAGGAACCTCATCGCCTATCATAACCGGCGCTACTACCAGATGGACGACCCGGAAATATCCGACGCCGCCTACGATCTCCTGTTCACGGAACTCCGGCAATTGGAGGCACTCTACCCGGAGCTTGTAACTCCCGACTCCCCCACCCAGCGCGTCGGGGCCCCACCCCTCGAAAAATTTCAGCCCTTCCCTCATCCGAGCCCCATGCTGAGCCTGGCCAACGCCTTTACGGAAGATGAGATCCGCGACTTCGACGAACGGATTCAACGTTTTCTCGGGCGCTCCTCCGGCCTTTTTCCCGGCAGACCAGAGACCATCACCTACGTCATCGAGCCCAAACTGGATGGTGTTGCCGTCAATCTCCTTTATGAGCGCGGCGCCCTGGTTACGGGGGCGACGAGAGGCGACGGGATGACCGGAGAAGACGTTACCCTTAACATCCGGACCGTGGCCGCCATTCCCCTGTCCCTGAGCGGGAACGGAGGGATGCCGATTCCCGAACGGCTGGAAATCCGGGGGGAAATCGTCATCGCGACAGCGGCCTTCCGGGCCCTCAACGAACGACGCCTGGAAGCCGGGGAACAGCTCTTCGCCAATCCCCGCAACGCCGCCGCCGGTTCCCTCCGCCAGCTCGATTCCCGCATCACCGCCAAAAGACCCCTGGACTTTTTCGCTTATGCCATCGGTATGGCAGCGGATACGGCAATGAAAACTCACTGGGGGGTCCTCGCAGCGCTGAAAGCCTGGGGATTCAAGGTACATCCCTTTGCCCGCCGGGTCGATCAAATCGAGGAGTGCGTAAAGGGATACGGAGAGCTATACGCCGCCCGGGAAGACTTATCATATGAAATCGACGGGATGGTAATCAAGGTCGACGATCTGGCCCTTCAGGATGAACTCGGCGCCGTCTCCCGCAGCCCCCGCTGGGCCCTGGC
>JBAYKV010000062.1:0-14133 GCA_041664405.1 Syntrophales bacterium
ACCGACGACGAAGCAGACCATGTTGAAGATGATCCGCTGCCGGCCCTTGATGAAATGGGGAAGCATCATCATCCGGATGTGACCCCGCTCCCGGAGGGTGTAGGCAAGGCCGCAAAAGGTCAGCGTGGCCATGAGGTAGCCCTCGAATTCATCGGTAATATAAATGGTTCCATTAAATCCAGTGCGGTAGATAATTTCAGCAACGGCGATTACCAGGGCAACAGCCATCATTATCCCCGCCATCCAGCCGGTGAAACCAGACAGATTGTCGATAAAATTAATTACCTTTTTCATATATCTCAAAACATGGGCTCCTTCATAATGTCATTGAAAATAAAATTAATTAACCACCATGACCGGTTCGGAAAAATGAAAGGAGACGGGCTTAATTATTCATCTTCTCAGTAATCCGCTTGCCTCGCTTTGTATGGGTATCCTTCTTTTTGTCCTTTGAATTTCCTGAAGTCAATTCTGGCTCATCCACATCCATTTCAGAATCGTTGATCTCTTTACTCGATTTTTTCCCCGAACCAGGCAGTATACAAATAGCAACGATAATGAGAGCAATGACCAGTAAGATTATAAACTCAGAAACTAAACCGCTCATAATTTCTTGGACCCCCTTTATATAGATTCAGGTGCAAATATTGGAAAATATCAGCTTATTTTCACTTCCGTCCGCTCTTGTGGCCTAAACCGTTAGACAGTTGACAATACGCATCTTACTCATATGCGTGGTCAGAACTATCTAATCTGCCATTGGTGTAAAATGAAAAAAATGTAGGGTGTTATGAAGAGATTACTTCCGGAGGCGCCCGGTCGGATTTAGTGGGGAGGTGAACATCTCTCGGACACCAAGATTCCATACAAACGTATGGAGAACTAGAAATCGGGGAACTATTGCAAAACCATTGATACTTGACAACTAATTCTAATAAATTACATTTTATCCGAAGATTATTTTCAGCATAACTATTTATATAGGTGGTACAATTCTCTATTACAGTAACCTTGTTCAGGTCATTACTAAAGTTGCAAAGACCTTCTGTAACGGTCGCAATAAAAAAAACGACCAAAAGAAGAAATATGATTTTAGAGTTCTTTATTGACTTCAGTATCTTCATTCCATCCTTCCTGGCCAACACAGTTGCTTCGTATTAGGCGTTCTTTTCAACAAAAGCAAGCCCAATTTCATCCAAATTGAAATTGCCTGGCAACCTCCCACCGAAATCGATCCAGTTTTATTTCAGTTATAATACTTGTGTTAGTAATGAGGAAGTCGGAATGTGAAGGAGACGGTTTGCGGTAGATCAGATTAGCTAAACGCAACGTAACATACTAATATCAATAGTAAATAATGATTATGTTACGTATAGGTAGGTGTTCTCATTTCCAGCCAACATCGCTATTTCATAATAAATCAGAGCCGATTACCATTCGAAAGCTTGGATAACTTCAAAGATTTCATTTTATCGGCTTAGGAAGGAACAAACGACAACGCTTCCAGCCCATACCTATTACCAACCCGTCTTGTCTATCCCCCACGTTGCCGAACTGCGATCCCTTCTGCTCCCTTTCAAGGATCTCCGATGGGAATAATCCGTCACCGCTCCAATTAGTCAATCCTTCTGACATGTTTTTCCACGATCACCATACTTTTGATGTCCATCCGTCAGATTCTTTCTTCTAATGCCAGGATGGGGCCGAAGATGCTCAGGGACAGCTCCTTAAAGGCTTCATCCAGGGGGGCTGTCTCGGGGAAGCAGCGCTGCAAATAATGGTCTTCTCCCTCCCCGCGCTGCTGATTATTTCCCTTACCCTTATAACCTCGCCACTGGCTGAGTGCCGCCTTCATGGCCGCTTCCTCATCCTTGCCATTAAAGATTGCTTCCCCATAAGCCGCTGAGGTGCGGGGGAAAAACCGGAGGGGATGGTGGAGGCCCTCCCAGTAGATGGCGAGGAGTTTCGAGAGGTTCTCCTCGGGATTAGCCAGGAGAGGATACCGGCACGTCATGTCTTCTCCCATATAGGTGCTTTGGCGGAGGCCTTCGGAATCCGGGGCCAGGTGGAGGAAGAGGTGGGTAATCCATATCTGCAAGCGGTCATTAGCTTTGACCTTGGCGGGACGGAAATGGATGACGCCTTGTTCGTAGCGATGTTCGATCCTTCCGGTCAGACGGTAGGGACCGATGCTGCCGTCGATAACCAAGTCGGCCAGACGACGTCCGGATGACAGGGGGGCAAGTCGGGCGAGGAAGGCGGTTGCGGAACGATGCTGGTCTTCATAGCTGCAAATACCGGGATTGCCGTGGGGGAGCCGCCCGGCGGCGAGGAGCGTTTCCTGCCGGTTTGGGATGTCATGACCGGAGAGTCCCTGGTCGATCAGTTCCCGGCGGAGCTGGTACTGTTCGAGGTTGTCGAGGGTGAAACGTTCCTTATCCTCCAGGATGACCTCATCATCTTCCAGGCGAATGCCGAGGCGCTCCTGGAGAAGATATCGGGCGGGATTTGCAAAAAAACGACAGAGGGCGGACAGGCTTACCGTCTTCCATTCCTCTCCCGCCTCGGGAAGGCCGGCGGAGATCAGGGCCAGGGGATTTTCCCTCTTCCCGGCGGCGCGACGGGCGGCGGCTGCATTCTCACGGGAATAACTGAAGAGTTGTGGATTATCCCCAAAGTAGGCGGGACTGAAGGCCTGGAGGGGATGTTTCACCACCAGCCTGGCGCGAATATCCCCCTGGGAGAATTCAAATCCCTCCTCGATGCTGTCTAAAAGTTCGCTTATCAGCACCGATGGGGGCCGAGGGCTGTTATCCCGGATATCCTGCCCCACGAAACTGATATGGAGCTTGTCCCGGGCCGAAAGGATCGCCTCGAGGAACAGATAGCGATCATCGTTCCGGAGGGAGCGGTCGCCCGGGCGGGGCTGTCTCGTCATCAGATCGAAGCCGGGAGTGAAAGACCGGCGTGGATAGGAATTATCCCCCATGCCGAGAAGGCAGATGATCCGGAAGGGGATGCTGCGCATGGGCAGGAGGGCGCAGAAAGTGACGCCGCCGGTCAGAAAGCCCGTACCGAAAGCCTGACCGGAGATATTTTCTTTGAGCCATGCCCGGACGGTCTCCAGGGGAATCCGATCCGGGAATCCCGAGAGCTCCTGAAGATCTGCCAGTTTGTGAAGGCTGCGGCGAAGGACCTGGAGGTCGCGGAGTCGTTCTTCCGTCGCGGCAAAGAAGTTATCTGAAAAATCAAGGAGATATTCAGCCCAGTCGCTGAGTGTCCTTTGTTCGCCCAGGGCGGAAACGGAATGAAAGAGAGTGTCCGTGAAGTTCAGAAAGCGACCCAGGATGTCCGTAACGCTCCCCTCTATCTGGTTATAGGGAAGGATGCCCTGAAAAAGGCGGCCTTCCTGCAGGTCGGTCAGGGCATAACCAAGGAGGAGCCGCTCCAGTCCCGCTCGCCAGGTGTTCCAGGGGAGGGGGGGCAAGCCCATGTCCCCCCGGCTTGCGGCGTCGGTTCCCCAGCGGATCCCCGTTTCCTGCAGCCAGTGATGAATCTCTTGCAGGTCGGCCTCGGAGAGGGAGAATCTTTCCCTGACTGCCGGCGTGGCGAGAATGTCGAAGACCTCGGAGGCCGGGAAGCGGCTGCCATGGAGGGCGAGGAGCCGGAAAAAGGTTTCGATCAGGGGGCTTTCCTGAGGGATGCTGCGATCGGCGATACTGAAGGGAAGCCAGCGGGGATCGTCGGGGGGAAGAGAGAATACTGCCTGAATGAAGGGGGCGTATAACCCTATGTCCGGCGTCATCACCAGGATGTCTCCCGGTTTCAGGCCGGGATCGGCGGCAAAGAAGGAAAGGAGGCGGTCATGAAGGATCTCTATCTCCCGCATGGGACTGTGGCAGGAATGGATCAGGAGGGAAGTGTCGGTATTCGGGAGGAGCTTTTTTCCTTCCCGTCCCCGCTCCCGGAGATTCAGGATGTCCGATTGAATGGTCCGCAGCAGATTTTCCTCCCCCGGTTCTTCAAAAAGGGCGTTTTCACTGAAGGGATAATCATTCAGGAGCTGAAAAAAATCCCTCCCCAACGTCCCCAGGGAGGCCAGAAGGCTGTGGCCCTGTTCCAGGTGGAGATCCTCCGCTTCGGACAGGCCGTAGGACTTTGTTTTCTCGGCGATACGCGTCATTTCCCGATCCGACACGATATCGTGCCAGTATTCCCGGGAGGGATTCATGAGGAAAAGATTGACTTCCATGGAAGGGGCGAGGGCGGCCAATATTTTCAGGTGAAAAGGGGGCAGGGCGGAGATGCCGAAGACGGAAACACGCCGGGGCATATTCGGCCAGGCCAGCGGTTGCTCCCGAAGGGCCTGAAAGAAGGCCTCCTGGAGAGCCGCTAAATGGGGAGATTCCATGCTTTGCGCCAGATCCCGCCAGAGCAGGGCCTGCCAGTGGTCCTCCTCGCCCCTTTCCCACTTCCTGATCATCTCGGGACGGAAGAGGAGATACTGATTGAAAGCGCCGGCAATGCGGGCGGAGAGCTGGTAGGAGCGGAGATTCATGCCGCCGCCTTCGAGATAGTATCTGAGGCTTTGAAAGGCTCCCCCGTCCATACTGCGGGGGAGGAGGTGCATGATCTTCCAGGTGAGAACGGCAGGATCGTAGGGGGATGTCTCCGGCAGGTTACCCAGGGTATGGCGGAAGACATCATAGACAAAATGGATAGGAAAGGGGAAACGGATATTGGCGCAGATCCCGCGGCGGCGGGCCAGCTCCAGGGACAGCCAGCGCTCCATCCCCCTGCTCTGGACGATAATGATTTCCGCCTCCAAGGGGTCTCGCAGCGGTTCATCCCGCAACAATTCGGCGAGGCTGGCGCTCAGCGCCTCCATGCGGTTACTCGTATAAAGTTTCAATCCGGCCATGATGTGAATAACCTATCATGATGGGAAAAGGGAAATCAACTGCGAAACTTCAGAGGAGGCGTTTGTCCAGAAGATGCCGGATGGCGAGGAGGGGATGGCGGTAGATCATTCGCGGTCCGGCGTAACGCATGACCGCGCGGATTCTTTTTCGCATTTCCGGTTTATAGCAATGAACGGGACAATCGGCGCAGACGGGTTTGTCCTTGCCGAAGGGGCATGATTTTGTCCTTTTTTCAGCATAATCAAGCAATTGCCGGCAATCGGTACAGAGATTATTCTCTCGATGCTGATCCCGGCAGTAAATTTCGATCATCTTATGGATGGTCTTGGTTTCTCTATCGATACGCCTGTCCATGAACTCCCATACAAAAGCAGGAGCAGTTTGTCCAGGATCATGATTATTTCTTTCTTTGTCCGTTCCGCCGGTTGTGCTATGATAAAACTAATGCAACCACTGATCATTCCCCGGAAGGGACACAATGTATCCCGAAAGCAGGTGAACCCTAATGCCTTGCGCACTCTCTACCGACTTCGTGACTATGGTTTTATTGCCTATCTGGTAGGGGGGTGTGTCCGCGACCTGCTCCTGAAGCGAACCCCCACGGACTTCGACGTCGCCACAAACGCCACACCCGGCCAGATCAAGCGACTCTTTCGTAACTGCCGTCTCGTCGGCCGCCGTTTCAGGTTGGCCCACCTCCACTTTAAGGACGAAATTATCGAAGTCTCAACCTTCCGTGCCGCCGCCCCTGCCGATGAAGTAGATACGGAGACGGAAGGGACAGGTCACGGCAAAAAACCGCCTCATCACCTCGTGGATACGGAAGAGGCAGGTCACAACAAAAGACCGCCCCGTCACCTCATAGACGATGACGGAATGGTTCTCCGGGACAACGTCTTTGGCACCCCGGAGGAGGATGCCCTCCGCCGCGACTTCACCATCAACGCCCTTGCCTACAATATCTTGGATTATTCGGTTATTGACTACAGCACCGGACTGAGCGACCTTAAACAGCGGATAATTCGTCCCATCGGCGACCCTTATGTCCGCTTTACGGAAGACCCGGTGCGAATGCTTCGGGCGGTTCGTTTTGCCGCATCCCATAATTTTGTCATCGAACCTGCCACCTGGGAGAGCCTCTGTTCGCTGTCCTCCACGATTCCCCGCGCTGCCCCGGCAAGGCTCTATGAAGAGATGCTGAAGCTCTTTCAGTATGGATCGGGGCGACCGGTTTTGAGTCTTATGGACGGAAGCGGACTCCTCGCCGCCCTTTTCCCCAGATTCAGTCAGTGGCTCCACGGAAACAGTCATCACCTGACGTTGGTGCAGACAAGCCTTGAATGCCTCGATGAGCTATATCGAGGCGGAACGCCCCCCTCGCCGGCGCTCTTTCTGGCGGCACTCTTCGGCCCCAGCCTGGAAGAGGAGACCCTTGTCCGCCACCGTGGCGGCATCCCTCGTCAGCAGGCGCTGGATGCCGCCTGCGCTATTTTTATGGAAGAGTTCTGCAAGACAGTGACCATCCCGGCGCGGGTCGGCGATCGACTGCGCCGCATCCTCGCCTTTCAGCCGTCACTCCACAGAATGCCGCCCCGACGTCCCGCTGCCATGATCAGCAGGCCTGAATTTGAAGAAGCCATGGCCTATCTGCGTATATCGGCGGAGGCAAGAGAGGAAAATCGAACCGCCCTGGAATGGTGGGACGCCTTCCTTTCAGATGACCCTTCCGTAATGCCTTCAGAACCGCCAAGCACGGAAGCCCCTGTAAAGCGACGAAGAAAGAGGCGGCGCCGCCGTCCCAATCCTGTTCAGACTGTCGTTGTTACTACGTAAACCGCTTGGAAATTGCATCACCTCAAATGAAGATACCCCGCCGCAAGCAGCGGGGAATTTACCCTAAGAGATTAAATTCTATATAACGATCTCATAAATCAGGGGACCTTGCCGGCCTGAGATTCTTCTTTGATTTAACGGGATAAGATGATAGTGGGTTGCCACTGTTAATCAAATTAGGGGGAGACATGAAGATCCAGATTACCTTGAAGAAAAAGGTCATTGGTCTTGCAGTATTAGCGGCGTTTTTGCCCGTCCTAGTGATGATTGTTCTCGTAGGTCAGTTTCAGATGTCCGTTTCCCAAGTGGCAGGCAAGGAAATGAGTACCTTCGCCATGATGAATATCGCCCAGATTGCCAAGGATGTGTACGGCTTGTGCGAAACTTCGAACGATCTGATTCAGCAGAAAATCAACCATGACCTGAATGTAGCCCGGGGAATACTGAAGAAGTATAAAACCGTTGAATTAAGTCCTCAGACGGTCCCCTGGGAGGTCTCCAATCAATTTACAAAAAAAACCCAAAAGATGAATCTCCCCAAAATGATGGTCGGAGGCGCCTGGCTGGGACAAAACAGCAGTTCCTCCGTTGCCACCCCCGTAGTTGACGAGGTTAAACAGATGGTAGGCGGGGCCTGTACAATCTTTCAGCGCATGAACGCCGAGGGGGAAATGGTGCGCGTCGCAACCAACGTCGAGGATCTGGACCGCAAACGGGCAATCGGCACCTATATCCCGGCCTTGAATCCGGATGGAACGCCAAATCCAGTCATTGCCGCCGCGTTAAAAGGTCAATCTTACCGGGGGCTGGCCTATGTGGTCAACGCCTGGTACCTGACGGCCTATGAGCCCCTTACGGATAATGCAGGTAAAGTCATTGGCATGCTCTTTGTCGGTGAGAAACTCGAAGCCGTCGAGTCCCTGCGCAAGACGATTATGAATACCCGGGTGGGCAAGACAGGCTATGTGGCTATTATCGGCGGGAAGGGGGATAATCGCGGTAAATACGTAATCTCCAAGGATGGGGCCCGGGACGGCGAGAACATCTGGAATGAGAAAGACGCCCAGGGCAGCCAAATTATCCAGGAAATAACGACAAAGGCGATTACCTCACCCAGGGGGGAGGTGACCTTTCATACCTATAACTGGCAGAATCCCGGGGAACAACGGGCCCGCAAGAAGATAGTGGCGGTTCTCTATTTTGAGCCTTATGACTGGATCATCAACGCCGGCACTTACGAAGAAGATTTTTTCAAGCCCATAAGCCACGTCCAGAGCGTAATTGATCGCATGTACTGGGAGATCCTCCTTGCCGGCGGCGTCATCCTGCTGCTGGTGACGGGACTGGCCGTATTTGTAGGGAATCGGATGATCAGACCGCTCAGTCTGGCGACGGACTTGGCCAGGAAGATCGCCGCCGGCGATCTTCAGGAGGCGAAGATGGATCTGGCCCCCTTCGCAGGGAGGGGACGGGAAGACGACGCCGGGATTATCCAGAATTGTGATGAAACGCAGGAACTACTCAGGGCCTTCCAGGTTATGGTGGGCAATCTTGACGGCCTCATCGGTCAGGTCCAGCGTTCGGGGATACAGGTGACGACTTCCGCCACTGAGATTGCCGCGTCCGCCCGGGAGTTGGAGGCGACAGTGGCCGAACAGGCGGCTTCCACGACAGAAGTAACGGCTACGAGTAAGGAGATTTCCGCAACCGCTGAGGATCTGGTACAGACAATGGATGGTGTCGGTTCTTCCCTGAACCAGACGATTCAGATGGCCGAGGGGGGGCGCTCGGATCTTACGAATATGGAAAGCGCCATGCGGGGACTGGCAACGGCGACCACTTCCATCTCCGGAAAACTGGGAACGATCAATGACCGGGCCAATAAAATATCCAACGTCGTAACGGTAATCAACAAGATTTCCGACCAGACGAACCTGTTATCCCTTAATGCCGCTATCGAGGCCGAAAAGGCGGGAGAATTCGGAAGAGGGTTTTCGGTAGTCGCCAGGGAAATCAGCCGCCTGGCTGATCAGACGGCGATTGCCACCCAGGATATCGAGCATGTAGTCAAAGAAATGCAGACCTCCGTCTCGGCCGGGGTGATGGAGATGGACAAGTTTGCCGACGAGGTGCGCCGGGGCGTAGGAACCGTGGTGACCATCAGCAACCAGTTGGGCGGGATAATCGATCAGGTGCGGGAGCACGGTCCTCAGTTTGCAACGGTGAAAGAGGGGATGCACGCCCAGTCCGTGGGGGCTCAGCAGATAAGTGGGGCCATGAGTGAATTGGCGGTAGCCGCCGATCAAACCAGGGAGTCTCTCCACGAATTTAAACTGGCTACAGAGCAACTCAATGAAGCCATCATGGGGCTTCAAAACGAGGTTGCCCGTTTCCGCATCAGTGCATAGGCTATGCTGGTTCTTCAATTCCGCGTCGGAGGGGATTATTTTGGTCTGGAAGGAAAGACCATTATCGAGGTTGCTCCCCTCGTAACCTTGAGAAAGATTCCCCATGCCGCAGGGTATATCGCCGGTCTGTTCAATTACCGAGGGCGCCTGGTCCCCGTAATTGACCTCAGCGCCCTCATGATGGCGGTTCCGTCCCGACCGTTGATGAGCACCCGGATCGTTCTTGTCCATTATGAAGTCTCCCCCGTTGTCTCACGGGTCTTGGGACTGATTGCCGAGGGGGCCACCGAGGTAATCTCTTGCGACGAATCACGGATGCAGCCGCCGCAGATTGCCATCGGGGCGGCGCCCTATCTGGGTAAAATCTGGGTGGATGAAAAGAAATCCCTCCAACTGATCGATTTGCATAAAATCCTGCCCGAAGATCTGCAGATCGCTCTTTTCGCCGATCTCGAAGCATCATCATGAACCCATCCCTTTACATCGAAAAGATACTTACGGACACCCTGGGCCTTGAACTGGCGTCAATGGGAAAAGGTTTCCTGGAGAGGACCCGGGAAGGACTGTTAAAAAAATCAGGTTGCTCATCTCTTGAGGATTACGTGGGGCTCCTCAAATCGTCGCCGGAGGAGAAAGAAAAGATCATCGAAGCGGTGGTTGTCCCGGAAACGTGGTTTTTTCGTGATCACGGCCCCTTCGATTATTTGAAGCTTTACCTTCTGGAGCAGGGGAAGCAAAAAACCGGCAAAGAGAGAATAAGGATTCTATCCGTGCCCTGTTCAACGGGGGAAGAACCTTATTCCATTGTCATGACCCTTCTGGAAACAGGTATGTCACAGAAGGAATTCGCAGTCGATGCTGTCGATCTCAGTGAAAATGCCTTGAGGATCGCCAGGGAGGGCAGGTACGGAAAAGGATCTTTCCGGGGCATGACCGAGGAGATGCGGAGAAGTTACTTCCATCAGGAAGATGAAGAGAGGAAACTGAGGATTTCGGAGCAGGTCGTCTCGGGGGTTCGTTTCTATCGTGACAATCTGATCAGTCCGACATCAATGGCACAGATGCATACCTACCATGTGATCTTTTGCCGGAACCTGCTGATTTATCTGAACACAAAAGCGAAGGAGACGGCCTTTTCCCATATCGACCGGTTGTTGTGTCCGGGAGGGGTACTGATTGCCGGGCATGCAGAGGTGCTTTTCTGGCGGCAACGGGGATACCTCCTGATAGACCATCCCCGGTCTTTTGCCTTGAGAAAACCCCCGGGGAAAGAGGAGAGAAACTGTATCCTCTCTCCGCTACCGGCGCTTGGGAAGGGGGAAATGCCTCCGCAGCGGGAAGCTCAACGGGGAGGATCTTTGGGGACGGTGGGGAAATCGCGAGCCTTTATTGTTCCTCCCGAGGATTTCAAAAACCATGATGATGCGAGACCTTTGAAAAACGCCCTTTTATGTCATTCCGGGCTTGACCAGGAATCCAGTAATGGCTTGAAAATACTGGATTGTGAACATGAATCTTCGATTTCCGGCTTTCGCCGGAATGACGATAGGGAGCCTGAAATGGAATTTTTCAAAGCTCTCGATGCATCACCGGCAGAAACTCTGCTCCGGGCCCGTTCCCTGGCGGACAGGGGAGAGATGGAAAAAGCCCTGTCCCTTTGCCGAAGCTACCTCGAAAAGGACCGGCCCTGTGCGGAGGTGTACTATCTCATGGGCTTGATTCACGAATCCTGCGATCGCGACACGGAAGCGGAGGAATGTTACCGCAAGTCCCTCTACCTTGATCCCGATCACTTTGAGACGCTCATTCACGCCGGACTGATGTATGAACGCCGTCATGACCATGAAAAGGCGGCCCTGTTAAAAAACAGGTTAGCACGCATTGAGCGGCAAGGGCATGACAATGGAAACTGAATCTTCCAACAACAGATGCTGGAGCGAAATCGGAGTCTTTGGGACCGCTGAGTGCCCGGAGCTGGTCGTGTTTGGCCATTGCCGGCGCTGTCCGGTGTATGCCGCCGCAGGGCGTGATCTCCTGGACCGGCCTATTCCCGAGGGGTTGCTCGATGAGCGTGCCGCCGTCATGGCCCGGGAAAAAGAGGTGGAATGTTCCCACCCGCTTTCGGTCATGGTCTTCCGGGTGGAGAGTGAACTTCTGGCCCTGGAGACACAATACTTTCAACAAGTTGCCGAGATGGTAGTCATGCGCCGCCTTCCCCTCAGGAGTAATCGCGTCTTCCGGGGGATTGTTCATATTCACGGCGAACTCCATCTATGCGTCTCCCTGTCAGGTTTGCTGGATTTGACCGTGGAAGAAAGGGGAGAGGCGGAACAGAAGGTTTTCCCGCGCCTGATGATCATAAAAAAAGAGGGGGACCGCTTTGTCTTCCCTGTTGATGAGATCAGGGGTGTTGCCCGTATTGACCGGGAGGAATTGCAGGAACCGCCCGTGACCGTGGCTAAGGGGCCGAGGCGCCTGACAAAAGGCCTGTTTTATTTTGATGGCGTCCACGTGGGGCTCCTGAGCGAGGATGATCTGTTTTCGTCCCTCTCGCGCAGTCTCGGACCATAAAGGAGATCTGGGAATGGAAAATATCGACCCGATGATGCTTGATCTCTTCCGGATTGAACTGGAAAACAACTCCCGGGTTCTGGAGGCGGGCCTGGTGGGGGCGGAGTCTGATCCCGCTCCGGAGAAAATAGAGCCTCTCATGCGGGCGGCCCATTCCATAAAGGGCGCAGCCCGGATCGTCGGACTTCCGGCGGCGGTGACCCTGGCCCATGCCATGGAAGATATTCTTTCCGCAGCCCAGCATGACAGGATACGCCTTGCCTCCGGCCATATTGACCTCCTCCTCAAAGGAAATGACATATTCCAGGCCCTGACTCAAGTCGAGACCGCCTCTATCCCCCAGGAATTAAATGATCGGCGCCAGACAATTGAAGACCTTGCCCAGAACCTCGGAAACAGCCTTACTGCCGGTTTTCCTTCTCAGGCCACGAGCGAAAAAAGTCCCCCTCCGGCGAGTGTCGCGGCGCCGGACACCGTAGCGGTGATTCGGGCGCCGGAAAATGAAGCGCCGGATCATACCTGTCTTGGGGTGGAGACGACGGGGACGGCAATCCGGCAAAAAAGGGCCACCGATCAACGGAAAACGGAAGCAGTGCTGGTTCGGGTCATGTCTGAAAATATGGACAGGCTGATGGGCCTGGCGGGGGAATTGCTCGTCCAGACCCAGTCTGCCGGTTCCTTTAACAAGTCCCTGCTGAGAATGAAAAACGGCACCCGGGAAATCCGTGATGAATGGGACAGAATGCTTTTCAAGTGGGGCCATGCCGCTGCCGACAGGGAGGAAGACGAGGCTGCTGCCCAGGCCTTTGGCGCCCTGATCGACCAGATGCAGGACGCCATAGCCGAGCAGATGGTCAACTATGAGCGTTATTCCCGTCGTCTTGAACACCTTGCCCATCGCCTCTACGGCGAGACTGTCGGTAGCCGGATGGTACCATTTTCCGAAGGCTTGCACGGTTTCTCCCGCATGGTGCGGGACCTTGCCCAGGAGTTGGGCAAGAAGGTCCGCTTCCAGATTCTGGGGGAGACGACCCCGGTGGATCGCGACATCCTGGAAAAAATCGAAGCCCCCCTTTCCCATCTTTTACGCAACGCTGTGGATCACGGCCTGGAAGCCCCGGAAGAGCGAAAGGCTGCCGGCAAGACGGCAGAAGGTCTTGTCACCCTTGAAGCGCGCCATGTCGCCGGGATGCTGAATGTCTCGGTCAGTGATGACGGCCGGGGTATGGATCCGGAAAGCATTAGAAGAAAGATAGTGGAGAAAGGTATGCTCACGGAAGAAATGGCCGCAGGACTGACCAGAACGGAGCTTCATGAGTTTCTTTTTCTCCCCGGTTTTACCACGTCCCCTCAGGTTACGGAGATTTCAGGGCGGGGCGTCGGTCTCGATGTCGTTTTTTCCATGGCCCACGAGGTGGGGGGGCTGGTTCGCATCGATTCGGAAAAGGACAAACGAACTGCCTTTATCCTGCAACTTCCCTTAACCCTTTCCGTATTGCGCACCCTGATTGTCGAGGTCGAAGGAGAGCCCTATGCACTGCCGCTGTCACGGATCGACCGGTTACTGCGGGTATCCCGCGATGATTTACAGGTCCTGGAAGATCGTCAGTTTTGCGCCTCCGACGGCGAGCATGTGGGTATTGTGACCTGTCGGCAGCTTTTTCAACTTCCCCCCGAAGTAGAAGCGGGAAGGGTGATTCACATCGTGGTCATCAGTGACCGCCTGAACCGTTATGGTCTCGTTGTGGACCGTTTTCGCGGCGAGGAGACCGTCGTCGTCCGCCCCCTCGATCCCCGGCTGGGAAAGACGCCCAACATCCACGCGGCGGCTGTTTTACAGGATGGATCCCCGGCGCTGATCCTTGACGCCGATGATCTGGTCCGCTCTATCCACCAACTCCTTAGCCAGGGAAAGCCGGGGAAGGTCGGCGCGGGGGAAAAATATGCGGTTACCGAGAAAAAACGTATCCTCGTAGTGGATGATTCCCTTACCGTTCGGGAGGTCGAACGTAAGCTTCTGGAAAAGGAAGGTTATCACGTTACCGTCGCCGTCGATGGTATGGACGGCTGGAACGCCCTGCAGACGGCGGGCTTTGACCTGCTGATTTCCGACGTTGACATGCCGAGGATGAACGGTATCGAACTGGTCAGGAAGGTCAAGGATCATAACCGTCTCCGTTCCCTGCCCGTGATGATTGTGTCTTACAAGGATAGTGAAGAAGATCGCTTGCGGGGCCTGGATGCGGGGGCCAATTATTATTTGACGAAGGGCAGTTTCCATGATGAAACTCTCCTTATCGCCGTAAAAGACCTGATAGGAAACCCCTGATCATGCGCCTTGCCATTGCCCATCATGATGCCCATACCCTGGATGCCATCAAACGAATCGTGGCCGCCCT
>JBAYKV010000063.1:0-14086 GCA_041664405.1 Syntrophales bacterium
CGGCGTACTTCCCAAGGAAAAGAAAATCATCGTGTATTGCAATACGGGAAGCCGAAGTTATCTGGCCTACAAAAAATTGATCCAGCTTGCCTATCCGAACATCTTTCAGACCCTCCTTGCGGATTGGAAAGATATGGGATTGGCGGTTGAAAAATGAATCTTCCTCTCCGCAGACAGCAATCGTTACCATGCCGGGATGTGATAACGACGCACGGATTCTGTAATACTTGCACATGCAAGAAGACCCTTATGCTATCGACTAGGAGACAATGATGCTACAAATAACACAAAAGGCAAATGAAATGATCAGTAGTTTTTTGAAGGAGAGGGGAGAACTCGCATATGTCAGGATATTTCTTTCCGATGGTGGTTGCTGCTCCGGCCCATCGCTGGGCATGGCCCTGGATGAACCTCAGGACAACGATGAAATAATTAAGGATAATGAAATTACCTACCTGATAGACAAGGATCTTTTAAATCGGGCTAAACCCATAAATATCGATTTCATTGATTCAGCTATGGGTTCAGGCTTTACGATATCATCAAATCTTTCCAAGGGAAATTCCTGCGGATCATGCAGTTGTTGCTAGGATTATGCGTCATTGGGCGGTGTTATCTGACAAAAGGAAATTGCCGTAACAGGACAATCATTATCCAACGGAGGGAGAATATATGGCTGAAACTTTAGCAAACGAAGAATGGGTGCCCAAAATAGTTGCCATCGTCTGCAACTGGTGTACTTACGCGGGTGCCGATCTGGCCGGTATCAGCAGGATTCAGTATCCGCCGAATGTGCGTATCATGCGCGTTCCCTGCACGGGGAGGATCAACCCTTTTTACATCGTGAAAGCCCTGCAGGCTGGCGCCGACGGCGTTCTGGTTTCCGGTTGTCATCCCGGTGAATGCCACTATATATCAGGTAATTTAGTGGCGCGCCGCAAGTTCGCGACTCTGAAAAGATTCCTGGACTACATAGGTATAGAAGGGGACAGAACCGTGTTTACCTGGGTTTCCGCCTCCGAAGGTGAGCGTTTTGCCCAGGTAATCAAGGGAGTGACGGCCAAGATCCAGGCGCTGGGGCCTGCGAGCAAGCTGGTAAAGAAACTTTAGGAAGAAAACAGGGACGTTTACAAGCAAGACTTCCCGCCTTTGGGACGGGAAGTCTTGCTTGTGTCTATGCCAGTTTCTCGATGCGGACTGCACATGCCTTGAATTCCGGCGTCTTTGTCATCGTGTCGCCCACATTATTGGTAAGCCAGTTGCAATTACCGTCCCGGTAATGGAACGTCATCCAGACCAGGCCTTTGGGAACCACATCGGTAATTCGCGCCGGAACAGTTACTTTTCCCCGGCGGGATTTAACGACGATCGTCTCGCCGTCCACAATCCCCTTTTCCCCGGCGTCGGCAATGGAAATATCGGCGGTCTCCCGGCTGTATATGAAATCCATGCCGCTACGACCGGTCTGAGTGCGCGTATGATACTGGGAAAGCCTCCGGCCGGTGCTCAAAACCAGCGGATAATCTTCGTCCGCGACTTCCAGCGGGGGGGTCCATTCGATACCTTTTAAGACACCCAGACCGCAGATGAAATTCCCGTCTTTATGAACAATAGGTGTGCCGGGATGATCTTCGCTGGGGCATGGCCACTGAATTCCGTCTTCCTCAATGCGACAGAATTTTATCCCGGCGAACATGGGACACAATACGGCCAATTCATTATCACAAATTTCCCGGCCACTCGCGGACGGCCAATCGTGCCCCATCTTCCGGGCGAGTTCTTTAAAGATCCACCAGTTCGGTTTGGCAATACCGGGAGGTCTCTTGATCGTCCTCACCATGCTGACGCGCCTCTCGAAGCTGGTGAATGTCCCCTCGTCTTCACACCAGGCTGCGGAAGGGAGGATCACGTGGGCATACTTCGTCGTCTCGTTTGGAAAGATATCCTGGACCACCAGAAAATCGGCGGAACTAAGGCATTTTTCCGCATGGGTGATATTCGGCTCGGCATTGGCCAGGTTTTCCCCGAACACCCACAAGGCGCGTATTTTTTTGGTGATGAGCCCCTCCAGCATGTCGGGGATCATCAACCCCGGCTTATCGGGAAGACTGTCAACGTCCCACGCTTTCTGGAATTTTTCCCGGTTCGCAGGCACGGTCACGCTCTGATAGCCCGGGAAAACGCCCGGCAGCGCACCCATGTCGCAGGCCCCCTGGACGTTGTTCTGACCCCGCAGGGGGTTGACGCCGCCGCCTTCCATGCCTACGTTGCCCAGCAACATCTGGAGGTTGGCACAGCTCATCACATTGTTTGTCCCGCAGGAATGCTCCGTTATCCCCAGGGTATAAATCAGCATCGACGGCCTGATAGCGGCCAATTCATGGGCAATATCCACTATTTTATCCGCGTGCACTCCGGATATTTCCGCCGCCTTTTCCGGAGAATAGTTCATGACGGTCTTTTTTAGCTCCTCGAATCCCACGCAGCATTCGGAAACGAATTTCTTGTCATACAAATCCTCCTTGATCAGGACATTCATGATTCCGTTCAAAAAGGCCACATCGGAGCCGACCTTGATCTGGGCGAAGATATCGGACATCTTTGCCAGCTCATGGTTACGGGGGTCCACAACGATCAGCTTCGCCCCGTTGAGCTTTGCCTGTTTGACAAAAGAGGCGGCCACGGGATGGGCCTCCGTCATGTTCGTCCCGATGCAGAAGAACATCTTGGCATCTTTAAACTCGGAGACGGAGTTGGTCCCGGCCCCTGACCCGAACGACGCGGCGAGTCCGGCGACGGTCGGGGCATGGCAGACCCGGGCGCAGTGATCGATATTGTTGGTCCGGAAAACGGCCCGGAAGAGCTTCTGCATGTTGTAGGAATCCTCGTTGATGCTCCGGGCGCAACTGATGCCGGCCACGGCGTCGGGGCCGGATTCCTTTATTATTTCCCGGAACCTGGTTGCGACGAGATCCAGGGCCTCGTCCCAGGAGGCTTCACGGAACTCACCATTTGCTTCACGAATCAGCGGCGTTTTGAGCCTGTCTTCAGAATAGATGAAGTCATAGGCGAAGCGGCCTTTCACGCACAGGCGGCCGTAATTCGGCGCCCCGTCCGCGGCGGCGGTTATCTTCACGATCTCTTCTCCCTTGACATGGAGCAACTGCTGGCAGCCGGTACCGCAGTAAGGACAGGTGGTACGAACTTGTTTGACTTCCCAGGGGCGCCCCTTCCTCTTTCCCTTCTTCTCCGTCAGGGCGCCGACGGGACAGACCTCCACGCATTGGCCGCAGAAGACGCACTCACTGTCATTATACGGCTGATCTCCCCCCGTGACGATCTTGCTTTTCGCCCCGCGATAGCCATAGGAAATGGCCCGGTTCACGACCAGTTCATTGCAGGCCTGGACGCAGCGCCCGCAGAGGATGCAGCGGCTGAAATCGCGGACAATGAAGGGGTTTTCCTCTTCCGTGGGGTAGATGGCCGCCTTTTCTTTTTCCGGGAATTGCAGTTTCTCGATTTGGTAAAAATAGGCCAGATCCTGGAGCCGGCAGTCGCCGCTGGCCTCGCAGACGAGGCAATTGTGGGTGCCGCCGGCCAGGAGCAACTCGACGTTGAGTTTGCGGGTGCGATGGACCCGGTCGCTCCCGGTGAACACCTCCATGCCCGGCGTGACGGGCGTCGAACAGGCGGCCATAAGGGAGCGGGCCCCTGTGACCTCGACAAGACAGATCCGGCAGGCCCCCGTAGGCGTGGTGTCTTTCAGATAGCAAAGGGTGGGAATCTCCACGCCGCACCGGCGCGCCGCCGTGAGGATCATCTGGCCCGGTTCGAATCCGACCTCTTTTCCGTTCAGAATGAATGTATCGCTCATGCTCGCCTCCATATTCTTGATGTTATTCAAATATACGCCACTCAAGATTAAATCCCCCCGCTCCCCTTTGCCAAAGGGAGAAGGGGGACCTTCATGTTGCACTTTGTTTGATACCCGGAACGGCTGTTAGTGATGTCCCTGCCCGCCGGCCGGTTTTTCTTCGCCATAGACTATGAGTTTCCCTTCGTGCTCCATCTCCTTGAGCCACTTGGGGTGCTGCTTCTTCAGCCAGGCCCGGCTTACCCAGCCCGTCAGCATGGCGTCCAGCGATCCGGGGGAACCGATCGTCCCCAGGTACAGGTGGACAAAGAAGAAGGCGAAGATCACCACGAACCCCAGGGCGTGGAGGACATACATCAACCGCACGATCGTCGCGGGAAAGGACAGGGGGAACCACATCACCAGCCCCGTCAGGAACATGATCACCCCGAATCCGGCGACGGCCAGGAAGAACATCTTCTGGCCCGGATTGTACTTGCCCGCTTCGGGGGGGGTATCCACATGCCAGAGGTAACCGCCGGCGCACTTGATCCATTCCAGATCCTCGGGCATAGAGAATATCCCCGCCTCTTTCCACCACATGCGGATGGTAAAATACAGGGCCACGCCGAAGAAGACGCCCGTGAAATTATGGACGTACTTCAGAGATTTGAGGCCTCCCATCATGTCGCCGATAAAATTCAGGGACTGATACATCATCCCCAGCCCAGTGATGCACAAAGCGAGGCACGACAGGGCCAGGCTCCAGTGGACGATCCGCTCAAAACCGTCGGTTGCTTGAATTAATCCCTTTCTCATGGTTATTCACCTCCCTTTTCTTCTTTGACGCGCTCATTGGGGCCGGGCTCATCGGGCAGTTTCGGTCCGTGGAGGATGTAATGGAGGAATGAACCGCCCAGGACGCCGGCCGCCGCCAGCAGACCCAGGGGCTTCAGCATGTCCTTCCAGACGATGACCGAGAAGGGCACCGACGGATGGACGGGCAGGTTGTCATAGACCTTCGCCTTCTCGGCGAGGACATAGACGACGTGGGTCCCACCGACAAACTTGTCGCCGTATACGTTCGCGTCGCCTCCCAGTTCCTTGACCCGGGCATAGGCCTTCTTGAGCATCCTGTCCTTGGGCCCGATGGTCAGGGCCCCCGTAATACAGGACTTGACGCACGATGGCGCTTCATCGCCCCTGAGGCGGTTATAGCACAGGTCGCACTTGGTGACCTTGTCCGTCGTCCGGTCGTAACGGGGGACGTCGAAGGGGCAGGCGGAGACGCACTCTTTGCAGCCGATGCAGCGGGAAGAATTCAGCCCCACGGTCCCGAATTCCGTATGATAAAGGGCCCCGCTCGGACAGACCTTCACACAGGCCGCATCGGTACAGTGCATGCAGCCCTCTTTCCTGAAGAGCCAATTGAAGGCCCCTTTTTCATTTACATGCTCCTGAAAGCGAATCAGGGTCCACGTGTTCCACTGGAGTTCCGGGGGGTTCTGGTAGGTGCCCGTCTGCTTCGTTCTCAGGCCCGGCATCTCGTTCCACTGCTTACACGCCACCTGACAGCCGCGGCAGGCGGTGCACTTCGTCGTATCGATCAGTTTTATGAGTTCTCTATTCATCGTCTCTCCTCCTAGGCCTTCGCCACGTTCACCATGAACGCCTTGTACTCGGGGCAGAAGGTGTTCGCGTCGCCAACGGTGGGGGTTAAAAAGTTCGCACTGTCGTCTTTGTTATCCCCGGGAAAGAGCCAGCCGTAATTGAAGGGCAGCCCGACCTGATGGACCGTTTTCCCATCAATCGTAAACGGTTTGAAGCGCTTGGTCACCATGGCCACGGCGGTGACGGCCCCGCGCACCGAACTGACTTTCACGCGTTCACCGTTTCTAATGCCTTTTTCCTTGGCCAGGACGTCGCTGATTTCGATATATTGTTCCGGCTGCGCCTCCAGGAGCCACGACTGCCAGCGGGTCAGCGCGCCTGAACACCAGTGCTCGGTGCAGGAATAGGTCGTGCAGACATAGGGGAATTTTTCGCTTGCCCGGGCTATCTTGTCCAGATCACTATTAAAGATCTCGATGGCCGGGTTGATGAGCTGTCCGGACAGGGGATTCTTTGTGAGCGGTCCTTCTAGGGGCTCGTAATGTTCCGGGAAAGGACCGTCGGCCATGCCTTGACCAAAGAAGGCGCCCAGGCCGTCTCTCTGCATGATGAAAGGATATTTCCCTTTCTCCTTGTCCGCCTGGGGAGGCCAGGGCCCGTCGGGGACGTCGCCCACCCATTTATCACCCGTCCATTCCAGGATATTGCGTTTGGGATTGTAGGGTTTGCCGTTTACATCGCAAGAAGCCCGGTTGTAGAGGATGCGGCGGTTGACCGGCCAGACATAAGACCAGTTGGGGAAAAGACCAAGACCGGTCGGATCATCCTTGCCCCGTTTAGCCATCTTGTTCTCGCCATCCGCGCCGAATTGACCGCAATGGACCCAGTTGCCGGAACAGGTCGATCCGTCGAGCTGGAGATTGCCGAAGCCCGGCACGCACTGACCTTTCTTGAATTCCGTCTTCGTGCCCTTGGCCTTGTCTTCGATAACCGTATCCTTCAGGAAACGGCCATTCATCTGTTTGGCAACTTTCAAGGCGTCAAAGTGACCCTGGCGGTCCAGATAGGCCCAGTAGAGATTCAGGATGGGTTCCGTATGAACGCCGCCTTCCCTGGCATAGAGTTCCTTCACCGCGTTCATGATCTTAATGGTGATCTCCCCCACGGGAATACACTGGTCCGGTCCGTCGCAGGCCTTTTGCTTCCACTGTACCATGCGGCCGGAGTTGGAAATGCTTCCTTCCTTCTCCATGGAGGCCGAGGCAGGCAGCAGAAAGACCTCCGTCTTGATCTTCTTGGGATCGACACCGGGGGCTCTCCAGAACTGATAGGTTTCATTATCAAAGATGTTCTCGCCGATAAGCCAGTCGAGCTTTTCCAGCCCCTTGCGCACCTTGCCGGTATTGGGCGCACTTACGGCGTTATCCGCGCCGATGCAGACGAATCCCTTGATCTTACCCTCATACATCTTGTCGAACATATGCATCTGGGAATAGTGTTTTCCGTCGTCGATCTTAGGCAGCCAGTTGTAGCCGAATTCATTTTCTTTCGTGGCCTTGTCGTCAAAGAAGGATTTCAAAAGGCTGATAAAGAATTTGGGATAATTCTGATAATAGTTGGCCGACTGGGGATCTTTCGATACGGGTGTATATTTCGTTAAATATTTTTCCAGCGTATCGAGCGATGCTGACGGCTGTTTCATATAACCGGGCAGGATGTGATACAAAATCGCCTGATCGGTGGACCCCTGGACATTGGGCTCGCCGCGCATGGCGTTGATGCCGCCGCCCGCGATGCCCACGTTGCCCAGGAGCATCTGGACAATGGTCATGGCGCGGATGTTCTCCACGCCGACCGTATGCTGCGTCCAGCCCAGGGCGTAGCACTCCGTTCCCGCCTTGTCGGGAACGCCGGTGGCGCTGTAGATCTCGTAAACCTTAAGCAGGTTGTCTTTGGATACGCCGGTAATTCTGGAGACCATATCGAGGGTGTAGCGGGAATAATGCCCTCTCATCAACTGGAACACGCAGCGGGGATGTTGCAGCGTCATATCCCGCTTCGGGATGCCGCTTGCCTCTTTTTCAAATACCCACGTGTCCTTGTTGTACTTACGCTGCGCGTCATCGTATCCGGAGAACAGGCCGTCTTTAAAATAATAGCCGCTGTCCACAATAAACGAAGCGTGGGTGTAATTGAGGACATATTCCTTAAAGTATTTCTGGTTCTCAATAATGTAGTAGATCATGCCGCCCAGAAAAGCGATGTCCGTGCCGGAGCGAAGGGGCACATGGTAATCGCAGCATTGGGAGGTGCGGGTGTAACGGGGATCGACATGAATAACCTTGGCGCCTTTTTCCTTGGCTTTGGTGACCCACCTGAAGCCCATGGGATGATTCTCCGCCATGTTGCTCCCCATGATGAGGATTACATCGGCATTTTTCATGTCGATGTAATGGTTCGTCATGGAACCGCGACCGAACGATTCGGCCAGCGCCCCGACGGAAGGGCTATGGCAGACCCGGGCCTGGTGATCCATGTAGACAATTCCCAGGGCGCGCGACATGACCGTGATCAGCCAGCACTCCTCGTTATCCACGTTGGAACTGCCGTAGTGGCCGATCGCTTCGCAGCGGTTGACCAGCTCTCCCTTGGCGTTGGTCTTGATGAAATTATTGTCCCGTGTATCCTTGATCAGGCGGGCCATCCGGGGCAAGGCCCACTCCCAGTCCTTTTCCTCCCATTTGTCGCCACCCGGACCGCGGTATAAAACTTTGCGCAGGCGATGTTCGTTGGCCTCCGTCATCTGGAAGAAACCCGATCCCTTGGCGCAAAGCGCTCCCTCGTTGATGGGATGGTCGGCGTCGCCCTCGATGTTGAAGATTTTTCCCGTCATCTTGTCCACGCTGCAGATAAGGCCGCAGCCGCAGGAACAATAACAGCAGATCGTCGTTGACTGCCGGGCCGCCTTGACGCGGTTCATCTTGTCCAGTTCATCCGCATAGGCCAGCGTCGGATTCATGTTGACCCCCAGTCCGGACAGGGCGATGCCTGACCCTACCGTGCCGGTTACGCGTAAGAAACCCCTCCTCGTGATCTCCATAACTAATGCACTCCTTTCTCAAATGAATTTTCCCTATTCATCGACTCGTCCTTTCCAAGCACGGGAGGCGCCGCCGTTTCCCGCGACACCCAATGTCCACCCCTCATGGAGAAACTCTTTAGAAAGAGTGGATCGGAGAGCATGATGTCTCTAAAAGCACGCCCGGACCACGTCAAACGAACATGGGCAAAGACGCGACAACGCCCACGTTGCTTGGGAGACCTGGTTTCGGAACAAATATTAGGGGGAGTACGGTAGGTAGTGAGACTGCCAAACACGCCCTCCTCCCTGTCTGCCGCTGCTTTCGCCGCAGCGCGACAGGCGGAGGCCTATGGGGTGTGCGGGGGGAAAGGAGCGACGAGGTTTTCTGTAGCGAACCGTACCGGTCCGCTACGAAGGCCTCATAAATAGCGTGTAAACATAAGCATTGACATTTTTCCGTTTCCTGATCGTTTATTCTTAATCACGCAATAATTTTGCCTTGTTAACTTAATTGAAGCCAATTTTGACATCCTGTTTCTTCACTTTCGCCATACTTGAACATACAATTCGGGGGTTCTTATATACGATAATCCCAAACATGTCAATAATGGCATAATCTAAATTGTTGCAAGGTTATTGACAATATTTTTTGAATGACCTATAGAGGCGCGACGCAACAAATGCTTTTTTTATATAAGAAAGGTTAATGGTGCAGCAAAGATGTTTTGCCTTACTTTTATCTTAACACGTTTCATATGAAGCTCCCATAGAGAACCGGGTCGGTTCTCCATGGCAAGCCCGTCCCCGCCTCTCCCGCCGCAGACCGCGTAACCACAAATCCGCTGTCCTGTCGGGGAAGAAGCGACAGGATTTATTATGCGGAGGTTGTGTTTGGTCGCCAAACTCAAGGTATTATTTTACAAAGATAGTTTATTCCCGAGCAGGTTGTTTTTCCTGACGCCCGGAACCGATTCCGTATCGGGTTTCCCTATCCGTGCGAATTAATGAAAAACATCATTCTGGGGACAGCGGGACACATCGACCACGGTAAAACGGCTTTTATTCGTGCTCTGACGGGGATCGAGTGCGACCGTCTGGAAGAAGAGAAACGGCGGGGGATAACCATTGTCCTGGGTTATGCCCATTTGTATCTGCCATCGGGAGTTAAAGTCGGCATCGTCGACGTTCCCGGCCACGAGCGGTTCGTAAACCGCATGGTTGCCGGGGCGGCGGGCATCGACATCGTTGCCCTCCTCATCGCCGCCGACGAGGGGATCAAGCCCCAGACCCTTGAACATCTTTACATCTGTGAGATCCTGGGGATCAAGAAGGGGATCGTGGTCTTGAACAAGAAAGACCTGGCCGACGAGGAGCTGCTGTATCTTCAGAAAGAGGAAATCGGCGACTTGACGGCCGGGACCTTCCTGGCCGACGCTCCCATCATTCCCGTGTCCTCCGTTACGGGGGAGGGACTGCCGGAATTCATTGCCGCCCTCGACAAAATTGCCACAGATATTACGGAAAAACCGGAAGACAAACCATTTCGACTACCTGTGGACGCCGTTGTCGCCATCACGGGGTTTGGCGCTGTCGTCCGGGGGACCGTTCTTTCCGGTCGTATTGCCGCCGGCGAAGAAGTCGCCGTCCTGCCGGCGGGATATAAATCGCGGATCCGGGGTCTTCAGAATCACGGCATCGGCGTTGCGGAAGGTCGCGCCGGCGAACGGCTGGCCATCAACATGGCCGACATAAAGACCGAAGAAATGGACCGGGGGATGGTCGTCGTCCGTCCGGACACCTTTCAGGCGACGGAACGGATGCTGGTGGAATTTCACTATCTACCCTACAACAGGAAACCCCTGAAAACCCTCAGTCATGGCCAGTTCCATGTCCTGGCGGCTAAAGTGAATGCCCGGATGGAACTCCTCTCGGAGGAGAAGTTGCTGCCCGGCGAAAAGGCTGCCGCCATCGTCACCACGGTCAATCCCGTAGTGGTAACCTGGGGAGATCCCTTCGTAATTCGTGGTTACGGGATGTTCACCACCATCGGCGGCGGCCGGATATTGCATCCCGCCCTGCCGGAGGATGGCATGGAAAACCTGTCTGAAGATTTCATCCAGACCCTCACCGCGGGAAACCTGCGAGAAAAGATCATCCTCTTTGTACGGGAAAGGGGAGATAAGGGGCTCCGCCGGTCAAGCCTGAGCGGCATTCTGAACGAAAATGAGGATGAGATAGGAAAGCAAGTAGGGGCTTTGAAGAAAGCAGCTTTCCTCTACGAAGACGACGGCGCCCGGCTTTTTCACCGGAAACCGGTCCTGGCGCTACGGCGGATAATCGGCGCGATTATTGCCGAGTTTCACCAACAATATGACCTCCGCACCGGGATGGGCAAGGAAGAACTATTCCGGAAAACGGCCGCCGCACCGGGTCTTTTTCAATTAACCCTGGCATTGATGATTCGGGAGGGGCAGGTAGAAACGACGGCCGACTTGGTGAAGGCGAAGGATTTCAACTTCGCCGGTAAGGGCGCCGCCAATCTCCTTTTCGCGCAGGTTGAGGACCTTATCCGTCAATATGGCCTCCAACCCGAGGCGCCGACGGCAGGGGCAAAAAAACTGAACTTGGAAAAAAAGAAGTTCATGGATGTCCTGGACTCTCTCACCCGATCCGGACGGTTGATCCGGGTCAACGCGGATCAATATCTGCACCCGGAACACCTGGAGCGGGCGCGGGCTGCGTTGAAGGGTTTTTTTGAAAACCATGCCGTTTTGACACCCGCTGATGCCCGCGACCTTTTGGGTGTCTCCCGTAAGTATCTGATCCCGTTGATGGAGTATCTCGACGGGATCAAATTTACCGCTCGGACGCCGGAGGGGAGAAAGTTGCTGGTCACCGGTTGTTCCTATTAAGAAGTCGTTTTTATTAATTATTTGGTTGTAATAAAGCCTTGATTTTAAGAGAAAGAGGCGTTAGAAAAACTTACCCAAAAAAAATATGAATAATTCATACCATATAAATATTTGATAATAAAGACTAATTAACGAAAATTCAAAAAAAGGGGCGGAGAAATGAATACCAATCAATGTGAAATCCCCGATTACAACCCCCCGGGGGTGGAGGTCGCGGAAATGATCAGCAAGGGGCGAACCATTGCCGTCGTGGGGCTTTCGGACCACCCCAGCCGGGACAGTTACCGGGTGTCCGCGTATCTTTTCAGGCCGAGGGAGTTGACTATGCCGTTGTCGAAGGCTTCAAAAATAGCAATCTGCCCAAGTTCGTCATGGCGAACATCGAGGTGCCTAGATGTTTAAGAAGGGTGTCACTCTCCGATCTGAATTATGATTTGATAGTTGAGCTTACAAATCTTGTTTTGGGCCTGGATGATTATCATATTGAGCCCTGAAATCTGCGATGTTGGCTTAATTATAAAATAGTTTTGTGAGGAGCAGATTAACCGTGAAGACTGATTATAACGAGATTGATGAAGGAACCGGCTATATCGGTTACCAGGAAGCCTTAGATATCATTGGAGCCAATGTCCGGCCGGTGGGAAACGAAACGTTTTCCCTCGACCGGTGTGTAGGTCGGGTTGCTGCCGCCGACCTGGTGGCGCGGGTGAGCTATCCTTCCGTAGATGTGTCGCTCAAAGATGGCTTTGCGGTTAAGTCCACGGATGTAGTTTATGCCGACAGGCGAAAACCGGTGTTCCTGAAGGTGGCCGGATCGGCGTTCGCCGGTGTCAGGTACGAGGGGCGAGTGGAAACCGGCGATGCTGTTAAAATATGCTCCGGTGCAGCGATACCAGGTGGAGCGGATGCGGTCGTTGCCGGCGAATTCTGCGAGGAGGTATCGCCGGGAGGAGTCGCGATTAAAGCTGATGCCGGGCCGGGAAGGAATATACTGCGCGCCGGCGTCGAAGTGGAAGCCGGAGCGGCTATCGCCGGGAAGGGAGAAAATCTTTTACCCGGCAAACTGGGGCTGGCAGCGGCCGCAGGCATCAATCGGGTAAAGGTTCACCGCCGGCCGCGGGTGGCGATTATCAGTATCGGCGACGAAGTAGTGACGCCGGGCGACAAACTGCATATCGGTCAGCTTTATGCCAGCAATCTGGTCACTATGGAGGCCTGGCTGTCTTCTTTCGGTATTCCCTGCGTTACTTCCGTAATTAACGATAATGAAGCCTCCATCCAGGAGGAGCTGAAAAGGCACTTGCCCAATGTTGATGCCGTTCTTACCAGCGGAGGCGCCTGGGGGAGCGAACGCGACCTTGTAGTAGGGGCATTGAATAATCTGGGTTGGCAGATGCTATTCCATCACGTCCGCATGGGACCGGGCAAGGGCACAGCTTTCGGGCGCTGGGAGAAGGTGCCGTTATTTTGCCTGCCCGGCGGGCCGTCCAGCAATGAAATGGCCTTCCTGCAACTGGCATTGCCCGCACTACTACGCATGGGCGGTGAAATCAGGCATCCTCTCCAGACTATGCCTGCGAGACTTACGGAAGATGTGAGAGGTCGCCATCGGGCGTGGACGGAATTTAAAGACGCCGTCGTAACCCTTGATGGCGGTGGCAATTATACGGCGGCACTCTATAAAAACAGGAGCCGCTTACAGGCGATTGCCGGCGCCGGCGGCCTTATCTGCATTCCCGAAGGTAAAGAATATTTGCTTAGCGGCGATGTTGTACCGGTGCAGTTACTCAGACCGCGGCTGGATGATTTATAAAATTTAACACTTATCGCTGATGGTGATGTACGATGGTTGGCAGCGGGGCAAGTTGCCTGCCATGTTTATTTTGACTAAGTTGACGTTATCTCTTGCCTGGCCTCGTCGAGAAACGTCTTCCACGGGATCACCCGGATGTCGTCCTTCCGGTAGGCCTGGGTTCCTCGATACACAACCACAGGAGGTACAGCGGGGTTGTCGTTGCGGAAGGCACGCAGTCCCGAAAAGTCGTTACCGCTCACCTCTGTTGCAGATTTGATCTCAAATGCGCCGATCAGCTCGCCGTGCCTCTCCAGCACCAGGTCCACCTCGGCGCCGGTATTGGTCCTCCAGAAAAAAATGCGCGTGTCCGAGCGGGCATAGTTGAGATAACGATGGAGTTCAAGGACAATGAATTGCTCGAAGAGGCGTCCTGTCAGTCTCGGGTCAGGCGGTGCAGCTAGTCGGCGGTTTACGGCGTTGGTCACTCCAGTGTCAAAAAATAGAACTTCGGATGGGCTACCAGTCGTTTGCGCTCGCTCTTCAACCAGGGCTGAAGACGGAAACCGATGAGGGTATCTTCCAGGATTTCGTAGTAAGACTGCACAGTCCTGATCGGCAGACGGCACTCCCTGGCGATATTGGAGAAATTAAGTAGCTCCCCGGAAGCCGATGCGGCTACCTCCAGGAAACGGTAGAATCCCCCCAGGTTACGGACATACCCTTCCATCTGTACCTCTTCCCGCAGGTACGTTTCGGTATATGCCTTTAGGGTATCCTGTTTGTCAGAGTCATTTAGTCCAAGGAGAGGAGGAAGGGTCCCAAAACGAAGCGCA
>JBAYKV010000064.1:0-13717 GCA_041664405.1 Syntrophales bacterium
CGGCAAGGAGATATTCCGTCATGATCGTGGACAGGGCGCCATACTGCGGCCGGATGTCGGCTAATTCGGCGTGCCAGACCGAGGTGACGGGATGATGATCGATGACGATCTGGAAATGAATGTTTTCGCAGACCTTGCCGAAGAAGGTCGGTTGGGCGTCGACCAGTGCCAGGAGGCGGTAATCCTGAAGATTAACCTTGGGGAGGAGTTGGATTTCCACTTTCATGGCCCGAATGAATTCCATGTTCTGCTGGCGGAGCACCCCTTCGGTGGCCACGAAGGCAAATTTTTTCAATCCCCCCGTTTGTTTAAAGATTTCCCGCAGGGCCATGGCCGAGGCAACGGCGTCGGGATCGGGACTGCCATACATGAGGACCGCCAGAGTATCGTCCGGCCTGGCCATGGATTTGAGCTTGAAGACGTTGAACAGGGTGTCTTCTTTTTTAACGAGGAAGGATTCAATGCGTTTCATAGGCTGACGATGATTTCCCCTTTTTTTGTGCCGGTTACTTCGCCGACAACGGCGGCGTCCTTCAGGCCGGAACGATGAAATTTATCCAGAAGCCCGGCCGCCTGTTCCGGAGCGACAGACAGGAGCAGACCGCCGGCCGTTTGAGGATCGAAGAGGATATCCGCCAACCACACCGGGCAGTCAGGGCTTACCTCGATGCAGGACATGCGGAATTGCCGATTGCGGTGGAGACCTTCGGGAAGGATTCCCATTTCGGCAAGTCCCTGAAGACCTTCGAAAAAAGGGACCGCAGAGGCAAAGATATGTATTCCCACGTCGCTGTTCTCGATCATCTCGCAGGCATGGCCAAGAAGGCCGAAACCGGTGATATCGGTGCAGGCATGTACATCGGTTGTCTCCATAATGATTTCCGCCGCTCCTTTGTTGAGGGTCGTCATGGCCGCGATGGACATTTTCAGGAGATTGGCAGGCGCCGCGCCGGCCTTGGCGGCGGTGCTCACGATGCCCGTCCCCAGGGCTTTGGTCAGGATAAGCTTATCCCCTGGCCGGGCGCCGCGATTCATGAGTACTTGATCCGGATGGATGATGCCGGTCACGGCGAGGCCGTATTTGGTTTCATCGTCTTCGACGCTGTGTCCACCTACGAGGAGGACGCCCGCCTCCCGCATTTTGTCCAGGCCGCCGCGCAGGATATCCCGGAGGATGGACACGCCAAGTTTCTTGATGGGAAAACAAACGATATTCATCGCCGTCAGGGGTTTTCCCCCCATGGCGTAAACGTCGCTCAAGGCATTCGTTACGGCGATCTGACCGAAAGTATAGGGGTCATCCACAATCGGGGTAAAGAAGTCCACGGTCTGAATGATGGCAAGATCGTCCCGGAGCTTATAGACGCCGGCGTCTTCAGAGTGCTCCATGCCGACCAGGAGATTGGGATCCGTCATGAAGGGAAGATCTTTCAGAGCTTCGTAAAGGTCACCCGGACCTATTTTGCAGGCTCAGCCCGCGCCGTGAACGGTTTGGGTCAGGCGGGGCCGGTTTTCTTCAGTCATTAGATATTCCTTTGTCGAATAGGTGTATGGATATGCTTGGGGGTGGATTATCCACCGAATTTGCTCTGATGTCAATCAGTAAGATATGCTTGACGATTCCGCAAAAAATCCATATGCTCCAAGCAATTTTAGGGTGCCAATAAAGATAAAAAAGAGGAAACGTTCATGTCAGAAATGATTCGATATTACAGCACGAATAGAAATCTTGCCCATGTTTCCGGTTTGACGCCGTTCCGGGGGACTGTCTCCTTTCGCGAGGCCCTGCTCATGGGGCAGGCACCCGATGAGGGGCTTTTCATTCCCGATGCAATTCCTTCCTTGTCCATGGATAAGATTATGGCTTTAAAAGGGAAACCTTATACGGAGGCTGCTTTTCTGGTGGCCGGGAGTTTTCTGGACGGGGAGATCGGCCTCGATAAATTGCGGTGGATAGTTGAAGACGCCTATAACTTTGACGTTCCCTTGGAGCGGGTGATGAATGGTAAATACGTCATGCGCCTGGATCAGGGACCCACGGCCTCTTTCAAGGATTTTGCCGCCCGGCTGATGGCCCGGCTGATGAGTATGGTTTGTGATCCCGAGAAGCGTCTCAATGTCCTGGTGGCCACATCGGGGGATACGGGCAGCGCTGTTGGCGAGGCCTTTAAGGGAGTACCGGGTATCGATGTGACGATTCTCTATCCCCGGGGCGAGGTCAGCGGGCGTCAGAAGAAACAGCTCGATACGATCGGTCAAAATGTCCGGGCGATTTCTGTGGACGGGAAGTTCGACGATTGCCAGGACCTGGTCAAGCGGGCCTTCGCTGATCCTTCCCTGGAGAATCTCAACCTTACCTCGGCCAACTCCATAAATTTTGGGCGCATTCTTCCCCAGACGATCTACTATGTCTATGCCTACAGCCAGTTGGCGATCCCGGGAGAGGAAATCGTTTTTTCCGTCCCTTCCGGGAATTTCGGTAATGCCCTGGGCTGTGAATATGCCCGCCGCATGGGGATACCGGTAAAGGCTCTCATCATGCCCACCAATGAAAACGACGAGTTTCCAAGGTTTTTGGAGACGGGAAAATATAAGAAAGTGTCGCCTTCCCGGGCCTGCCTCTCCAATGCCATGAATGTCGGCCATCCGAGCAACCTGGCCCGTTTCTTCGATCTCTTCGGAGGGACGGTGGATAGGAATGGGATAGTGCACCGCTACCCTGACCGGGAAGAGATGAAAAAGCATATCTACTCCGTCAGCATTACCGACGCCGAGACGAAGAAGACCATCAAAAGGATCTATGAAACCTATGGAGTCCTGTTGGAGCCCCACGGCGCCGTCGGCTGGCGGGGGCTGGAGGATTACCTGGAAAAGCGGGGGGATTTCCCTTTATGCGTTTCCCTCGAGACAGCTCATCCCGCAAAATTTCCAAATGAAATAAATGAACTCCTCGACATCGATCCGGAATTGCCCCAGAGCATGAAAGACGTCGATGCCAGGAAAGGGGAACCGGTATTTCTTGATGCTGACGATGACACCTTCAGGAATTATCTGCGGGACAATCTGAAGGCGACAGGCAAATAGGCAACAGGCAATAGCAACAGATGCGAGGAGTTATCTTATCCTCTCTTGAACCAGTGGCGGCGATTGTGATCCTTGAGGGCCGCCTCCAGGGCGTCCAGCTTTTTGGGTAGAAGAATACCCCTTTCGATGAAGTAGTTGCCAATGCGGGGCTGGAGGATTTTCTGACGGCCCAGCAGCACCAGCACTTGATAGAAGCTCAATAAACCCGTGCGTAGCCCGAACTCGCCAAAGAGCTCCCCCCGCCTTCGCCTCCTTAGGATGTTTTGAATATCAAGAGGGCTTAGCCAGCGCAGTTGGCAGGCAATATCGCCGAGGCGCGGTCTCTGAATCTTCTGCCAGACTACGGCGTCCCACATCTGCCGCATGGAAATAACTCCGGAATAATAAAGAAACTGGCCCATGAAGATTTTTCGGGAGGGTATTTCCCCCTTATAGAAATGCTGGTGGTGTGGAGAAGGAGGTTTGGTTGCGGGGCGATTGGGACGATATAACGACCTGGGCGGCATCGTCAGTATGTAACGATCCGGTTCCTGGATATACGAAAAGACCTGTTCGTAGGCGCGATGGACCTCTTTGAATCGCTCTTCCAGAACCGCTTCGTCCACGCCGATATGATACGCCCGATCCGGGTGCGTTTCCATGACCAGCTTGCGATACGCCGTTTTCACCCCGGATGGTTGGAGGTAGTTGAGAAATTGCGGCGTAATGTTCGCCTCCGCGCCAAAAAGAACCCGGCACGACTGGAGGAGATGCCTTTCCGGAAGGATGATCCTGGTATTTTTGCCGTTTGTGTCCGTGGAGGCCCCCCTTTACTTATTTTGTCATGACAAATTTCTGTTCCTCTTTAGGAACATACCACTTGATAAAGTTATACGTGATTCCCTGAGGCGCCGGCTCTATGCCCCGGAAGCGGGCATGAATCATTGGCAGGGCATCGGGGACATAGAGAAACAAATAGGGCTGTTCCTCGGCCAGGATCTCCTGGATACGATCATAGTACCTTTTTCTTTCTTTTTGGTCAAATACCCCCCGACCCTTTTCAATCAACCGGTCCACCTCCGCGTTTTTGAAGGAGATGAAATTCAACTCCTCCGGACCCGTCTTGCTGGAATGCCAGACATCATAAATATCAGGATCCTGGGGGATTGTCCAGCCGAGGATTGTCGCATCAAAACGCCGCTTGTTGATAAAGTCATTGACAAAGGCCGCCCATTCCAGGACCCTGATCTTGACCTTGATCCCCACGTCGGCGAGTTGTTTCTGGATGATCTCGGCGCATTTTGCCCGGACTTCATTGCCCTGGTTGGTAATGATTTCAAAGGTGAAAGGTTGTCCATCCTTGTCCAGGACGCCGTCTCCATCGGTGTCTTTCCAGCCGGCCGCAGCCAGCAGCGCTTTGGCCTGCCCGGGATCGTAGGGATAGTTGCGAACCTGGGGGTTATATGCCCAGGTTCCCTGTTTGTAAGGACCTGTTGCCGCCTTCCCCAAGCCTAAAAGCACGCCCTGGATCATCTCCTCTTTGTTGACGGCATAGGCGATGGCCTGACGCACCCGCTTGTCTGCAAAAAGAGGGTTCTTGAGATTATAGCCCATGTAAACATAGGAGAAGGAGAGATAGCGGTACTTGTTGTAATGCTTGCGGAAGAGATTGTTTTCCGTCTGGCGGGTGTATTGAAGAGGCGTCAGGCCCATCTGGTCAATGCCGTTGGCCCGCAGTTCGAGAAACATGGTCGCCGTATCGGGGATGATCCGCATGATGTATCCGTCAATAAAAGGCCGGCCTTCGAAGTAATCCATGTTGGCAGTGAGGACGATTTTCTGCCCTGACAGCCATTCCTTGAAACGGTAAGGCCCCGTGCCGATGGGGCGCCGGGAAAGGGGAGAAGAGGTAATGCTTTTGCCCTCCAGGAGGTGTCTCGGCAGGATCGGGGACCCCCAGCTCATGAGGGCCGGGGCGAAGGGTTTGTCATAGGATACGCGGAAGGTGTAATCATCCGTCACGGCGACCTTTTTCACTTTTAGAAAGTCCCCGGCATAGGCGGTGGGCGTCTTGGGGTCGATGGTAGTTTTGTAGGTGAACAAAACATCCTGCGCCGTAAAGGGGTGACCGTCGTGCCACTTGACCCCCTTGCGGAGATGAAAGACAAGCTCGAGGCCGTCTGGTGAGATCTCCCAGGATTCGGCCAGATCGCCGACAATCTTGAGATCCTTGTCGTATTTAACGAGGCCGTTGTAAACAAGACCGGCGATCTGGTGGGAGGTGGAGTCGCTGGAGAGGATGGGAATGAGGTTGCTGGCGTCGCCGATGGACCCTTCGACGATAATATCCCCAAATGCCGTTCCCGTTCCCTTGGCCGATCTTGCTGACAAATCGGTGTTTTGGCTGCTGCATGCGGCCAACATGGCCATTAGCAGAAGGCACAAGAAACAACGGTTCACGAAAACCTGATCGATGCCTCTTTCCACCTCTTTACGCTTCTTTATGGTCGCCGGACAGGAATTCTTCCATTTTCCGATAGCCTTCATCGACGCTGGTCTTATAATCATCTCGGAGCTTTTTGTAGAAGTCAATCCATTCAAACATGAAGTTCCTGCCTTCTTCCGGGAACCCTTTGGTCTGATGCAACCAGAACTGGAACATCTTTTCCGCATTGTTCTGCATGTTCACCATCGTGGAAAAAGATTTTTCAAAGCTCGTCTTGTTGTATTGCAACATCTGTTTACCCATGAATTTCGAATCCACTGTCCCCTCCTTGAATATGGACATTTAAGCAAAAAATCGATAATTGCCGTTTCCGTCATTCCGGCGTAATACGGTTTTCCGTCCAGACATTCTTTGGGTGAATCTAAGTGGGCTTCATCGTATCAATCCTCCCGTTTTTCTGCCGACCGCCGCTGCTTTCTTTTACCGTAATCTTGCATGGTTCAGGCAATCTTGGCAAGAAGAAAGTTGGGGAAGACGATGATACATTGACACACAAGGGGAAAATAGGTACACTTAAGTTAAATTAAGCATTATGTCAGCGGGAATAAAATTATGGATAGTGAGATTGCAAACCAAATTGAAATGATTGAGCTTACCTTAGTAAAGGACTCCGTCCTTGGTTTTGACCCGGCGATCCTCTTTGTCCTGGACGATGTCGAAATCGGGCAGCGCGAAATTGAAAATCTGAAATCCAAGCTGGGGACCGACGTTTTTACATATCTCTTTAACATTGCCAATTCTGCTTTTCATGGCAGCTTAAGAATGGGCCCGGTCAAGCATTTTTTCGACGTTGTCAACCGCCTCGGTACGCAATACACAAAAGTGTTAATTCTGCTGTTTGCCATGCATCGTCTGGCTAAGGGAAATCACGACGCTGAAATCATATATGCAAAAAGTTTTAGCGCTTCCGTCATCGGAAGAATTATGGCTCGCGGTTTCGGCTTCCGGGATGATGGGGCGCGACAGGTGGAACTCGCCTGCCTCCTTGCGAATGTTGGCGCCCTGATGATGACAGTATATCGCAGTCGTTATAGCGCCGCATATTACATTGCATCCGATGAATTTATTGAACAGAATCATCCATATCTTACCGAAAGGATCATGCGCAGATTTCTACTTCCCGAGTATCTCTATGAAATGGTCTTGACCAATTGTTTTGTCCTTAACCGGATGGGAATCGGCCTGCCTGCAGTGGTTAAGTTGGCCATCAGCGCTGTGGACTGGTCTTTTCGAACCTTGAATAACAAACTTGTGTTTCGATCCCCAGATACTTCTTCGGACGATATATTTGCCCCTTCCCTGGCAGCAATCATTAAAGAGCAGTTTGCGGCTGCCGGTCTGACAAAGTACCTGGTTATTTTACCTGAAACAGACCAAGCGCCGCAAAAAATGGACTAACAATGTCTGCTTAACAAATGGGGCAAGTGTTGCTATTTCGCCCGATAACAAATTCGATTATAATCAAAACGATAACTCCGTAAATTTCTCGTTGACAAATATTTCCAAACCAATTATGGGTGAGACCGGACAAGGACAGAAGCGATGCATTATAGAAATCTGAGCACGATCATCGACATTATTATCGTCGGCATAATTAGGCCGGAAAATACCGGAGCCTGATCGTGGTTTAGTGTTTAGATAAGAAAAACAAGACATTCACAAAATCCGTTATCAGGTTCCCTGGTAGCGGATTTTTTTTCAAGAGGAAAGGCCCTTATGACCACACGTGATGTAATGATTTATGATACGACCCTGAGGGATGGCTCTCAGGGAGAGCAGATCAATTTTACTGCCGAGGAAAAGATGCGTATCGCCCGTCGCCTGGATGAAATGGGAGTTCCCTACATCGAGGGCGGCTGGCCGGGTTCCAACCCCAAGGATGTCCGCTTTTTCGAGTTAGCCAAGGGTGAAACTTTTCATAATGCCAAGTTGGCGGCCTTTGGCAGCACCCGCCGGTCCGACTTGCGGGTGGAGGAATGCCCCAATATACAGGCCCTGCTCCAGGCGGAAACCCCGGTTGTCACCATTTTCGGGAAAACTTGGGACCTTCATGTAACGGACATTCTGGAGATCTCCCGGAAAGAGAATCTGTCCATGATCGGGGAATCCGTCGCCTATCTGAAAGGGAAGGGTAAGGAGGTCGTTTACGACGCCGAGCATTTCTATGACGGATACAGGCAGAATCCCGACTATGCCCGGCAGACCATCGAAGCGGCCCTGGAGGCGGGGGCCAATTGGATAGTCCTGTGTGACACCAACGGCGGGACGCTCCCCCACGAAATTCAGCGGATGACGGAAGATATCGCCGCCTTTGTTCCAAAAGCGATCCTGGGGGTCCATGCCCACAATGACGGTGGCCTGGGGATTGCCAATTCCCTGGCGGCGGTTATGGCCGGGGCCAGGATGGTACAGGGTACGGTAAACGGCTACGGTGAGCGCTGCGGAAACGCCGATCTCATTCCCATTATCGCTAACCTCCAGTTGAAGATGGCAAGACGTTGTCTTTCCGACGAGGCCATCCATCACCTGAGCAATCTGTCCAATTATGTCGGCGACGTCGCCAATATATCACCCCTTAACTCCCGTCCCTTTGTCGGCCGCAGTGCCTTTGCCCACAAGGGCGGCGTCCATGTCAGCGCCATCCTCAAAAATCCCCTGGCCTACGAGCATATCGCCCCGGAGCTGGTCGGGAACAAGCAGCGGGTTCTGGTCTCCGATCTGGCCGGGAAGAGTAATATCGAATACAAGGCCCGGGAACTGGGCATCGACCTGGGGGAAAAAAACGGCGCGAGTCGGCGGATCGTCGATGAGATCAAGCGGATGGAAGACGAGGGGTATCAATTCGACGCCGCCGAAGGATCGCTTTCGTTATTGATCAAGAAGGTAACAGGCGAGTTTGTTGAACCTTTTACACTGGAGTGCTTTAATGTCATTGCCACGAAGACGGCCCACCATCCCTCCCAGGCCCAGGCGACGATCAAGATCTCCGTGGGCGGTGAAGAAGAACTCACGGCGGCGGAAGGCAACGGGCCCATCAACGCCCTGGATAACGCCCTGCGGAAGGCCCTGACCAAATTCTATCCCCAGATCGGGAAGATGCACCTGACGGACTTCAAGGTCCGGATCGTCGAAGGTAGCGAGGGAACGGCGGCGAAGGTCAAGGTGACAATCGAATCGCAAGACGAAGAGGATACCTGGAGTACGATCGGCGTCTCCGAGAATGTTATCGAGGCGAGCTGGCTGGCCCTGGTGGACAGCATCCAGTACAAGCTGAGCAAGGACCGGGACAATAAGAACAAATGAAAGACGGGGTCAGACTTACTTATTGACATTTAGAATAAATGTCAATAAGTAAGTCTGACCCCTATTGCTAATCCCCCCTATTTCTGATATATAGCCCAGTGTTTAAGGTTAGGGGATTGCGAAAAAGACTATGCTGCTTGCCGTCAACAACCAGAACCCTCAGGTGCGTTTGATAGAAAAGGCTGTGGATGTTCTGCGGAGCGGGGGGATAATCATCTATCCGACCGACACGGTCTATGGTCTGGGTTGTGATCTCTTCAATAAAAGAGGCATTGAAAAGATTTACGATATCAAGAAGCGAAGCAAGAAACAGCCTTTCAGCTTTGTCTGCGCCGACCTCAAAGACATCAGCAAATACGCCTTCGTAACGGATTACGCCTATCGGACTATGCGCCGTCTGTTGCCGGGGCCGTACACCTTTGTCCTGCGAGCCTCCCGTCTCGTTCCCAAAATTATCCTTCCCAAGCGGCAGACCACGGGAATCCGGGTCCCCGACCATCCCATCTGTCTGGCTTTGGTAAAGGAATTAGGACAACCGATTATCAGCACCAGCGTTAAGTCGGAAGACGGGGAAACCATGAACAATCCGGACCTCATTCGGGAGCGCTTCGGTCACTGTGTTGACCTGATTATCGATGGGGGTCTTTGCCCGGGAGGGCAATCCACTGTTATCAGTCTTGAGGATGATACGGTTGAAATCATTCGCATAGGAAGAGGCGATGTATCCGCCTTTACTTAAATAAATACGGGGTCAGATAATTTGACCCCAGCCAGGTGAAAAAAAATGGGAAAACAAATGCTTATCAATGCCGTCCATTCGGAGCAGAAGCGGATGGCAATCGTCGATGACGGCAAGCTGCTGGATTACAACATCCAGATGGCCGTCAAGGACCCCATAACGGGGAACCTTTACAAGGGCATTGTCATGAAGGTCGAGAGAGGACTTCAGGCGGCCTTTGTCAATTATGGCGGCAAGAGAGATGGTTTTCTGCCCCTCCGGGATGTCAGTCAGGACTATTTTACTGAGCGGCGCGATGGAGATAATGGGCAGGAAGGCGGCCAAGCACATGGTCGGCATCATCTGAAGGTTGGGCAGGAAGTCCTCGTTCAGGTCATGCGTGAGGTGAGCGAGCGAAAAGGGGCCCTCCTTACCGCCTACATCTCCCTGCCGGGACGGTATATTGTCCTGTTGCCGAACAAACAGGGCGGCGGCATTTCCAGAAAGATCGAGGATGAGGAAGATCGTAAGCGCCTCAAGGAGATCATGGAGCAGATCAAACTGGATGAGGGGATGGGATTTATCATTCGGACTGCAGGGATGAACCGGACCAAACAGGAATTAACGAGGGATTATCAACATCTCACCCGGTTATGGAAGGAGATTCAGAAAGACGCCAAGGCAACCACGGCCCCTGCCGTCATCTATCAGGAGAGCGATTTTGGCGTCTGTTCCCTCCGCGACTACTTTACTTCGGAAATCGAGGAGATCCTCGTTGACGACAACGAAACCTTCCGGAAACTGCGGACCTACTGCAAGACCGTTTCACCCCGGACGGTGAAGATCATCAAGCTCTACAAGGACATGGTTCCCATCTTCGACAAATACAGCCTCGAAGACCAGATCCGGGTCATTTATCAGGAGCGGGTGGATCTCAAATCCGGAGGATACATTATCATCAATCCCACCGAGGCCATGATAACCATCGATGTCAATTCCGGCCGGGGTTCGAATAAACGGAATGTGGAAGAAACCGCCTTCCGGACCAATCTCGAGGCGGCGGAAGAAATCGCGCGCCAGTTGCGCCTCCGGGACTTGGGCGGCCTCATCGTCATTGACTTTATCGACATGATGGACCGTCAGCACCAGCTCGAAATTGAACGGGCTTTCAAGAAGGCCCTGAGCGTGGACCGGTCGCGAATCCAGATGTCCAAGATCTCGAAATTCGGTATGCTGGAACTCTCCAGGCAGAAGAAACAATCGACGATCCAGGAGATCAGCTACACCGCCTGCCCCTTCTGCAAAGGAACCGGCTTCCGGCCATCCCTGGAATACACGGCCTTGAGCGCATTCAGAAAAATAGAATCCAAGGCCGTCAAGGGAACCTTTGCGGTGTTAAAGGTGGCCATGCCCCATGCCATATCTGATTATCTTCTCAATCAGAAACGCCTCGAAATCAGCAAGCTTGAATCGACGTTCGATATTTCCATCCATATTTACGGCCATGCCGATATGCAGTGGGACGATGTCAGGATAGAATCAGAGGCCCGGGAGGTGGTTCCGGAAGGGGTTCACGAAAATGAAAAAGCCCCGGAAAAAGTAATGGATAAGGGAAAAGAATCCCGCCATGACGCTGCCGTCAAGGCGAGGGAAGGGGAGGCGGTGGTCAAGAGTTCCGAAGCAGCCGAAGGCGCCCCCGAACCGGCTAAGAAGAAGTCCCGCCGGAGATCTCGTCATCGCAGGAAAAAACCTGTGGTGACGCCGGGCAGTGAAGCGATAGTTGGTGAAACGCCGATTGGCGGCGCGCCTGCCGGTGAAACGCCGGTTGATGTGCCGACAAATATAGGCGAGACACCGGTCAGTAGTGGTGCCCTTGTCAAGGAATCGCCTGTCGGTGAAGCAAGGAAGGCTAAACCAAAGGCAATCAAATCGCCGATCAGCAGAACACCGAATGCAAAATCTCCGGTCAGGGAAGCGCCGGCAGGCGAAATATTAACCAGTGAAGCGCCGATGAGCGACGCGACAGAAAGCGCCCCACCGGTCAGTAAGGCGCCCCGCCGGAGAAGACGTTCGCCGAGTCGGGCCGCTATGCAAAAGAAAAATGACCCGCCCCTGTCATCACCGCCCGAGGGTGATATCCCGGTAACCGCCGGTGAGGAATAGGCTTCGGAAGGCTGACCGTTTCTAAATTAAAGATGAAATCAAGGCGGTAAGGAAGAGGCGACGCAGGCGTATATGGAAATACGTCGAGGAGCCGATGACGAAGCCAACGAAGATAGCGCTTTAATTTAGAAACGGGCTAATTGTTATTTCTGGCTGCCCAGTGCCTTGGAACGCATGGTCGCCGCTTCTACGGCGGCCATGAGGGTTCCCCTGATCTTGCCGTCCTCGAGGACCCGTATCCCGGCAATCGTGGTTCCTCCGGGCGAGGTGACCATGTCTTTCAACTGTCCGGGATGCTTTTCTCCACCAAGAAAGAGTCTCGCGGCGCCTTGGAGGGTTTGGGCCGCCAATGTGAGCGCCGTGTCGCGACTGAGTCCCATGTGCACCCCCCCGTCGGAAAGGGCCTCGATCATAATGAAGGCGTACGCAGGCCCGCTGCCGCTGAGACCCGTTACGGCGTCCATCTGATCTTCCTTGACGACGACCGTTTTCCCAACGGCATTGAAGATGTGCTGGGCCATAGCCATATCGTCCTTTGTTGCCGCCTGTCCGGCGGACAGGGCGGTCATCCCTTCCCCGATAATAGCCGGGGTGTTGGGCATGGTACGGATAATCCGCGTACCCTGCTTGAGGCGCTCGGCGATAAATGGGATGGTAATTCCTGCGGCAATGGAAATGATCAGTTTCGATTTGTCAACAACGCCGGATATGTCTGCCAGCACCTCGGCCATATTCTGGGGCTTTACGGCTAAAATGATTACTTGCGCAGATTTGGCGGCCAGTCTGTTGCTTTCCGTCGTCGCCACCCCATGGGTTTTCTTCATTTCCTCCCGCTGCTTCGGGTCCGCATCAGCCACGATGAGTCCGTCCGCAGGAACGAGATGACGGGCAAGTATGCCCCCGATGAGCGCGCCGCCCATTTTGCCGCCGCCGATAAGGCCAACCTTTTTTCCTTTCAACATGACAGCTCCCCCTTTAATTTCTTCAATATAAATGTATTTTTAATCCTTTTTTGGCCATAGTGTCAATAGGGTGATCGCAGATAAATCACCGGTTGCGTAAAGTAGGGAAAAGTGTTACGAAATTACTTAACATAGATTACCGGATGAGGAGGTCGGGATGATCGCCAAAAGGGATATCGACGGAGTCAAGATCGCCTGCTGGATGAACGGCAATGCCTGGCAGGAAAACAACAGGACCCTTGTCTTCATTCATGGTTCCGGTGGAGACCATACAAACTGGGTCTATCAGTATTCAGTTTTAAAGAACGATTTTAACATCCTGGCGGTTGAACTGCCGGGACATGGACAGTCCGAAGGGGACGGGGAAAAGAGTGTCTCCCGTTACGTCGAATGGATGAGAAAGATCCTTGACGCCTTCGGTATCAAGAGGCCGGTCCTTATCGGTCATTCCCTGGGGGCCGCCATTAGCCTCACCTTTGCCGTTCAGCACGGCGAGTTGCTGGCCGGCATCGTTCCCGTGGGCGGGGGTGTGACCATGTGGGTCAACCAGGCCATTCTCGATGGGCTCCTGAAAGATCCTGCCCCCATTATCGAGATGGCGGCCAAGCTATCCCTGGCCAAGCAAAACCGGGAGAAATTCACAGCTGCCCTATTCGATGGCTTTTCCAAGGCGAATCCTGTGGTTATGCAGGGTGATTTTTTGGCATGCAGCCAGTTGAACCTGACCGACGATATTGCCAGGATCAGTATCCCCGTACTTGTTCTCTGCGGGGCCGAGGACAAGATGACGCCGCCGGAAAATTCACGATATTTGGCGGATCATATTCCGGGCGCCCGGATGGCGCTCCTTGAAAACGCCGGTCATTTTGTCATGATGGAGAATCCCGAGGCCTTTAATCAGGCCCTCAAGGACTTCGCTCTCTCACTGTAAGGTCATTAATTGAGGAAACCGCCATGTTTGTAATGGGTAATCTTATCGTCGCCCTCGCGAAGATCATCGAC
>JBAYKV010000065.1:0-13600 GCA_041664405.1 Syntrophales bacterium
GAAGGATCTCTTCCGCCTTCTCCTTTGTCTGTGGTTCAATGCGGGCATGGACGGCTGAAGTTTTCATGGGTTTTTTGTCCCACATCTGCAACACAAATGCAACACGTTTTTCTCGTTTCTGTTTTCTTTTTTCCTCCCGACAACCGAGCCTGGGCGTGAAGACGCATCAGATAATAAAATCCGGGTGATTCTCCCGGTTGATGACCTGCCAGGTTCCTTCCGGATAGGCGGCGGTCCATTCACTGGGCGGGCTTACCCCCAGAGGATCAGGCCCGTCTCCAGTTTTGCCGCCAGGTCCTTGTGGCGGGGAATAACCCGGACGCCGTAGCTGTAAAGACCGTTTTGCTTCACGATATAGTCTGCGGAAAAGGTCAGAATCCCATCCCCGGACCTGTCGGTCAAAACCAGGGGGACGCTCTCCGGCTGTCTGATAAAATCATGGCCGTTTCGGTGGCCAATGACCATTTCCACCAGTATTTCCTCGGGGTCCAGCTTTCCCGGATCGATCCGGGCGCTCACGGTCAGGGGCTGATCGACAGTGACCGTATCCCCATGGACCCCCTCGACGCTGACGTCAATAAGCTTCAGGGAAGAAAAACGCATAGGCAGCTTCGCTTTCCATTCGGCCAACTGCCTGGCCAGGGCAAAATCATCGGCGGTAAGCTCGCATTCCCGGTGCGCCGACGGGGCATACATCTCATGGAGATATTCCAGGAGCATCCGGTCGGTGTTGAATACCGGCGTCAGGGACTGCATGGATTGCTTGATCATGGCCAGCCATTTTTCCGGAATACCGGCGGCATCACGCTCGTAAAAACTCGGGATCACTGTGTTTTCCAGGAGGCTGTAGAGGGACTGGCCGTCATCCCCATCGCTATTGCCCTGGGGCTCCTGATAACCCTTCAGGACCGGGCCGATGGTCCAGCCATTGACGCCGTTATATCCTTCCACCCACCACCCGTCGGAGACGCTCATATTGAGAACACCGTTGATCACCACCTTGATGCCGCTGGTCCCGCTGGCCTCGAGGGGCCGCCGGGGATTGTTCAGCCAGAGATCCACCCCCTGGACGAGGTGGCGGGCGACGCGGATATCATAATTCTCCAGAAAAAAGATCTTTCCCCGGAACCGTTCCTCCCGGCATATGCTCAGGACCTTTTCAATCAGGCCTTTCCCCATGCCGTCATTAGGATGGGCCTTCCCCGCAAACACCAGGTGTACCGGCCGGCTCGGATGATTCACGATCCGGTCGAGACGATCCAGGTCCGACAGGATCAGATCCGCCCGTTTGTAGGGGGCAAAGCGCCTGGCAATCCCGATCATGAGGGCCCCGGGGTTCAATTTCGCGAATAGCTCCTCCCGCCACATCCGGGCGGTACCGTATTTCACGCCCCGCTTGGACACATCCTCGCGGATCAGGTCGATGGTTTTCTGTTTGAGTTCATAACGCACCCGCCACAACATGGCGTCGGGTATATCCTGGATCCGGGTCCACCGCTCGGCGTCGGTAAGGTTCTTTTCCCAGTCCATTCCCAGGTAGGCTTCGAGGAGGGACCGCATCCGCGGGGCAAGATAGGAAAGGACATGGACGCCGTTGGTAATATAACCGATGGGAATATCGGAATCGTCGAAACCCTTCCAGACGTCCCGCCACATGCGCCGGGAGAGCTGGCCGTGGACCAGACTGACGGCGTTGCTGCGGAGGGTCATTTTGAAGGCAAGGATATTCATGAAGAAGGTCCTGTCATCTCCCCCTTCCCGACGTCCCAGTTCCCAGAACTGGGCCCAGGAGAGTCCCGAGCGTTTCACAAAGCCGGCAAAGTAGTGCTCCATGAGATCTTTGGAAAATCTTTCATTTCCCGCTTCGACGGGGGTGTGGGTCGTAAAGACGCTGCTGGCACGGACGACTTCCGCGGCCTCGTCAAAGGTCAGGCCGTTTTCCTGCATGAGGGATTCGATACGCTCAAACAACAGAAAGACCGAATGACCCTCGTTGATATGATAAACCCGGGGTTTGATCCCCAATTTTTTCAGGAGCCGGACCCCTCCTACCCCCAGGAGGATCTCCTGTTCGATGCGGGTTTTCTGGTCGGCGCTGTAAAGCCGGGCAGTGATCGTCCGATCCTGAATGGTATTGCGGGGCACATCCGCATCGAGGAGATACAGAGATACCTTGCCCACCTTGACCTCCCAGATATTGGCAAAAAGGGCGCGTCCGGGCAGGTCGATGACGATCTGCACTTCGGCGCCCTGTTCGTCCTGGACGATCTGGACGGGCATGCTGGAGAAGTCGTTTTCGGGATAGTTTTCCAACTGCCGGCCGTTTTCATCGATGACCTGCTGGAAAAAGCCGTTCTTGTAGAGGAGGCCCACGGCCACCAGGGGCAGATTCAAGTCGCTCGCCGTTTTCAGGTGGTCCCCGGACAGGGTGCCCAGCCCCCCCGAATAGATGGGGAGACATTCGTGGAGGCCATATTCCGCCGAAAAGTAGGCTACCGGGGATGACCAGCGAAGCTCCGGCGGCGCCGGGATACGCTTACGGGGTCCCTTTTCGCCCATATAATCGTCAAACTGCTGCATTGTCTGGGCGTAGAGACTTAAATAGCTAAAGTTTTCAGATGCTTCCTGGAGGACATCGGGGGAAACCGTCTCCAACATGCGGACGGGATTGCTGCGCATTTCCTTCCAGAGCTTCAGGTCGAGGGTGGCAAAAAGGTCAAGGGCCCGGGGATTCCAGGTCCACCAGAGATTGTAGGCCAGTTCCCGGAGGCGGACGATCTGATCGGGCAGATTCGCCACCGCGGTAAAGGAGCGAAAGTGGGGCTGCACGGAAACGGCGCCGGCAAAGACATGGCGCGCCTCCGCCCGTTCGTCCGCATCCACCAGCTTGTCTGCCCGTGCCCCGGCAATGCGGCCGGCCTGATTGTAGGCCTGAAGATAGAGCTTATAGAATTCCTGCCAATTTGCCCTCAGGGCGATCCAGCGGGCTTGCTTCCGGCGGTTTTCCATCTCCCCGGGTGTCCAGTCGAGAAAGTTTTTCAGGATCTCAAAGAGATGATCCTCGATGAAGCGGATCGGTTGCCCCCGCCTAGGCAGGATGAATACCCCCTGGTTTTCGCCGCACGTCTGCTCTGCCCAGACGCCGAAACCCGCCTGATCCGTTGTAACCGTAGGCACCCCATAGGCAACGCTTTCCAGCGGCGTATATCCCCACGGTTCATAGTAGGACGGGAAAACCCCCAGGTCGCAACCGGCAAGGGCCTCATAATAAGGCATATTGATGAACCCGTCATGGCCGTTAAGGTAGGCGGGATTAAAAATGACCTGGACCCGGCCGCCGGGCTGATTCATCAAGCCCAGACTTTTACAGGCCTGGAGGATCGGATCGGAGCCCTCATTATGGAGACGATGGGTCGCAATGGGGATCGGTCCCGATTCAACCCTGGCCTGATCGTCACGGAGAGAGGGAATCAGGTCCGTATAACCCCCGAGCATAAACAGGAACACCAGGACAGGGGCATCGCCGGGAACTTCCTTCTCCAGGCGCCCCAGGGCATTGAGGAAGACATCCACCCCCTTGTTATGAAACTCATAACGTCCTGAAATAATAATTATCTTTGTTTCTTTCGGGAGGTCGCGGCGGAGAAACCGCACCGCTGCTCTTAGAAGTCGTTCCCGGGACCGCTCCGCCGGTTGCCGATTCTCAGTATAGTCGGGGATGTTCTCCATATCTAGACCATTGGGAGTGATCACATCGGGGCTGCGACCCAGGAAATTCTTCGCTTCCGCAGCGGTGATCTCGCTCACTGTCGTAAAACAGTCCGCCTCCCGGGCGGAGATCAGCTCCATGGAATACTTCGCCGAAATATTATGGGCGCTGGCCTCCCGCTGGGGGGCGATATTCTCCATCATGGCGTAGATGTCCATCCCCGAACCAGCCAGGGATCGGCCAAGAATAGTCGCGTGGGTGGTAAAAACGGTGCCGATCTCGGGGACCCGCTTTTTCAGATAAAGCAGGCCCGCCCCGCACATCCATTCATGAAACTGGGCGACGGCGGGAAGATTATGGGGGCGGGCGGAAAGATTATAGATGGTTTCAATCACTTCCCCGCAGGCAAAGCTGAACATCACCGGTTCGATATAATCCCATCCCCCGGCGATGGAATCGACGCCATAAGCCTCCCAGAGGCGAAACAGGAGCTGTTCCTTGTCGTATTTCTTGCCCGCGCTGATAAGTATCACCTTGGGCTCTCCGGGTATTTTCCAGCGGCCGAAACGGCAGGGGATATCCTTGATCGCCGTCCCTTCCCGGATCTTAGTCCAGCAGGCCTCGTCCGTTTCTTCAAAATCCACGTTGGTCTTCAGGTCCGGCCCCAGGAGGATATAGTTGTCTCCATAGACCCGCATGGCCTCCTGCAGCTTGCTTGTTATGACCGTATAAATGCCGCCGACCTTATTGCAGACCTCCCAACTGACCTCAAAAAGATAACCTTCCCGGTTCTCTGTCATGACCTTTTCTCCTTTGTTACCTGTTTCGATAAATCGTCAAGTATATTCATATAGTTAATGTAAGCGTCATAGGGCGACGGGTAGGGATTGAAATATTTGTGGACATCCCCGTCGGCAAACCATTTGGTGCACATGTAGTAGAAGTGGTCCGAGGTCTGCAATTTCCGCCAGCTATCCAGCAAATCCGCATCTTTACATGCTTTGACAGCCCTCTCCAGGCCGTAAAGGGTCCCGGCGGCATCCTGCTGCAAGGAGTTTCCCTGCCAGGCCGTCAGATCACGCTCCGTGTCGGCCCAGGAGGACAACTCCGGCACATCGATACTATCCCCAGGTTCAACCGTCCGGGCAATCTCTGCGGGGGTCGCAAATACGAAGTCCCGATGCTTGAGAATCTCACCGGGAAGTTTTTCCAAAAAGCGGAAGACCCCCGTCTCCGCCCATTGATGCTCCCCGAAAGTCTCATAGTCCATGAACAGATTGATCACCTTCCCCGCGCCGTTTTCGCCGTGGATCCAATGGGCGTATTTTTCCGCCGTCAGAGGATATTCCCGCCAGTCCCGGTTGGAAAAACGGAAAGAGATATCATCGGATAACCGGTAATTACGCAGAAGCACCTTGATTCGTCCGGCTCGGGCACCGTTATCATTCTCATCTCCTCCCCCGTTTCCCGAAGCCCGGTAAACCCGGTTGGGAGAACGATCGCCAAGTAAGACTTCCGCCCCTTCCGCCAGAATAACCTCATAACCAAGGCTCTCCGCCTCCCTGGCCAGATCGTTACTGTAAATCAGTTCGGTAAAACGAAAGGTCTTCCCATCCTGGCCAAACAGTTCTTTAACCTTCCGGCGGTGCCTGCCTACCTGAGCGCAGAACTCATCTTTACTGAAGAGAAAGGACAGGGAGTGGTAGTAAGTCTCGTTAAGAAACTCGACACATCCCGTTTCTCCAAGACCCTGGAAGCTTTCCAGAACATCGGGCCGGTACGCCGTCAGTTGATCCAGCAGGACCCCGGAGATAGAAAAGGCCACCCGGAATCGACCTTCATACTTACGAATCAGGTTCAACAACAGGGCGTTGGCAGGTAGATAACAGCGCCCCGCAACTTTCTCCAATAGCCGCCGGTTCTCCTCCCGGTCCTCATAGTCGTGATCGCGACCGATGTCAAAAGCGGTATATCTTTTCAGACGGCAGGGCTGATGTACCTGAAAGTAGAGACAAATGGCCAGCATCTTATGAAACCTTATTCCGATTCAAAATCAAAGCGCTATCTTCGTTGGCATCGTCAGCGGCTCCTCGACGTATGGACAATACGCCTGCGTCGCCTCTTCCTTGCCGCCTTGATATCATCTCTGATTTAGAATCGGAATTGTAGACTTCCAGGATCTTTAGCGCCGCCTTCTCCCAGCGCAGGTTTTTCAGCTCCTCCCTTGCCCTTTCCACAAGCTCCCCCGCCAGGGAGGGATATTTGAGAACGGCAATCATCTTGTTGGCCATCTCATCAACGTCCCAGAAATCGACCTTCAAGGCATGCTTCAGGACCTCGGAGACGCCGGACTGCCGGGAGATGATAACGGGGACGTCATACATCATCGCTTCCAGGGGCGCCAGTCCGAAGGGTTCCGAAACGCTGGGCATGACATACAGATCCGCGAGGGTCATGGCCTCCTCTACCTGAGAGCCCTGGAGAAAGCCGGTAAAGTGGACCCGCTTTCCGATCTTCAGTTCCGCCACCCGCTCAACCATGCGGGGCATCATATCTCCGGACCCGGCCATGATAAAGGTCACCTCCGGCATTTCCTTCAGCACCCGGGCGGCAGCATCAATGAAATAATCCGGCCCTTTCTGAAAGGTAATCCGGCCCATAAACAGGACAACCTTATTATCCCTGTCCTTAAGGGTGCGATATGTCTCACCTGCCTCCCGTTGGCTCATGGCGTTATACACGACAAAGATCTTTCCGGGGTCAATGCCATACCGGCTGACGATCGCTTTTTTTGTGTAATGACTGACGGCGATGATCCTGTCCGCCGCTTCCATCCCCAAACGCTCCAGCTCAAAAATCCCCTCGTCGATCTCCTCGCCGCTCCGATCGTATTCCAGGGAATGGATATGGAGGATAAAGGGCCTCCCTGACGCCTGACGCGCGGCGATGCAGGCCGGGACGGTCATCCAGTCATGGCCGTGAATGACATCGAAGGTCTCCCGGGCGGCGATGAGGCCGCCAGCTTCCCCATAACGGCGGACCTCGGCAAAGAGATCGACGCCATAACCTTCCCCGGCTGCCAGATAACTTTCCGCCGGCCAGTCCGAGAAATCCGGTGGTCCTCCTCCCCCTTGTCCGGCCCGCTGGTAGGGACGGAGGATCAAGGGAGCATTTTGAAGAGGGAGAGGCAAAAGGGAATCTTCAGGAAGTGGCTTTTCTCGCTCCGAAGCGGCATTAAGGATGTCTGAGGCCGAGATCAGGGTCAGAAGCGGGAAGGGACAGGACAACTCGATCCGGGGCATGACGAAGAGAACATGGTTGCCGAGACCGGTGAGGGCTTTCGTTATTCCGTAACAGGCCGTTCCCAGACCGCCGCTGACTACAGGCGGGAATTCCCAGCCAAACATGAGCACCCGCATAAGCCCAAGCCCCTCCTTTCATGTTCGGCTATCTATTGCAGATTCGCAGGGAAAAGTAAATAGGCTCATCAAACCTATCCCCACCCTGGCCCTCCTATCCCTCGGCCATACTGATCCTGTCTCGGCCGGTCTGTTTGGCATTTTTCAGGGCGGCTTTCGCCGCTTCCATAAGATCGCACATGGTCTCTCCCTGATCGGGACAGGCGGCAACGCCCATGGAAACCGTTATCCGCCGCATATGGGCGTGGCCATCCTGAAGAGACAGATCCCGAATCATCGCTTGGAGATGCTCCGCCCGGCGCCGGCAGGCGGCAAGGGAGGTATCGGGAAGGAGGAGAGCGAATTCATCGGCCCCGTAGCGGCAGGGGATATCAACTTCCCGGACATTCTCCTTCAGGAAGCCGCCCAGGTCCCTGAGCACCATGCCGCTGGCGCCGTGACCGAAGACCTCGGTAAATTGCCCGAAATGATCAATATCCATAAGGATGACGGCAAGCTGCCGGCCCGTGCGCTGGGCGCTTTTCAATTCCCGGGCCAGCGTCTCTTCAAGGTAGCGCCGATTGAAGCAACCCGTAAGGGCGTCCCGAACCGACAGATCATCGATCTGTTTCCGCAACCGGAGATTTACCAGGAGCAGGGTAAGGAGATCCGCCGCCAGGGCGGCGAGACGCCGCTTTCCCGCCAGGGTGTCTCCGGAATCAGCTACAGTTCCGGTTCCGCTCCCTTCCCGGCCCCCGTCGTGACCATCTGTCCGCCCCTCCTCCCCTCCCGATCTGTTTCCCACCGCCCCCACGGGAACAAGAAGGTGGAAAACGCCCAGGGTATCCTCCCGGGCGGTCATGGGGATACAGAGGGAAATCCACCGCTCCGGATCATGGTCGGTGTGGGGACAGGGAGGCTGGTCTTTATCCTCCCGGACGATGTGGATGCGACGCCGCCGCAGCGACCAGCAGTCCTGACCGGAGAAGGACTGCCACTGCCTTTCCTCTCCCCAGGATACGATGGGTTCATAAAGATCCTGGGCGGAATGACGGACGAAAAGCGCCCCTGTTTCCCCGGGGAAGAGTTGCGGCAGAAACCGGGCGGCAACCATCCTGGCCTCTTCCCGGGTCAGGCATGACAGGATGAGGTTAGCCATCCGCCCCAGGAGTCTCACCTCTGATTCGCTGTGTTTCATGATCTCCTCATATTACACATCCTCACCCGTCTCATAGTTCCTTCCCCTCAGAAGCGCCCCGTAGCGCCCCCGGTCAGCCACTCGCTGCACCCACTTCCCCTCCTTGCGGTCATGGACGACGATATCATATATCTGTCCCCCCACCAGCTTCCGGTGCCTGACCTGTTCCACTGTGCTTTCATGCATTTCCACATCGTAGAAGAACCCCCCTTCAGCGACCCGCCCGTTGATCTCTACGATCTCTCCAAAATGGGAGGGATTGAGAAAGACGGTACCATCTTCCTCCTCCAGGCCCCATTGGTCATGGAGATGTCCCGTCAGGCAGAGCAGGACAGGGTTAAGTTCACAATAACGCCGCAGGGCATGGGAACCCGTTTCGCCCAAGGGAGAGGCGAAGTCATGAATCCCGTAGGCAGGCTGATGGGTCACGATGACGTCGGGCTGAACGGATTTGAAAAAACGGTACATTTCATTATTGTCCGCACTGACGCCCGTACCGGCACGATACACCACACTATAGCGCTCGGGAATGCCGGGAGTGCTCCCACCGGCGCCTCCATAACCGGCGATTTTCAAAGGTCCGGCGGCATGGCATTTAAGATGCAGATCCCGGTCCCGGAGGGTTGTATGCCCCAGATCCATATCATGATTGCCGGGAAGGCTAAAGGCGCGTCCCGGGGGGAGCAGGGAAAGCATGTTTTCCAGGAGCCCGTAGTTCTTCTGGAGAATCTGCCGGGACCGGAGCGTCTCATACCGATAACGGTTCCCCTTTTCCACCACTTCCCCGGCAAGGTCGGGATCTTCCAGAAGCTCGTCCACATAGTCCTCCAGGGTCATGTCCCCCTTCCCTTTTCCCCTTCTCAGACTATGGAAATATGTCTGCAGGTCAAGGTAGCGTCTCGCCGTTTTCATTGTGTAGAAGGGTATATCGACGAGGTCGCCGGCGACAATGTAAACATCGGCGGCAGTCAGGTTGAGGAGTTCCCGAACCCGCTCAAAGGAGCCATGTACGTCGGTCGCGTATATCAGCTTCATGATTCACATAAAATTATCGCCACGTTGTGCCGTTTATGGACCTGACACCGTTCACCATTCTCAGTCCTATAGCCAGTCTACGCTTCACCAATTGAGAAGTAGAACGTTGCCCCTTTTCCTTTTTCCCCCTCTGCCCATATCCTGCCGCCGTGGCGCTGGATGATCAGTTGGACGATGGCCAGGCCCACGCCTGTCCCCTCAAACTCCTCCGCGTTATGGAGACGCTGGAAAACTCCGAAGAGCTTGTCCACATAGGCCATGTCGAAACCGGCACCGTTGTCCCGGACGAAGTACACCCTTTCGGAGTCCGGAACGGGGATTGCGGATGGCAGGCGTTCCGTTGAAACGTCCGCCTCATGGCCGCCTGCTGACGGGTATCCGCTCCCTTCCGATAGGCAGCCCACCTCGATAACGGCCCGTTTCTTCTGCGCTGAGAACTTGACGGCGTTGCCGAGGAGGTTCGCCCAGACCTGCCGGAGGAGCATCGGGTCGCCTACGGCCTGGGGCAGGGGGCCGATGTGAAAATCGATCCGCTCCCGCTCCGCCGGGGTCGTCAGTTCATATAAGATGGAATTCGCCAGGGGCGCCATGTCCACAAGCGCATGATTAATCTCTACCCGGCCCGTCCGGGAGAAGGCCAGCAGATCGTCGATCAGCCGGCCCATCGTCCTTGCGTTGTTGCTTATAACCTCGCAGACTCGCCTTCCTTCGCCATCCAAACGGACGGCATGGTCCTCGATGAGAATCTGTGCATAACCGTCTATGGCCCTGAGCGGAGCCTTGAGATCGTGGGAGACAGAGTATGTAAAAGCCTCCAGCTCCTTGTTGGCAATTTCCAACTGGGCGGTGCGCTCCACTACCCGTTGCTCGAGTTCGTCGTTAAGACAGCGGATTTCTTCTTCTGCCTGCTTGCGATCAGTTATATCCTCGGAGATGCCCAGCAAATATTCGGGGTCTCCTTCTGCGTTAAAGATCGGCACCTTCTTGGTGTGTATTATGCGCTTTCCCTTGTTGCGGGTCTGCAGGGGTTCTTCCGGTATATCCAAAGCCCCCTTCCCGCGCAAAACCTCCTTGTCTTTCTCCGTAAAGAAGTCTGACTGATCCTTCGGGAAGAAATCGTAATCGTTCTTCCCCAGCAGCTCCTCCCTGGGATAACCCAGCAGATCCTCTCCCGCTCGGTTAAACCGAAGGAACCGGAGTTCCCGGGCGTCCTTGAGGAAGATCATGTTAGGGATATTCTCGACAATCGAGTCCAGTAATGTATTCGTTCGGAGCAGTTCCTCCTCCATCCGCGCGCGCCGCAACCGGTTGACCATCAACACTCCCAGCAAGGCGGTTCCCAGTGGAAATATCAATATAACTGGTAGTGCGATGCTTGAAAGTACTCGCAGAGCTGTCTCCCACGGCAGCGTCAGCATCAGACCCAGCATGGCCAAATGAATAGCCATGCCGAAAAGGTAGAGTTCGCGCCAGGAAATCTCCGATAAGGGCCGATGACGAAAATGCCGCCAAGCGATCCCGATCACCCCTGATGTGATGATAACGGCAACCCCGGTACAGGCGCCTGTTCCTCCCAGGTGGTAACGAAACGCTGCGGTCACCGCCATCGCTATCGTGGTGGAAACGGGTCCGAAGAAGAGTCCGGATATGCCGAGCATTACCGAGCGCGTATCAAATACAATACCTCGTCCGAATGTCCAAGGCGTCATCATGACGATGATTCCGATGGCGCCGAGAATAAAACCGACAAGCGCCCGCCGGAACAATGATTGCTCCGTACGCCACTGACCCGCAGTCACGTCAAAGATGAAAGCCACCGTCAGTAACAAAGCGGTGTTTTGAACCAGGCCGAGAAAGGATGTATCATTCATGAAGAGTCTCCCTCTTGTCGTCTGATTATGCGTTAGCGTAGAGAATCGTCAATGGCAGGTTTTATAAGCACTCCCAGGATGCCATATTCACAAGAGTCGTTTAACCTGTCCACGAGCAATTGTTCGACAGGGTACCTTACTATCAAACTCGCTCGCCTGATAAGTATATTCTTTGATAAAGGTTTTCAGTTCTGCAAGGGCGGGTGAAAAAGACGCGAAAAAGAACAAAGAAGCCATCATTAAAGGCATTGCGTTTTTCATCATCCACCCCTCCGCGCACAAAACCCCGCTTCCTTTTGAGAGAACGGGGTTTCTATAATCACTAAATGGCATCACCCTCAGAAAAATGGTCAAATTATTGGTCAATTAAAATGACGATGCCCTATTCAACTTTGCCCTTTTATGGGCATATTATTTTAAAAAGTCAAGGACACATTTCATTGATAATCATATGAAAGGATGGATACTTTTGAAAATTGCCGTACGTTTGACTCCCGGAAGATGCACAGCCCTTCTTTATCCGGCGAATATGCTGTATCCATTGAGTATGTTTTATCCCGTGTTCATTGAGCTGTTTCGCAAATCTTGCCTACCCCTACCTTTCCCATCGATATCAACAAGAATATTTGTGAGGCTGTTTGGGTGGGATGATTCCGATAAGCTCCTGATTCTTCGGCAGTCGCTGCCAGTTGTTGCACCCCTGTTCAAATCCCGGGTCGCAGGCCTTTTGAAAATCGGCGATGGGCGTGATGATGGTTTACTAAGATTGACAACCTGCATATTTGTTGTATCTGCCTTTCTACGACGACTCTTGTGAGGTCATCAAAATTTTAAATGATGATGCCTCGCTCCAGCAAGGCAGTTCCTGTGTCCAGACAAGTGTATCGGGGAGAAGTCGTCGTGAACTCAGCAGCCGGCGCAACTCCTCTTCCGTGACCGGGCCATGCTTACTATCGCCATCTATTGAATAATACCACATTTTCACTTGCATATTACTCTCGGGGGAAGCACCAGTATTGCTCTTTTTTTTAATCTTGGGACGTCTGGTTGGTAAATATGATTTCTTAAGTGTGACCGTTCCCGAATCATCGATATGCCCGGTCCCATTTTTTTCTCTCCCCCTGTTCCATAACATCAGAAGAATGCTCGCAATGAGAAACACTACGACCATGGCTAAATAAAGCATGTCAAAATTTCTTTCCAATACCTAAGCCTCCCTTTCAGCACTTTCCTTTACGATAAATCAAACTCGTTATCGCAATAAAAACTTTGAATGATGGATGTATTATCAGACAGTGAAACGATTGTCCGCACTTCTCAAGAGGACGTATAAGCGGATTAGTTCCGCTACGCTCCAGGCCTGGGAGATGCAGCCGTTGGGCCGGTGTGGTGAATCGCCGTCGAAGATCTCGGAGACGCAGCCGACACCCGCCTCCCGGAAATGCCGGTGCAAAAATGCCCGCAGATAAAGGCGTAGCGCGTCCCTTGTTTCCTCCCGGTCTGCGGCGACCTTGAGGCGGGCCTCGCCATAATGACCGAGGAGCCACGGCCATACCGTTCCCTGGTGGTAGGCCTCATCCCGGGAACGGGAAGATCCCTCGTAGCGCCCCCGGTACTGGGGGTCCCGGGGAGAAAGGGTGCGGAGACCCACCGGGGTGAGCAGTTCATCTCTGACTCTATTAACCACCTGGCGCCCCTGATCGGCATCGAGGGGCGAGTGAGGCAGGGAGACGGCAAAAATCTGATTCGGACGGACGGAGCGGTCCAGTTGACCGTCATGATAGACATCACCGAGGTAGCCGCCTTCCTCGATCCAGAATGTTTCCTGAAAGGACTGGCGGATCCTGGGAATCAGCTCCTGAAAATAGAACTCCTGATCCCCGAAGCGGGGGGCCAACTCGGCGGCGAAACAGACGGCATTGTACCAGAGGGCGTTGATTTCGACGGGATAGCCGTAGCGGGGGGTTACGGGCCGGTTGTCGATACAGGCATCCATCCAGGTCAGTGACCGTCCCTCGGCGCCGGCATGGAGGAGACCGTTGTCGTCCATGTAGATATTGAAGATGGTTCCATGGAGGAACTGGCGGAGAATGTTTTTCAGGGTCGGCCAGATGTTTTTTTCTATGATCGCATCATTATTACCAGTATATTTAAGCAACTGCTGAACGGCCCAGAAATACCAGAGAGGGGCGTCCACGGTGTTGTAGGCATGACTCTTGTCTTCCTCGGAAAAGACATTGGGAAGGAGGCCCTGCCGTTCATATCTGGACAAATGGGTGAGGATGTCTGTCCCTTCCCGGGTGCGGCCGCAACAGAAGGTAAGGCCCGGCAGGGAGATCAGGCTATCCCGACCCCATTCCCCAAACCAGGGGTAACCGGCAATAATCGC
>JBAYKV010000066.1:0-13479 GCA_041664405.1 Syntrophales bacterium
CATTCGTCCTTTGGAGGGGGGACGGAGGCTGTTCATCATCGATGAGGCGGACCGGATGAATCAGGCTGCCGCCAATGCCCTCTTAAAGACCCTGGAAGAACCGTCACCGGCAAATATTCTCGTCCTGATTACCTCAAAACCATACACCCTTCCCAGGACGATTCTTTCCCGCTGCCAGCAGATCCGGTTCAGTCCCCTGCGACAGGATACCGTGGCCGCATATCTTGAGAACAAAGAATCCCTTGGCCATGAGACGGCCAGGATGATTGCCGCGGCAGCCGAGGGAAGTATCCAGCGGGCGCGGCAACTCAAGGGAGACGATTACCTTGCCGACAGGAAGGCCGTCATGGGGCATCTCGCCGCCGACCATTCCGGAGATCCCCTGCGAAGGCTTTCCCTGATGAGGTATCTGGGAAAAGATAAAAAAGACGTCTCTGAAAAGCTCTCCCTCCTCCTATCCTGCTTCCGGGACGCCTTGGTATGGAAGGAACTTCCGGGAGATCCGACGACGGCAAATAGCGACGAGCAGGATGCCATCCAGGCCATAACACGCTTAACCACCGATGATATCCTTTACAACCTGCAAACCATCTCCGCGTCTATCCGCGCCCTTGAGTACAATGCCAATAAGCTGTTGACTTTAGAGGCCATGACGTTTACACTTCGCCTTTAATTCAATCAACGTCTTTATGGATACTCATGGCTGACCCGGATATTGTTGGAATCAAGTTTAAGCGGGAAGGGAAAATTTACAATTTTTCCGCCGCCGGCGTTTCCCTGCAAAAAGGCGATCCCGTCATTGTGGAAACGGATCATGGCATGGCCTTTGGCGTAGTTGTTACGGATACGCCTGCCCCTGCGGGGGAGCTGTCCGCTGAGACTCACAAACCCATCCTTCGGCAGGCAACCGATGAAGATGTGCAGATACAGGCGGAAAATCAGCTCATGGAAAGGGAAGCCAGACGTTATTGCGCCGAAAAGGTCAAACAGCGCGAGCTTCCCATGAAGATTGTGGATGTCGAATATCTCTTCGATCGCAGTAAAGTCGTTTTCTATTTTACGGCGGAGAACCGGGTTGATTTCCGGGAATTGATCAAGGATCTGGTGCAGAGATTCAAAGCGAGGATTGAACTGAGACAGATCGGGGCCAGACAGGAAGCCCGTATGATCAGGGGAATGGGGATCTGTGGACGGGAAGTATGCTGTGCGACCCTCCTCCACAATCTGGATCGGGTGTCTGTAAAAATGGCCAAGGAACAGAGCATGTCCCTCAATCCGGAAAAAATATCGGGTCTATGCGGCCGGCTTATGTGCTGCCTCGCCTTCGAATATGACTCCTATCTGGCAATGAAGAAAGACATGCCCAAATGCGGAAAGTTGATTCAAATCGACGACTCCCGGGCCAAGGTTATTCGCCAGAGCGTCCTGAAAGGGGAAATCACCGTGGAAATGGAAAACGGTGAGGAGCGGATCATCAAGATGGAGGACCTATAAGAAGGGGACGGTTGCTATGGGGAAAAGTTACTACATTACAACACCTATTTATTACGTCAACGCCTCGCCTCATATCGGCCACGCCTATACAACCATTGTCGCTGATGTGCTGGCGCGTTACTACCAGTTATCCGGTTTTCGTACCTTTTTTCTGACCGGCACCGATGAGCACGGCGACAAAATCGCCGAAGCGGCCCAGCAGGCGGGCGTAGAGCCCAAGACTTACGCCGACCGGATCAGCGCGCAATTCCGGAACCTCTGGCCGGAACTGAGCATCAAGAACGATTACTTCATCCGCACCACCGATGAAAACCATATGCAGGTTGTACGCACGATCCTTCAGAAGGTGTACGATACGGGGGACATCTATTTCGGCCACTATGAGGGACATTACTGCGTAGGCTGCGAACGTTTTTACATGGAGAAGGAACTCGTGGGCGGGCTCTGCCCCGATCATCAGTGCGAACCAGAATTTCGCAAGGAAAGCAATTATTTCTTCCGAATGAGCAAATACCAGGACTGGCTTATCCAGCACATCCAGGATCATCCCGATTTCATTCGTCCCGAACGCTACCGCAACGAGGCCCTGGCGTTTCTGAGAGAACCGCTGGAAGACCTCTGTATTTCCCGTCCGAAGACCCGCCTTACCTGGGGTATTACCCTGCCCTTCGACGATAATTATGTGACCTATGTCTGGTTTGACGCCCTGATCAACTACATCACCGGTATCGGCTATCCCGAGGGGGAGAACTTCCGGACCTTCTGGCCCGTGGCGGAGCATCTGATCGCCAAAGATATTCTCAAGCCCCACGGCATCTACTGGCCCACCATGCTCAAGGCCGCCGGGATCGAGCCCTACCGGCATCTCAATGTTCATGGATACTGGAATGTGGACCAGAGCAAGATGTCCAAGAGCCTGGGAAATGTTGTCAAGCCCCTGGACCTGAAAGATAAGTACGGCCTGGACGCCTTTCGCTATTTTCTCTTGCGGGACATGGTCTTCGGCCTCGACTCCAGTTTCAGCGAGGAGAGTTTCGTACAGCGGACCAATGCGGATCTGGCCAACGATCTGGGTAATCTGATCAGCCGGGTTATGGCCATGGCGCTGAAATATTTTGACGGCACCGTTCCCCAACCGGGTGCGACGTCTGTTGCGGATCAGGTCTTCGCCGCTACCGCCCGGCAAACCAGGGAGGAGGTTGATGTCTGTTTTCAGGAAATGGCCCCCCATAAGGCCCTGATGGCCATCTGGGGATTCATCAGTACGGCCAACAAATTCGTCGTCGAGAGCGAACCCTGGACGCTGGCCAAGGATCCCGCGAAGAAGGACCGCCTGGCGACGGTTATCTATAACCTTCTCGAAGCCCTGAGGTGTATCGCCGTTTTCATTGCCCCCTTCATACCGGATACGGCGCAAAAACTGCTGGCCCATCTGGGCATCAACGACCCGGAGAGTCAGGATTTCTCAACCCTGCAAGACTGGGGCAGGTTGCCGCCGGGGAATCCTTTGAAGAAAATTGAGGCATTGTTCCCAAGAATTGAGGTTAAAAATATGGAAACACAAGAAAAAGCAGCTCCGATCTTCAAACCCGAGATCTCCTATGAAGATTTTGAAAAAGTCGATTTACGGGTGGCCAAGGTCCTGGAAGCAGAGCTGGTGCCAAAATCCAGCAAGCTTCTGAAAATGAAGATCGACATCGGCGAGGAGCGGGTGATCGTAGCCGGAATGGGAAAGGATTACAAACCGGAAGAAATCGTGGGCAAGATGATCGTTGTAGTCGCCAATCTCAAACCGACGAAACTCATGGGTGTTGAATCGCGGGGGATGCTGCTGGCCACGGATACGGCTGACGGTCTGACCCTGTTATCCTTTGACCGGTTGCCGGAGGCGGGGGCGAAAGTCCGCTAATTTCGCTTCGCAAGCAAAGCGCTGTCTTCGTTGGCATCGGCAATCGGCTCGGCTGCTCGGCGTATGAAAAATACGCCTGCGTCGCCCCTGTGTTGCCGCCTTGATTTCATCTTTGATTGAGAAACGGAAGACAAGTCATTCTTTCAGCCCTGCCGGGGCCTTGAGGGGAACATCCTCCGGTTTAACGAATGCTTCCACGATCTTCTTCGTATCCTCTACATGCAGTTTTTTAAAGAGAAAGGTGAACTGGTTCTCCAGTTCCGCCCCCAAGGCAGTCAGATGGTCGGGCGGCAGCTCCCATAGATCCCGTTTGAATGGTCCAAAGCCCTTTTTTCTGGTCTTGTAGAGGAACTGCTCTTCCGTATCGCTCTCCTTTTTTTCTCCGCGACACTCCTTGTTCAGATAACTGTAAATACGGGTTTTTATTTCAGCGGGAAGATGAGAACTGTCGTAGATGATGTTCTGAAATCCCGTGGCCAGATGAACTTCCGCAGTCCCGACAGCAGGAAAGCGATCAAAGGCCTCTTCCGGTAAGGTGGACGCCCCATGCTGGACCGCCCCGGAGATACCGTAAGTTTCCCGTGCCGCCTCGGAGAGTTTCGCCAAGGTGTCGAAATCCAGCTTGACCTCCGCAACGGACCCATCCGGCATGGGCACGCCGCCATGGCTTGTTCCCGTCTGCACGCTGATTTTACTGATCCCCTGCATGGTTTCGTCGACCTGCTGCAATTCCTCCTGATAGCCTTCCATAAAGGCAGCCAGTTCTTCCACGGTGCTGTTCTTGCCTCCCACCTCCCCAATCTCTCCACCCACGGAGATGGTAACCCCTGCCGGCTCCAGATCCCGGATCATGGTGGTCAATTCCGCCGCCAGGGTATAATTCAGTTCCTGTTGTTCCTTGACGGTCTTTTTCGTCAGGTCCACAAGGGTCGAGGTATCAACGTCGATATTGTAAAACCCCGCCTCAATGGCTTCCCATATCAGGTCCTTGACGGCCTGGACCTCTTTGCCGGGATCTTTGGCAAATTTGCCGGCGTTGACCTGAAAGTGATCTCCCTGCAGGAAAAGGGGTCCCCGATACCCGACCTTGATTGCCGCTGCCGTGACGGCACAGGTGTATTCCTCGGGACGCTGCCGGGTGTAGTCGATCTCGGAACGGGCAATTTCGAAAATAACGGGGCCGACATTTAATTTCATCGCTGCCCGGAGCACTGCCTGGGCGCTATGATAGGCAAGGGCGCGGATATTGATGGCCGGAACGGTAAATCCCGCCGCCTCCTTACGCCCCATGGCCTCGTAAAGGGCCTGGATCGAGGCCGAATGAATTCCCGCTGCCGCCCCCGCCCGGCGGATTATCCACCTTGCCGCCTTGCGGACATCCTCATGGTCACTGAAAACGGCGGTATAAATCAAATCATCGATAAATGCTTTTTCCAGGGTCCCGGCAGCGAGGATCTCCACATGCTCCCCTGCGATCCGGAGTATCCCTTCCATACCCTTTTTCAAGTCAGCAAGTCCCTGATAAATCAAGTCTGAACCTCCTCTAAAAACTCCCTGGCCTTTTCCACCTCAAAGTGGCTGCCGATATAGATGGGGCACCGCTGCCCGATGTCTTCCACGGAAATATCCAGGATGGCCTGCTTGCCGTCTGTCGCCTCACCCCCGGTCTGCTCCATGAGAAAGGCCATGGGCAACAGTTCGAACAGTAGTCTTAGTTTTCCATGGGGGCTCTTCTTGAGGGCGGGATAGGTAAAAATGCCGCCATTCTTGATGAGGACCTGATTGATATCCGGGACAAAGCCACCGCTGTAGCGCAACTTGTATCCCTCAGCCTCCAGATATTCCACAAAGCGCAGGTGCTCCGGCGTCCAGTCCTTGCGGAGACCGCCCAAGCTGTAGATGTCCCCTTTTTCCTTGAGGCGGATGTTCTCCTGGGAGAGGACATATTCCCCTTCCCGGTTGAGGACGAATTCATGGGTCCCCTTCCCGGCGGAATAGACCATCGTGATCAGGGGGCCATAAGTGATATAAAGGGCCGCCACCATAGTATCCCGCCCTTTGCCGTACATGGCGCCGTTATGAATGCCGATGATCGTGCCGATGGCCAGGTTGGTATCCACCAGGGAAGATCCATCCAACGGATCGGCGGTCACAAAATACTTTTCCGTCCCTGTCCCTATCTGGACGATCTGATCCTGCTCCTCCGATGCGTATTCCCGAACGAAACCGGAAAACTGAAGCTGGTTTTTCAGGATCGCATCGGAACTCTTATCGAGGGCCAACTGCTCCTCCCCGAATATGTTTTTAAAACCGGCCAATTTCCGGTTAGATTCATGAATTTTGGCAGATATATACTTTCCCGTGACGGCAATCTGCCAGATCAGGCGCCGCAGCTCCGTCTCCACCCCTGCCATCCACATATGCCTTCTAAGATCGACGCAGAACTTTGTGTAATCAGAAATTCCTTCTCCCATGACTTATAAACCTCGCAATTTTGCCCACCGTTACCAATGAATGACGATTTTGACAAGATGTTTTTACGGGGTCAGACTTACCAATTGACATTTGTTTCAAATGTCAATTGGTAAGTCTGACCCTCATTAATAAATGCCGGCCTGACAGCCCCCGGCGAGTACGCCGCCAAGTTCGCGGCACTGCGCCAGGATCTCCGGTGTTAGTGACCCCCGGGAAATGACGGGGCTATAAACAGGTTTAAATTTGTATCCGAGGGCAATCCGCTCGATGGCCTTGAGGGCCCCCGTACCATCGTTGCCGGCGCTGATAAAGACTACGTAGGGTTTCCGAAAGACCTTATCCTGGGCGGGATAATAGGTCCGGTCAAAAAAATCCTTAACCATCCCGGACATATATCCGAAGTTTTCCGGGGTGCCGACGGCCAGGCCGTCGGCCTTGAGCAGATCTTCCAGGGTAGCCTCTCCCGCCTTTCTGCATACGACATCGATATCCCCGATGGCCCGGGCCCCCGCAGCCACCTCCTGGGCCATTTTTTCCGTGTTGCCCGTCTGGGTGTGATAGACGATTAAAATACTGGTCATGGGAACGCTCCATAATTTTATTGGGAAACTTCTTGCCCTTTTGCTACAATAGATCGGCTTGATCTGTCAAAGGGCAATTGGGAAAGAGAGGAATGATGAAACACTCAAAGTGGCGTTTCAATGTTAGTATTTTCTGCTTCTTCGTCCTTTTGGGCGGCTGTGGTTACGCCCTCGCTGCCGAGGAGAGTACGTGGAGTTTTGTCGGATTCACCAAATACCGGGACGCAATTTTTATAGACAAAGCCCACCTGAGCCGTCCTTCCGCGGGGAAAGTGCTCGTTTCCGCCCGGATCGAACCCTCGGCCAAAAGTCTCTTTCGCAAAAACATCAAGAGGGAGGTCCCGCAGTATAAGAATTCATTGAAAAAATTCAGGTATTTGGTCCTGGAAACGGAGCTGTCCTGTCTGGAGCACCGGATGCGCTTTCGGGAGATTCAGTTCTTCGACAAAGCAGGCAAGGTCCTGCACACGGCTGCCGATCCCGAGGCCCCCTGGAAACCTGTCAAACCCGGGAGCCTCTGGAAAGATTTGGAGGACGCCGTTTGCCCCTGACGCCTACTCCTGCTTGATATGAATGTTCGTCAGGGCCTCTTTTCAATTCACTTCTTCGAAATAAGCATCGGCAACGCCTTCCAGGAGCTGAAAGGCCTTTACCCGGACGAGGATGAACTGCGCCTGGGGATCCTCGATGAAATTCTTAAGGTGAGGATGTCTCTCCAGGAGACGCCTGTGAATCTCGCCGTTCTTCGGTTCGTCCTTCACCTTTTCATATACCCCGGTAATGGTGAGGGCCCTGGCCCTATGCCTTCTTTCCCCCTGGTCCGTTTCCCGGGAATCGATGAGGAGGCTGACCCCTGGGTTTCTCTCCAAATTCGCGAATTTTTTAGTGTTTTTATGGGTAACCATATAGATTTCCCTGACGTCCTCAGCAGCGGCATAGGACATCAGGGAGCAGTGCGGCGCCGTACCTGCCACTGTTGCCAGGACACAAACATCATTCTCCTCGATCAATTCTCTGATTTTTTGATTCATGGTGACAAAATCTCCTCTCATTGATCTTTGATAAATCTGGTCCCTCTTCCTCAATCGATCCCGTCAATAGAGGTATCTATACAACAAAAACGGGAAATAATTAAGACAATTGGCAACAGCGCCAAGTCCTTAACTTTACTTGGCGGAAAATTTCGGGTATGCTTTCCGCGGTGATGGTTCTTATGAAGTCGGCTGGGGAATGTTGACTCCCTCGTCGATCATGATTATGCTACCTTGGCGTTTGAGGTCCTTATGTCAAAAGAGAAGTTCCCGGCAACGCCGGCCATACGGGCGCTGAAAAGCCATGACGCCGGATTTCTTCTCCGCTCCTACAAATACATTGACCGGGGGGGAACGAGGGCCTCCGCGCAGGAATTAGGCGTTGATGAACATATCGTGATCAAAACCCTGGTCATGGAAGATGAGAATACCAGCCCTTTGATCGTCCTGATGCATGGCGACCGGGATGTCTCGACCAAGTCGCTGGCCAGAAACCTTGGGCTCAAGATGGTGACCCCGTGTGATCCAAAAGTAGCGGAAAGACATACGGGCTATAAGGTCGGAGGCACCTCCCCCTTTGGAACGAGGAAACCGCTGCCGATTTACGTTGAGGAAACGATTCTATCTTTACCCATGATTCTCATCAATGCGGGCCATCGGGGGATTCTCGCCGAAATGGCCCCGGCGGAGCTGGTAAGGATACTGTGTCCAACACCGGTGAATGTGGCGATTGAAAGGTAAGAGGCTATGACTTTAGAAAAGGATCAACTAATTATCCGTTGTCTCACTTGTGGTACAAAAAACCGCATCCCCAAAGAACATATGCAGGATAGACCGACCTGTGGAAAATGTCGGGCCCCTCTGGATGACATGATCATCCGCTGCCTCGGTTGCGGCACAAAAAACCGGATGCCCGAGACGCGTCTCAATGATCGCCCCCTGTGCGGCCGTTGCGGCGTCCCCCTGGTGGTCGTCGAAGATACGGTAAAACCCTTCGATACCACGGACGCGACATTTTCCCGGGAGGTCCTGACCGCAACAGGCGCTGCTATCGTCGATTGCTGGGCTCCCTGGTGCGCCCCCTGCCGCCTGGTGGCCCCTGTTCTTGATGAACTGGCCGCGAAATACGCCGGGGGAATCAAGATCGCCAAGCTCAATGTTGACGAAAATCCTGTTACCGCAGCGCAGTACGATATCCGCAATATCCCCACGTTATTGTTTTTCCGGGAAGGCAAACTTGTCGATAGGGTCACGGGCGCCTTGCCAAGGGAAGAGATTGAACGGCATCTCCTGGCCGTTATGAAAACCAATTAAAAAAAGCAAAGGAAGGAACAAGCAATGCCTGTCGTTTATAATTGTCGCGTCTTCAAGGTCCTGGAAGAAGACGTCCGACTGCCCAACGGCCACAGATCCCGCCTGAGCTGGATCGACCATAAACCCTGCATCGCCGTGGTTCCCGTGGATGGGGAAGGCAATTTCCTGCTCATCCGGCAGTACCGCCATGCCACCGGCGGATATCTACTGGAAATCCCTGCAGGCAATATCGATGAAGGGGAGTCTCCGGAGGTCTGTGTCCAGAGGGAATTGGGAGAAGAGACCGGTTTTCAGGCCCGCCGGATAACCAGTCTCTTTGAAGGGTATCTGATTCCCGGATATGGAAATGAATACATGTATTTCTATCTTGCCCAGGAACTCTACGCGGCGCCCCTGCCTCCTGATGACGACGAAGACATCGAAATAGTCAGGATGTCACCGGGCGAGGCTAAAGACAAACTCCTGGGGGGAGAGATTCGGGACGTCAAAACGGCATTGGGGATTACCCTGGCCGTGGAACACCTGAGAATCGATGGTGAAACGCTCATTTCGGCCCACAGTCACAAATGATAATGGTTACCGGAAGATCTTGTCCCGCCGCTGCAGTTCGATTTCCAGCCGCTTGAGTTGTTCGATGTTTTTTTTCATCTGCTCGTTTTCGTTCCGCAATTGCTCATTTTCCTTGCGTAACCGAGACAGTTCGCCTTGGGCCTTTAACTGGTCGACGCGGCATTCCTTTTGCGTATGCTCCCAAAGCGCCTTGATCTTGATACATGCCTGCTTTTCCTTTTCCGCCTGTTCACGGGCTGTCTGTGCCTCATCCATGAGGATCAGGAAGCTCTTGGCGTAATTTCGCCACTTGCTCTTGGGATATTTATTTATCAGCAGTCCAAAGGCTTCTCGGGCCCTGCTATAATCAACAGGGCGTTCTTCGCCGCTGAGCTGGGCATAACCTTCCTGGAAAAGGGCCGTATCGGACTGAAAGCGCGCCGCCAGACTGCCGGGAGGCTCTACGGGAGCGTTCTTTGTCGTAGCGCAAGCACCCAGGCAGATCACGAAGATGATCATAATGCTTATCTTTATTCTTATTGCTACGAAGGATGTCTTTTTACGCAAAGATCGAGTTCCTATCCTGTGACACGTTCAAATTTTGTGAATTCGTAAAAAAGTCTTCATGCTGATGTGCGAGCATCCATATCCTCTTTCTTCACGTAATTGTTCCCCGAGAGGGTTTTACCATAATTTTTGACCTCTGCCGCCATCTTTGCCATCTCCAGCGGACTCCCGTATAGGGAACTATTGCCGGTGACGATGGAAAGGGTCACCGTAACAAGGGGAAATTCCCGCTGCTGTCCCTGACGGTCCTTGGCAAGGATGAAACCCCGCTGCTGATCCTCTTCGCTATAAAACTTCCGGATCCGCCGATCAAATTCTTCGACTATGCAGCGACACATCGCTTCGGCCCGCAACGGTTCCGCAATCAGGATGAAGTCGTCCCCCCCGATATGGCCGATAAAATCCACCATGCGTCCCCATTTCTGCTTGCAGTCCTCCAGGATCACAGCCACTTCCTTGATGACCTCGCTTCCCCAGGCATAGCCGTAGTGATCGGCAAAAGGCTTGAAGTTATCGAGATCTAAATGACAAAGGGAAAAGAGTTCCTCTTCCCGGAGGCGTCGTTCAATTTCCTGTTCGATAGCCAGATTCCCCGGCAATCCCGTCAAAGGACTGGCATCAAGGTGCAGGGTTTCCAGGATCTTCAGGCGCTTGGTCATGGCGTTGAATGCCCTGGCCAGGCTGCCGATTTCATCCCGCCGCTGGATGTTGATCTCCCGGTCGAACTGCCCTTCCGCAATGAAACCAGTTGCTTTTTCAAGCTTTCCCAGGGGGCGGGAGATATTGAAGGTAATGGCCGCCGCCAGGAACAATCCGACAATGAGACTGGCAAACGTTAGGAGAATCGTCATCCGTGCCGCTTCCTGCCCCTTGATGTTAATGGCGTTCATTCTGGTATCGATATCCTTTTCCGACTGCATCTGGAGTGAACGCAGGGAAAAGGCCATCTTTTCTATGATTCTGCGCCCCTCTTGAGACGACAGGACCACCGCCTCTTCGATGCGGTTTTCTCCTACCAGGGATGTTTCCTTGAGGAAGTTCGCATTATAGTCACTGAACAACAGGGATAACAGTTCCACCGTATTGCCCCGTCCCTGGGGGCTATCCTTTTTCAGAATGGCCAACTGGGATTGAAAATCCTGACTTCGGGCCCAGAAGATGTCCGCCATGGAGGGGTCTTTTAAAATCAGGTATTTTTTCTCCGCCCCTTCCCATGCCAGGAGCGTTTCCATCATCTGTTTTTCCGTCTCCAGGAGCCGGGAATCCTGATGGATAACTGTGAAGGCCAGCTTATTGAGATCTCGCAGATGCCCCACGGCATAGGCGCTGGCCAAGACTGTCAGCACGGCCATGGCCAGATAACTCAGGAGAAGCTTGCTGCGGATATTCAGTATCATATGGTTTTCATATCATATTTTTTCTTGTTGCGTAAAGACCAAAAATCATTTGTCATGACAAAATAGCCATAATAATTAATCCGCAATGATGCAAGATCAGGAAAAATCTGCTAAGGGGACGAAGGATGGAAAACCCGGAAATTCAATATGGCGCCCTGGTCAAGACGGGGCTGAAAATGGGAGTCCGCAAGGGCTGGAGCGGTTTTGTCTGGATGATGAAAATTGTCCTGCCCATTTCCCTGCTGACCACCCTCCTGGACTGGAGCGGCTGGATCGGGCGCCTCGATTTCCTCCTTACGCCGATCATGGGACTCCTCCATCTGCCACCGGCCGCCGCCCTCCCTCTGTTGATCGGAATGCTGGCCAATATTTACGGGGCAATTGCCGCCATGGTCGTTCTGCCCTTGAACGAGGGACAGATGACCCTGATCGGCATCTTTCTGCTCATGGCCCATAACCTCATTCAGGAGGGGATAATCCAGGGAAAATCAGGGATTAACCCCGTAAAGGCGACCCTGTTCAGGATTATCACCGCGTCCGTTACCTTGATGATCGTCGGCCCCTGGCTGGTTTCCGGCCCCGCAGCGACGGCGGCGGGGGCTCTGCCGCCGATCCACCTGCCCTTCGCAGACATGTTATGGCATTGGCTCCGGACAACCACCATCCTATGCTTCAAGATTTTTTTGATCATCATGTTCATCATGACCCTCCTGGAAACCATGAAATTTCTGGACTGGATCAACCACATCGTCCGTTTTTTCTCTCCCCTCCTCAAACTTATGGGTCTGGACGCGAAAGTCGGGCTCCTCTGGATGACGGCGATCATTTTTGGCCTCGCCTATGGCGGGGCGGTAATCGTCGAGGAGGCCAAGGCGGAGCACCTCTCCAAAGAGGACCTGGAAATGCTCCATCTTTCCATCGGCATCAACCATTCCATGGTCGAAGACCCCCCCCTGTTCATCTCCGTCGGGTTGAATGCCTTCTGGCTCTACATCCCCCGCATTGTCGTCGCGGTGATCACGGTCCATTTAATTCGCCTCTGGTACCGTTTCCGCCGTTACCGATCGAGATCCATAAAAAAGCTTCTTTAATGGGTTTATTCCTCTTATTGTCTCTTGCCCGGAAAAACTTCTTTTGCTATAAGTAACGAGATACCGCCGCTGCTTACGGCGGGGTATTTCCGAGCGGTAGCGTTCTGTTCGCCGCAAGCGGCGGGGAATTCGACCCGGAGAGATTATTAAACAACGAAAAAGGGGAGGTTGGGTGCATGATCTACAATGAAGAGTTTGAAACCCTGCCCAGGGAGGCACTCGAGGCCCTGCAATTGAAGCGGCTCCAGCAGGTGGCGCAAAGGGTGTATCACACCGTGGGTTTCTATCGAAGAAGCTTTGATGAGGCGGGGGTAAAACCGGATGACCTCAAAACCCTGGGAGACTTGAAACGCTTCCCCTTTACCACCAAGCAGGATCTCCGGGACGGCTATCCATTCGGCCTTTTTGCCGTCCCCATGAGCAACGTGGTGCGTTTGCACGCCTCCTCGGGGACCACGGGGCGGTCTACTGTCGTGGGTTACACCCATCGGGATATTGAAACCTGGTCGGAACTCATGGCCCGGTGCTTCGTCGCGGCAGGCCTAACAAAAAACGATATTATTCATAACGCTTACGGATATGGTCTTTTCACGGGCGGCCTCGGAGCCCACTACGGCGCGGAAAAGCTGGGAGCCAGCGTCATTCCCATGTCAGGGGGCAATACGAAGCGGCAGCTCATGATCCTCCAGGATTTCGGACCCACCGCCATCTGCTGCACCCCTTCCTATGCCCTGAATCTTGCCGAGCAGGGGCAGGCCATGGGACTGGACATGCGGTCTCTTAACCTCCGGGTCGGCATCTTCGGTGCCGAACCTTGGAGCGACAAGATGCGCGATGAAATCGAAAACACGATGGATATCATGGCGTTGAACATCTACGGGCTCTCCGAAATCATGGGGCCGGGGGTGTCGATGGAATGCACGGAAGGCCGCGAGGGGATGCACGTCTATGAAGATCATTTCCTCGTCGAAACGATCAACCCCGACACCGGCGAAGTCCTGCCCCCGGGGGAAAGAGGCGAGCTGGTCTTCACCACCCTGACCAAGGAGGCCTTCCACCTGGTCCGTTACC
>JBAYKV010000067.1:0-13459 GCA_041664405.1 Syntrophales bacterium
AGGGCCGCTGCGACAAGATCGAGAACACATTTTTCGAGGACCCGCTGGGCCATGGCGGCAAATTGCTCCGAAGGATAGCGCCAGATGATCTTTTTCATTTCCCGGAACATGGCCGTGGAGGAATAAGGAGTGACAATGTCCAGATCTTTCGTCTGGATGACGGACATCAGGGGATTATCGTCATCCGCGATGGGATAGGCATAGTTGGCCAGGGCCATGACCTTTCCCTCGTCTTCCAGTTCCCGCATGTTCATGAGATTAGTAACGTGTTCGAAGAAGATTCCCAGGGAGCGGGAGGCGGGCAGGGACTTGATGAGAGAGAGCTTTTTGTTCCGGAAAGACCAGAGGGAGCCGCAGCAGCCGTCTCCGACGCCATCGAGGGTTATCACCATACATTCCGGAAAGCCGCAGCAAAAGGCTGCCGCCGCGTGGGCTTTGTGGTGGTCAACCCATTCGAGCCGGTATCCGGCGAAGCCCATTTCCCGTAGTCGGCTATGCATCCAGGACAGGCTGAGTCGGCGTGAAATTACATTCGGAGCCAGTTCCGTGAACCGGTATTTAAAGGTTTTTTTGAAAGCGTCAAAGGAACGGGGAGGTTGCTTCCGGCGGCGGATGAGGTAGTACTCCTCTTTAAGGTTCGGGAAGATCCGCGTCAGTGTCTTGGCCGGGTCTGTTGTCGAAGCGGCAATGGCCTTGATGTCGGCGGGCTTCAGTCCGGCGAAGCCGAGACAGGCCCGGATGGCCCGGTGGGGGAAACCGACTTCCAGCTTCCGACGGCTCAGGCGCTCTTCGTTGATGGCGAAAACGATTTCCTCGCCCTTGAGGAGGGCCGCTCCTGCATCGTGGCCGTCCCAGACGCCTAAAACATAGTTGCTTTCCAAGTGTAAAATCTCCCCCGACCCCTCTTTAGGAAAGAGGGGAGTTTAAAATCTCCCCTAACCCCTCTTTAGGAAAGAGGGGTGTTCAAAATCTCATCTAACCCCTCTTTAGGAAAGAGGGGAGTATAGAATCTTCCCCAAGTCCCCCTTTGTAAAGGGGGATTCAGGGGGATTTTTCAACCAAACGAAAATCTTCCCCAACCTCTCTTTGGAAAAGAGGGGGGATTTTGTCTACCGTGTCCAGCCAAGAAACCGTTTCATTGCCGCAGGGACGCTTTTCAAGGCCTCCCATTCCGCCATGGAAAGAAGATTCAGCGCCGCCCGCGGCCGTCCATAGAATTTCCGGAAGGCGAACCGACGGAAAGCATCGACCTCAGCCGCCGGCAAACCCGGCAGGTCCATGACGGCGCCGGCCTGGGAAGAAAACGAGTCCTTCCTCAGCCAGCCCTCGCGCTTGGCCTCGGCGTAGAGCCCGGTTCCCGGAAAGGGCGCTGCCGCGTAAAACTGGGCGATATCCAGGGGAAGCTCAAGGGCGAGGGCCAGGGTTTCCGCCATAGTGCTTTTCTTTTCCCCCGGGAGACCGAAGATGAAGTGCCCCGCCACGCGAATCCCCGTCTGTTTTGCCCATAGCACAGCCTTTCTTGATTGTGCAACGGTCATCTTTTTCCCCGACCTTGCGAGAATCCCGTCGTTTCCAGACTCCAGACCATAGGAAATCATCCACAAGCCGGCCTTTTTCATCAACATGAGGGTTTCCTCGTCGATGGTGTCCACACGACTGTTGCAGGTCCAGGAGATGGACAGGCTGCGCGCGATGACGGCCTGACAGAATTCCCTGACATAGTCCCGGTCGGCGGTGAACGTGTCGGCCCAGATGAATATGTCATTGATGTTATATGACTTTGTGTTTATTTCAATTTCCCGGAGGACGTTTTCGATGGGGCGCCGACGCAATTTCGCGCCGTAGTAGAGAGGGGCGGTGCAGAAGGTGCAGCGGTACGGGCATCCCCGGACCGGGGCGACCATTAGAAACGGACGTCCCTTTAGAGGCAAACGATAGGAGCCGTGATCTATGAGATGCCACGCTGGAGCGGGAATGTCCGGGGGAGCGAGAAAATCGGCATCGGGATTATGTTGCACAAGCTGCTTGTTGCAGTAAGAAATGCCTTTAATGCTCTTCCAGTTGCTATGACCAGCCCGGCAGAGATTCCTGATGATGCCTTCCGGTTCACCCCGGATAACTCCATCTACCGCCCTTTCCGAGAGTGCATCTTCGGGCCGGGCGGTAACGTGGGTTCCCAGAACCGCCGTGATTGTCGACGGAGATATTTCCTTGATTAAGCGGGCGATTTGAAGATCAGAACCGAGGGTCGGCGTTGCCGTGCCCCAGATGGCAAAATCGGGATGTTCTTTCCGGATGAGCGTGGAGATGGCTGTTGCCGACATCCCGAGGGCGGGAAAATCAAAGACCTTTACGATATGACCATTCGCTATAAGCAGGGCCGCCGTCGTCGTCAGGGACAGAGGCGGCCACTGGGTGGCCCATACCCCCGCCTCCTGGGTACATCGGCCCTCCCGGGTGAAACCGCCGCCGCCGGGCGCCGGGGGATTGAAGAGGAGAATATTGGCCATAGATGCCTAAAAATAAAGGTACTTGATCATACTGTAAACATATCGGAAGGCCACCTTGCGAACGCTGATCTTTGAATATCCCGCCTTCCGGGAATGTTCGTGTGAGGGAACCTCGGCCATGCGATAACCATTCTTCAGGGTTTTGATGATCATCTCCTGCTCGATGGTGGTGATGTTTTCCTCGAGACCGAGACGGCGCAGTACCTCTGTCCGGACGGCCCGGAAGCCGTTCTGGCTCTCCGACAGACGGACATGGAAACGTTTGTTGATGCAGGCGGTGATTAAGGAGCTGCCCATGAGACGGAAACACTCGTCGAAGCCGCCGTGGAGTTCGCTGGAACCGCCGATGAGGCGTGAACCGGAGACATGGTCTGCCTCGCCGTTGAGAATGGGTCTGACAATGGCCGGAATGTCGTCGGGATCGTGGGAGCCATCGGCGTCGATAAATACGGTGACCTCTCTTGTCAGATGGGGAATGACGGTCCGGATCGCTTCGCCTTTCCCCTTTTTGTGATCCAAGATGATCCTTGCCCCCAGGGATCCGGCGATCTCTGCGGTGTTGTCGGTGGAGTGTCCATCCACGACGATAATATCATTGGTATAGGGGCGGACTCCCGCGATAATAGCAGCAAGTGTTTGACCCTCATTCAGGGTAGGAATAACGACGCCGATACGATCAATATCTGTTTTATTTAACATCATGAAATATATATTCCCCCTGAAATCAATATTAAAAACCAGCAAAAAATACTTGACAGAACTACAATGTGGCACTAATAGTACCCACCTGGAATCTAAAAATCAACTGGTATTTTTCCGTAATATGAGAACTGGTTTTGACAGTGAGGAAAAGGAGGGTAATATTATGGCGAAAAGGGCTATTAATTTTTCCTGTTTGATTACTGTAATGCTTTTACTAATCCCTACAATGCTTCTGGCCCAGGGGAATATCAACTTCGGGAATCTCAAGGTCATCCCCGGTATTGAGGGCCAAGTCGTGTATGATGACAATATCTACATGAAGAACGGAAGCGACGACAATGCGAACAAAAAGGTATCCGATACTATTTATCACATCAAGCCCGGCATGCTGCTGAATTTCAACATGCCCGAGCGGGGCGACATCAAGCTTGGCTGGAACGGTGACTGGGCCTTTTATAACACAAACGATAAAAACAACTGGAATAACCAAAATTTCGCTCTTGGCGTCGACTACAAACCGCCGTCAGGGTTGATATTCGGCTTGAACGATGAACAACGGCAGAAGCAGGATCCCTTCGGTTCGCCAGACCAGTACGCTATCGGCCGCACGACTAAACGATGGGAAAACGATTTGAAGAGTAAACTTGGTATGACCTGGGGGAACAACACCTTCCGGACCAACGTGATCTATAATCGGTTCCAACAACAGTATGCCAGCAATTATGATGCGTCACAGAATTATGCCCTCAGTGAATACGGTGTCAGTGCTGAGGGCCGCTTTCTTCCCCGGACGTGGGGATTTGTGCGCTACCTCTACGGCATCCAGAATTATGAGTCCTTTTACGGCGGTCAAACGGATAATGGGACATATGTCGCCGGATTCTCTGACAATCGTAAATCCGATTTCAAGTATAATCAGGTAAATGTGGGTTTAAACTGGGATCAGGGCTCTAAACTGACGGGTGAGTTGTCTGTCGGCTATATGTGGAAAAGGTACGATAACAACCTGGACACGGCAGGAAATACCAGGTCTGACCGGGATACGTGGGTGGCGGCGACGAACATCAACTTTGATGCGACGGCCACGACGGTTCTCAGTTTGAATCTTGCCCGGACCCCAAGAGACCAATCTGCCGATTCAAGCACCTTTTTCTATGACACGGGTGTCGGCCTCAATGTCAGGCAGACAATCCTCACGAGGTTTTTCGCGACGGCCGGTGTTCTTTACAGCCTTAATGATTACAACACCGCGCCGGCGGGCTACACCTCCGTCGGTGACAGGTCGGACAAGAACTATATCGCTAATGCCGGTCTCGACTATAAGATCCGGGAGTGGTTAACCTGCGGCATCGCTTATAAATATAACAAGAAAACATCCAATTACTCAGCCTTTGAATATGCTGACAACCAGTTCATGGCCAGTGTTAAAATAGTTTATTAAGCACGGGAGGGAGAATTGTCCTATGAAAAATCAACTGCTTTATAAGAAAACATCGCTGGTCGTAACGTTATTAATGGCTGGAGTGATCCTCTTTTATGCATCCCCGGCAGCGGCGGCTATCGGCAAGATCACCGGCTTTAAGGGGGACGCGATTATCCGATCGGGGGCGGCCATCACCAAGGTGACCAAGGCGGGTATGCCGCTGAACGACGGAGATGGCATCGCCACGCAGAACGGCGAGGTGAATGTCACCTTTAACGACGGGGCGGTCATGAAGGTTAATCCCTATGCGAACATCCTGCTTCAGGAGCGCCAGGAGCAGAGTGGCTTCTGGATGTTCAAGACGAGCTATACGGCCCGGCGCATCACCTGCATGGTAGGTAAAATATGGTTTAAGTCCGGGGCTTCCAACACGAAGAATTATCTCCAGACCCCAACGGCGGTGGCTCGTCTACAAGGGTCCGATGGGGATTTCGGTTACGATAACGTGAGAACCTACCTGAATATGTACAGCGGCGACGCCGCCGTGGTCGGCAGCGTCATCCGGGGCTTCTTCGAGAACCCAGGTATCAGCGCCGCGCAAAAGAGCAGCGTTTATCAGGCCCTGCAGGCGGCCTACCAGCAGACCGTCCAGGCACAGGCAGCGCCGGCCACGGTGCTGAAACCGGTAGCGCAGGAACAGGCTAAGCTGGCAGCCCTCCAGGTGGCCCAGGACGTCGCCACGATCATGAAGAGCAACCCGGATGCGACAGTGGCGGGTCAGGCCAATGGGGCCTTGGCGGTCGTGAATGCTGAGATCAGGCGGACCGAAAGCGCCCTGGCCAGAGACACCGCCCTGGCCAAGCAGGCAGGTGTCACGGTCCCCGTGACGACGACTACGGTGGGTCCCGCAACCACAACGGTTCCGGTGACTGCGGCCAGTACGACATCAACCAGTACGACATCAACGACGTCAACCACGTCATCGATATCAACGACGACCATATGCCCAAGCCCGCCGTGCGAGCCCAAACAGTAATCAACGCCTCTAAAATCACGGTGTATGTCAATACATGGATACAGCCCCCAAGGGGCGTATCCATGTCATTTGGTGAGCATAATCCCTTTGCAATTTGGTGGTAACTATATTAGAGACGGTGGCAACTAATACTCATGACAGAAGCGGGCACAACGAAACATGAAAATCCCCCCTCCCCCCTTTGGTAAAGGGGGGAGGGGGGGATTTTCATATCAGTGAAGGAAGCTAATTAATGGCAATGAACGTGAAGAATGATTTCTCTTTAATAAATCTAGTTATGGTGCTCCTCTGCTGTCTTGTCCTTTCCGCCTGTGCCATAGGCGGTCCCGTGGTGACGGTTACGGAGGTCAGCGACTCCGCCCAGGCAGTGAAGGCCCTGGAGCTGAAGAAGGCCGACCTGGCAAAATTCGAAGAGTACAAAAAGACGGTCGGCGCCAAGGAGCCGGAGACAAACTCCATTTCCGACCTCCTTCAGAAGAGCGCTTCCCTGAGCGTTTCCGAATATCAGGCCAAATATCCCGAGACAAATGATGCGATCAGTGATTACCGGATCGGGGGATACGATGTCCTGAGCGTCATTGTCTATGAGGAAAAGGATCTCTCACGGGAGAACGTCCGGGTTACTGCCGAAGGCTACATTACCTTTCCCCTCATCGGCCGGGTGAAGGTCGCCGACCTGACCACGACGGAGGCGGAACGTCTTATCTCGAAGCTACTGGCGGAAAAGGAATATCTCCTCGCTGCCCATGTGTCCGTCATGGTCGTAAAATATGAAGGACGGAAGTTTTCCGCCTTGGGCGCTGTTACCAACCCCGGTCTTTACCCCCTCCAGGCCCGTGAACGAGTCCTGGACGGCATATCCAAGGCGGGCGGTCTGGCATCCGTGCAGAAGACGGGAGGACGGGAAGAGCCCCAGGCCCAGGAGGGGATGATCATCCGCACCATCAGCCCCGGTAAAGCAGATGAAAAAAAGATCGTAATCAACTTTGATCTCCAGGGGTTGCTGAAGGGGCGGGACCAAAATGCCAATATCTTCCTCGCCGAAAACGACGTCCTCTATATTCCGAGCGCCGATTTCTTCTACATCATCGGCGAGGTCAAAACGCCCGGCTCTTACGCCTTTACGAAGAAGGATATAACCATCGCCGAGGCCATCAGCATGGCCGGCGGCTTTACACGGATCGCCTCGCGGAACAAGACCCGGATCGTCCGGGTGGAAAAGGGCGTCGAAAAAATCTTTGAAGTCAAGATGGACGAAATCACCAAGTCCGGAAAGATGACCCAGGCCATGGGCATCAGGCCCAACGACCTGATCATCGTGCCGGAGAGTTTCTTCTAAGGAGTACATTGCACGTATGGAAATCGGTCAGAAAAATGTCAACATTCAAGATTACATCCGGGTTATCCTGAAGCACCAGTGGACCATCCTGACCGTCTTTGCCGTGATCGTCGTTAGCGTCACCCTCTTTTCCTTCACGGCCACACCGATCTACAAGGCCACGACGAGGATCATCATCGAAAAGGAGAATCCGAAGGTCGTCTCCATCCAGGAAGTCATGTCCGTCGATTCCTCCGGCCTCGACTACTACCAGACCCAGTACAAGATCCTGGAGGGCCGCGGCGTGGCCAATGAGGTCATCAAGCGCCTTAACCTGGAGAAAAGCGAGGAGTTCAACCCCAAACCGGGCGTCCTGGGTGAGATATGGAACTGGATGTTTTCCCCTGTCGACTATATCCGTTCCCTCCTGAAGACCGGCCAGCCGATTAATGTCCCGGCGGGGAGCATCATGGGCATTGCGGAACCCTATTCGCCCCTGGTCGGCGCCGTTGCCAGTCGGATTACCGTCAGCCCCATCCGGAACAGCCGCCTCGTCGACATCAGTTTTGAGAGCAAAGAAAGGGTCCTTGCCGCCCAGGTGGCGAACACCATCGCCCGGTCCTATATCGATTTGACGCTGCAGTCGAAGGTGAAGGCCACGCAGGATGCCATGGCCTGGCTTAATCAACAGATCGAACATGAGCAGAAACGGGTGGAGAAGGCCGAAACGGCCCTTATGAGCTACAAAGCAGCAAAGGGCATTACGACGGACTTTTCCACCGGTGTCGAGTCTATCACGGCCCAGAAGCTTGCGGACTTGAATAGTCAGGTTGTCGAGGCGACATCGAAGCGGGTGGAGGCGGAGACCCGCTACCGCCAGGCAAAATCCATGGGTTCCACAAATGAAATATTGAATAATATCCTCATTCAGGACATCAAAAGACAGGAAGTGGAGATATATAAAAAACTCTCCGAGCTTTCCAAACGTTACGGCGCCAACCACCCCCAGATCATTGCCCTGAATAATGAGATAAAGACCCTGAACGAACGTAAGGCAGGCGAGACAGAGCGGGTAATCATTGCCCTCCAGAACGAATACCGCGTTGCCCTGGCCAGGGAACAGTCCTTGCGGGGTGCTATGGGTCAACAAAAGGGCGAGAGCATGAACATAAATCAGATGACCGCCAACTATTCGGCCCTGAAACGGGAGGCGGACATGAGCCGGGAGATGTACGACCTACTGATCAAACGGTTCAAAGAGACATCCCTTACGGAAGACATCCGGACGGGGAATATCCGTGTCGTCGACCCGGCGGAGATCCCGAAATCCCCGGTGAAACCGAAGAAGGCACAGAATATTCTGCTCGCCATTGTGGTCGGCCTGTCCATGGGCATCGGTCTGGCCTTTTTCCTGGAGTATCTCGATAACACCATCAAGCTACCCGAAGAGATCACATCGCTGCTGAATATTCCCTATCTGGGTCCCGTGCCGGCGATTGCGTCCGAACAGGACGCCGAGGGCAGGGAACAGGAGCGGGAACCACAGGATGATCTCATCGCCCTGAAAGCACCCAAATCAACGGCCAGCGAGTCCTACCGGGGCATCCGCACGTCCCTGCTCTTTTCTTCAGCCGATCAGGCGCCGCAGGTCATCATGGTGTGCAGTTCCGGGCCCGGGGAGGGAAAGACCATTACCTCCGCCAATATTGCGGTGACCATGGCCCAGACGGGGAGCAAGGTGTTAATTATGGACTGCGATATGCGCCGCCCCAAGATGAACAAGCTGTTCGGTGTGGACAGGGACATGGGGATGTCCAATATCCTCGTCGGCAACGCTACCATGAAAGAGGCGGTTATCCACACGCAGGTACCAAATATCGATATCATTGCCTCGGGGCCGATACCTCCCAATCCGTCGGAGCTTCTGGGGTCTCACCAGATGCAGGCCTTCATCGAGGAGGCCCGCAAATCCTATGACCGAATCATCTTGGATTCCCCCCCGATTACAGCCGTTACGGATGCCGTAATCCTGTCGAACTTCGTCGACGGCGTCGTTGTTGTCATTCGTGCCGGGGTGACCCACCGGGAGATCGTCAAAAACGGTGTGGCCCAACTCAAGTCCGTTAATGCCCATATCCTGGGCGCCGTCCTCAACGGTGTGCAGATGGGGCGGGATAGCTACTATTACTACCAGTACTATTATTACTATTATGGAGAGGATGGGGGGAAGCGGAAAAATGTCCGCTCGAAGCGATCTTTGAAAAGCCGTCTTTACTATGGACAAGATGCCGTTAAGCCGGGCATGGCACCCAAGCGATCACTGCTGAGCCGTTTTTTACCGTGGGGAAAGAAGTCTCATCCGGATAAGGTGAGGGATAAGCCAAAGGCGCCCAGAAAGGCATAAGGAAACCGTCATGATCGACTTACACAGCCATATGCTTCCGAACCTGGACGACGGTGCGAAGGACTGGGAGCAGTCCCTGTCCATGGCCCGCATGGCTGTGGCTGACGGTATCACCGATGTGGTCTGCACGCCCCACTGGGTTTCGGGAAGGTACGAAAATACGCGGTCGATTGTTCTCGATAAACTTGATGAAAGCCGAAAGATGATGGCGTCAGCCAAGATTGAACTGCGGATCCATCCCGGAGCGGAGCTGCGTCTCGACATCACCCTGCCGGAAAGGATCAAGGCGGGAGAACTGCTAACTATCAACGACGGCGGCAGATATGCCCTTATCGAACTACCCGATGGATCCCTTCCCGATCATTTGGATGAGTTTTTCTGGGGTCTCGAGATGGGTCGCATTAAACCCATCCTCAGCCATGTGGAACGTAACTCCGTTATCCGTCAGGAGCCGTCGCGACTCTATCGATGGGTCGAAATGGGTTATCTGGCGCAAATGACGGCCTCAAGCCTTGTCGACTTGCATACGGAGGAGATCCGCGAATTTTCCGTCCGACTCCTGGAGCATCGCCTGGTGCATATGCTCGTCAGCGATGCCCACGGCCTGCACACGAGAACGCCCAAACTCTCCGAAGGTCTGGCCGCAGCCACGGAGGTTATCGGCACGAAGGCGGCACAGCGTATGGTATACGATGTGCCTGCCCAGATCCTCCGGGGGGAGTCCGTGAATATCCCCGAACCCATCCCTCTCAAGAAGAAAAAGTCATTCTTCGACTTTTTCTTCCGCCGTTAACGACAAAGGAACTTCCCGGGGGGAGAATACAATACCGTTCGTTATTTCTGACCAAAAATGTTTCTGAGATAGACCTTCATCCTGAATTCCATTTGTTTGATGAATGTATATTCTTGCCAGGAAGGATCTTTGGATGTCCCGCTTTCAGAGGGAGAATCCGTTCTATCTTCCAACCCGATTCTCTCAAAGTGCCAAAGGAGCTGCCCGATTTTTTTCTTCACTTCACGGGGCATTGCCTCGAATATGATACCATAGCCACGATATTTTTCATTTGCTCCGGACCTCTTATTGACAACCTTGCCCATGCAGCTGACTTCAAAGCCGTCGCAGTGGAATTCAATCATTACACTGGAGCCCACGGGAATTTCTCCCTCAAGGTCAACAAAGCATCCTGTTTCAGAGATGTCGATGGTTTTGCAGGACATGGCGCCATTCTTTACGACGAGAACGGTATTCAAAGGCGTCCTGTAGCGCGTTGCGATTTCCCACCACCGGAGCCTCGGGTTGAAATAGGGGGCGTAAACACTCTTTTTCAGGAAGTATGCAGATATGACCGTCGTGATTATGATAAAAAACATGACGGTTTCAAGGGAGTAATTGGGATTCATGTATTTGTAAACAAAAAGGTTATAGGAAATGAGGAGAACCGAGAAGCATAAGAAAAGGTACCAGCCCCACTTCTTCATCATGTAGATACCCACTCCAACAACAGGGAAAAGAGCAAGAATGATCCAGTCAGACCAGAGAAGATGGGAGATGATACCACTACTGCCAAATAAGGGCATATTGTTGATGTAGGCGGCTTGCACAAGCGTACCGAAGGGTTCGAGAATGTAAAATAAGGCGATGAGAACGATGGCTAAAGGTCTCTTCTTCATAAATTATCTCCACTGTCATTGACTTAAGCACTATAGCAGAAACATAAAAGAAATATACTCTCAAGTCAATGATATTGTGGCGGTGATACGAAGGAATGGAAGAGGCTGGATATGTATGAATACTGATAATGGCGTTATTACGATTCTAAATCAAAGCGACATCTTCGTTGGCTTTATCGTCATCGGCTCGTTGACATATTCCCGGATACGTCCGTGACGCCTCTTCTTGGCTGTCTTTGCACGGCGCACCTTAGAATCGGAATTACATGCCCAGGACATCCAGCTCATCCGGGTTGGCGACCCTGTTTTCCTTGAAGTTCAGGAGATGCTCCAATTCATGCCCGAGAATTGCCTGATTGACGATGACTTTCCCTTTGACCATTTTCCCTAAAATCCAGATCTCATTGTCGGTATTGGCATAAGCGGCCACAGGGGAGCCGTAGGCTGCCGCTATATTCCAGTTGAACAGCTTGCGGGATCCCACAATATGGATCTTTACTTCTTTTAATACAATGATCTCGTGAAGGTCAGGCGTTTCCGCCACCGAGGTAAATCCCTTCTGGAGTGCATCGAAACCCTCTTTTCTGCGATCCGTAGCAACCGCTGCACACCCGATCAGGGAAAAAACGATACCGATGCAAACCAGTCCTGAGATTTTGTGTAAGCATAGGCGAAACATACGTGAATGACTCCTCAAAAAACTACCATAAATACTGTAAATTCTAGTGCCGATGAAGAAAGGTGGTGGCTGACATCGTTAAATTGCTGTGAATTTACAATGCTCTAAACACCACCGGCAATGTCTGCATTCCAGATGATCATTATAGTAGCGTTTATTTAATCGGCATTTTGAGGAAAAACTTTAGAGGGATTATTGTCTTCTTGCAGAATGAAACAGGCTGGGGCTTTGTTGATCAATTACCGACCAATTTCAATTATCTTAGCTCTCTCATCTGCAATATGGGTAGAAGATTGACATGGGTAGAGATAATATTGATCTGGGGGACAAGAAGGATGCGGTGGCACAGCGGGGTTAGGATATTCAGAGCTTGGCCGATTGTCAGTTATTCGGGTAATAGTTGGCCCGGATATTGGAGTATTCGGTCTATTAGATGCGCTGGTCGTTCGGTCGTTCGTAAATATGCTCCTCAACTCGCAGGTGAGGATTCTCGATTCGAGAATCGTAAACAATAAGGGCATGCTCCATTTCATGGCCCAAAACATGTGGAGGCATGATCAGATTACTCGATTCGTCTTGTTTCAGATCCATCCAAATTTCTACCGGGTCAGAGGTAACTGTAATACCCGCCGGAGCTGGCCCCCAATTGGGATGTTTTGTTCTCCATTCTTTATTCCATGCGGCCTGCTTGTCTTTTCGTTGGCCAAAAGCCCGGACTCTTACTGTTAGAGTGACGTCAATCTTCTTGTCGGTAGGGTACAGCTTGATAAACCATTCTTGATAATTGTCAAAACAGTGTTTGGGTATTACCGAGGTGTTAAGCACATACTTAACATTAATCGAATCCTGCATTCTAGAATTATGGGCAATGAGAGCATGTTCCATTTCATGGCCCAAAACATGTGGGGGTAACATCAAGTTTCCCAATCCATCTTCCCTGAGATCCATCCAAATTTCTATCGGGTCAGCCGTAACTGTTACGCCTGTCGGAATCGGCCTCCAGTCGGGATGTTTTGTTCTCCATTCTTTATCCCATGCGGCCTGCTTGTCTTCTTGTCGGCCAAAGGCTCGGACTCTTAAGGTCAGAGTTGTATCCAATTTCTTGTCGGTGGGATAATATCTGTCAAACCATCTCTGATAGTTGTTGAAACATTCCCGAGGAACTAGTGGGTCACCATGTATGTATTTCATGTGAGATTGTATTCTTGACTGTGCACAGGAAATCAGCAGAAATATTATAGATGTTAACAATGCGGCTTTTTTAATCATGCGCAGCGTAGGGGTCATTGGTCATTGATTGATAAGAAGTCTCTATCTATTCGTAAAGCATAAGAGTAATTATTTTTAATGTCAAGTCAATTGTTTCACAAATTATGGCACTTATCGATACCATGATGTGAAATTAAACAGGTCACAAAAAGTGAATTGTTAAAAATTTATATAGGTGATACGGTCCCGCAGGTGATTTTAGAAAAGGGTAGGGCGGTATCAATTCTAACGATGCAAAAAAGTGTGAGGTTGCAGATTGGTTGCAGTTGCATGTGGATGACACGTAACTGTTTAATATGATAAATCTATTTAAGGAGGTGGCAGGTTCAAATCCTGCCGCCCCGACCATTTTATGTCATAGTAAAAAAGAAGGAGCATAAAAAATGAACGAAATCAAAGAGGGAACCATCAGCCGTGAAATCCGTGGCCACGTATTCTTGATCGGCG
>JBAYKV010000068.1:0-13447 GCA_041664405.1 Syntrophales bacterium
CGACCCCATTCCCCAAACCAGGGGTAACCGGCAATAATCGCCGGACGACCCTCCGGGGTCCTGACGAGAAACTGCCGTCCCGCCCTGACCAGCATCCGGAACAGTCTCTGATCTTCTCCCTCGTCCGGAGAAATCGCCGTTTCTGCTCCCCCACCGCCGGAAATCGCCGCGTCTTCTCCCGGCTGATCCTGGGCACATGGCTCCGGCGCCGCCTTTCCCAAAGTCCCGGCCATTACTCCATCTTGCTGCGCCAGCTTTCGCCTCCGGCGCTCCTCGTCGTCCCACTTCTTGATCAGGCGGCCATAAAAAGGCGCCAGGGATACTGAAACGATCACCGTTTTCCCTTTCCGCAGGGGAATTTCAAGAATACCGGGGCTGAAGAGGTCCTCGTGATGTTCATAGCCCCGCGCCGCTTCCTCGGCATACTCAAAGGCATGATACCATAAGGGCTGCTCTTGCCAGTCCGGTTTGATATTCGTCTGGATGACGAGGGGGGGCATGCCGGCGTAAGGTCGGATGGAAAAACCATTTTTAACGGTCAAGATTTCCGTCCGGAGGAAAGAATTTTCCCTGGTCAGACGATGATGATCCCGAAAGGCCAGGAAAGGTCGCAGGCGCAGGACCCCCGGGGCGGAACAATCATCGAGATCGTAGCGAACCAGCAGACAATCCTCTTCCGCCACCATCATCAGGGATTTCCGGATGCGAATGCCGTCCCCTTCATAAATGAATTCGGGGCACACGTCTTGCTGAAATTTTTTCAGAAAGCGGTAGTCTTCGGGAAAGAAGTTATGGGGATACTGATGGCAGGTCAAAGGGTGCTGACGAGCCCCGCAGGAGAAGATGTCTTCAAATTTGGACAGGAGTACATAGCACCCGGGGGGCGCAGCGAGCCTGGCAACGAGAAGACCGTGATACTTACGGGTGTGACAGTTCAGCAGGGTACTTGACGCATACCCACCCCGGCCGTTGACATCGAGCCATTCGCTGTGAAGGGCGGGGTTAAGATTCGACTCCTCACCACGTGAGGTCACGGGTCCTGCATCCAGATGAGATAATTCCAGAATTTCTCCCATATCTCCTCCCGTCTTCCCTCATTTGAGGATTTCATGAAAAGTCGTCATTCCGGGTCACAACCCGGAATGACAGAAAGTGAAGACCTGAGACTTTCGGCGACTCTATCATCAATTTACGGCATGGGATAGATTTCCACTTTCGGGGGCGGCTTAAACTGAAAAAGTTTATCAGGTAAATTATTGTTAATCACTATGTTAAGGAATGAGACGGCAGTCCGGTTTCCGTACACATCGGAAAACTGACACTGGATAATGGTAAAATCGTCCTTGTGAACCGTCACCAAAATCCTGTCAACTCCCAGATCCCCTTTTTTGGGCGTCAGGGAAAGGCGATAATTTCCTCCCTCATCCGTCGGTTCCTTGGCATTGGCAAAGGCCAGATTAAAATCCTCGGTCACCTTCCCGAGCCCGTTCAATAAGCGCACGAGTACCTGGGACTTGAAGAGCTTGCCCGTATCCTGGACATAAACCGCATGGTCCTGGGGTACGTAAAGGTAGGCCTTGGTCGGATTGATAATCAGCTTTTTGACTTTGGGCTTTGTATAATCCCAGAGCATCCTTTGGGGGGGTTTATAATAAACTGTCCCCTCCTCCCGTTCCTTCCGGTTCACCGACGCCAGGGTAACCTCCTGAATGAAACGGGCCTTGAAATCAGTGGTCTTCTCGTAGGTCCCCTGAAGTCCCCGAGCGATCTGCTCCAGAGAGAGGCTTTCGGCCTGAACCGCCCCCCCGGCAAGACAGGTCAGACCCATTATAATTCCGATTCCGATGATAAATAGATACGAATTCCGATACATCCCTAACCTCCGTGACTGCCCCGATCCCTTAGTCAAAAGTCGTGCCATTTTTTTATCTATGTGCATATCTTACACGGGCGGGGCCTAACTCGCAGAAAATCCTCAGCACATACATAAGTATTTGTTTTAACTACGCTTTAACGCTGCCCAAAATAGCGGCAAACCGATATAAAATCGTGACATTTACAGACTTAGGCAGTTTATGCACACAGTTATCAACAGCGTTTTCCACAAGGCTGTGAATTGCCGGGGCAAGTCTATGGAATAGCATCTTTAATCCTTGACGAGGCCGAAAAAAGGGCCGTAAACCGTCTTTCCCTTCATCCGATCTTCATGCGCCAGCCGAAAGGATCATCCTTTTCGCCATACTGGATCTCAAGTATTTCCCGGTAAAGTTTCTCCGTCAGGGTCCCTGTTTTTCCTTTATTAATGGGATACTCCCTGTCTCTGTAACAAATCTGGCCGATGGGAGAAACGATGGCGGCCGTTCCCGAGGCAAAGGCCTCTTTCATGATACCCTTGCTGCAGGCGGTAAGGATCTCATCCATGGACAGGGGCCGTTCGGAAACCTTCAGTCCCCATGACCGGGCGATCTGAAGAACGGAATCGCGGGTGACGCCGGGAAGAATCGTTCCTGCCAGGGGCGGTGTGATCAATTCGTCGTCAATGACAAAGAAGATATTGCTCGTTCCCACTTCCTCCACAAATTTTCTCGTGACGGCGTCCAGCCAGAGGACCTGGGTGTAGCCCTTTTCGACGGCTATGGAACTGGCCATCAGGCTGGCCGCATAGTTCCCGGCCGCCTTGCAATAGCCGATGCCGCCGGGAGCGGAACGGACGTATTCTTCCACGACGTATATCTTTGTCGGGCTGAAACCTTCGGGATAGTACGCCCCCACCGGTCCGACGATAATATAGAAGAGATAGGCGTTGGCGGGATGGACGCCCAAGGCCGCCTCGGTCGCAATCATCGTTGGTCGGATGTAAAGGGCGGCGCCGCTGCTCCGGGGAATCCAGTCCTTCTCGAGGAGGACGAGCTTCTTCACCGCCTCTAAAAAAATCTCCGGATCCAGGGTCGGCATGCAGAGGCGCTTCGCCGAGTCATTCATGCGCTTGATGTTTTCCGTGGGACGAAAAAGATTTATCTCTCCCCCATTCCCCCGGTAGGCCTTCATCCCTTCAAAGATCAACTGCCCGTAATGGAGGCACATGGCCGCCGGATCAAGGGGAATATTATCATAGGGTTTGACCGCCGGATCATACCATCCCTTGTCGGAATGATACGGCATGGTAAACATGTGATCGGTTAGAATTTTCCCAAACCCCAGTTTTGACTCATCCGTCGGCTTGGGTTTTCTCTTTCCCGGAGTGACCGGAACTATTCTGATTTCCATATAATTACTTCCCCCCCTTGTAATTGTTTAAGAGACATTCGCTCCTCTATCATTAAACAAGTTTTCTATCAAGACTTCTATATTGGATGGCCTCGGCAACGTGGGAAGACTGAATGGATGCCTGGCCATCAAGGTCGGCGACCGTCCTGGCCACCTTCAGAATCCGCTTGTAGGCCCGGGCGCTGAGACCCAGCTTCTCCATGGCCATTTCCAGTAATTTCTGGGACTCCCTGTCAATCTCGCAATAGCGTTTGACCTCTCCATCGGACATCCGGGCGTTAAAAGGCGCCACCCTTGCACCGAAACGCGCCTCCTGAATGGTTCGCGCCCCGCCAATCCTTCCTCTGATGGTTTCTGATGCCTCCCCCTGGTAACGGCCCGCCAATTCTCGGTAACGCAAGGCGGGAACCTCGATATGGAGATCGATCCGGTCCAGAAGGGGCCCGGAAATCCTTCCCTGATACTGGCGGATCTGCTGGGAACTGCAACGGCAAGTCCGATGGGCAGCGCCATAATACCCGCAGGGGCAGGGATTCATCGCCGCCACGAAAAGAAAACGCGCCGGATAGGTCACCGTCATAGCCGAGCGGGCAATCGTTACCGTTCCCTCTTCCAGGGGCTGCCGCAGGGCCTCTAGAACATTTTTTTTGAATTCCGGCAATTCATCAAGAAAAAGAACACCATGATGGGCCAGGCTGATCTCTCCCGGTTTGGGGGTCTGGCCGCCGCCGATTAGTGTCAATTCTCAAAGAACATGTTACTATTAGCCAGTATTGCACCGATTTTGGGGGTTACTTTATCAAAGTTATTGCAAATATTAACCATAGTATATGCAACTAACTTTTTTTATGCCATAGGTAATGAAATTGGATTTCTCGGAAGTAGTATATTGTGGAAGGAGATATCCCTATGACCGTTAGAAAGATACCAAAAAATTACAGAAGCGTCACTGGTTTTATTCCGAGTCGAAAGAAGCTGGGTAAATTAGTTCCTTTCGAGTCAACCCTAGAAAGAGACCTGCTGGAGATACTCGAATTCGACTTGAATGTCGACATGTACGACGTGCAACCGGTTAGAATAACCTATTACGATTCTTACGGTAAAAAGAGACACTATGTCCCGGACGTTTTGGTGAGTTACCGGCGGGATATCGTGCCGGCAAAAAATATGAAACACATGCTATGTGAGGTAAAGTATCTCGAAGACCTTAAAAATAATGGCAAGGAATGGCGCCACAAGTTTAAAGCTGCCAGTCGATTTGCTAAACAAAAGGGATGGGTATTCAGGATACTCACGGAACGTAATATCCGTACACCGTTTCTCGATAATGTCATGTTCTTTAAAAGATATAAAGATCATAAAATGGGTAGATTAGGACCATTGGTTCTTGAACAGATGAGAGAAATGCGGATGTGTACTCCTGAAGGCTTACTTCTTTCAGTATCTGCGGATCAGAATGTAAAAGTACGCATAATGCCGATTCTCTGGCATCTCATCGCCGTAAGAAGGATTGGAGCAGAACTGAACGAGCCGTTTAATATGAAAAGTATAATATGGGCTTTAGAAACGTAAGGAGATGTATGTAATGACCGCAACCATGGAGATCAAACCAGGTGCAAAAGTCGAGTGTTCCAATGTCCTATACGAAATAACGCATATCATCGATATGGAAAGTGTTATCGTTAAAAATCCGACCAACGGAGAAATCAAGAGGCTTTTTATCAAGGATTTACAGCTTCCAGCAAACAAGACCGACGAGGAACAGCCTCATCCCGATATTGCAGCCGTCCCTGACGAGGACTGGATTATCGCACAAAAGCGCCTCGGCCATATTATACCGCTGTTGAATGCTGAGCGCCGCACAAGGAGCATGGTGTCCGAAGCCGCGAAGAAGGCTGGCGTGGATACTGTTACGGTATATCGCTGGTTGAAGAGATACAATGACTCAAAGCTACTGTTATCTTTGCTGCCTGAGGAAAAAAGCGGCGGCCGCGGCAAGAGTCGCCTGGGCAAGGAAACGGAAAAGATAATCGAGGTAACTATAGAAGACTATTACCTTAGCAAGCAAAAGCGGACAGTACAACAAACGTGCGATGAAGTTATACAGAGATGTAAAAATGCAGGGGTGCCGCTTCCCTCCTCTATTACAATACGTAGAAGGATTTCCGTATTAAGCGAAAAGGAAAGAGTAAAAAGGAGAATCGGCTGGCAAGCTGCCAGAAACAAATACGAGATAATAAAAGGAGAGTTTCCTGGAGCTGACTACCCTTTATCGGTTGTACAAATAGATCATACCAAGCTGGACATCATACTTGTGGACGATGTTGACAGACTGCCCATAGGCAGGCCGTGGCTGACCCTTGCTATCGATGTTTACAGTAGGATGGTCGCCGGCATGTACGTATCTCTCGATCCACCCGGGGCGATGTCGGCAGGTCTGTGTCTCTCTCATGCTATACTTCCGAAGGAGCAATGGCTACTCCGTTACGACATCAAAACCTCATGGCCTGTCTGTGGCGTGATGTCGAAAATCCATCTGGACAATGCCAATGAGTTCAGAGGCGAAATGCTCAGAAGGTCATGTGAGCAGTATGGAATCGGTATCGATTTCCGTCCCGTGAAGACGCCGCACTTCGGAGGGCATATCGAACGCCTCATAGGTACTTTCTCAAAGGACGTCCATATGCTGCCTGGGACTACCTTCTCCAATATAAAAGAGCGCGGAGAATACAATTCCGATGCGCATGCAGCCATGACTTTAAAAGAAATAGAGCAGTGGCTTGCCACGTACATTACGGAGTTTTATCATCAACGGATGCATTCTGAACTAAATATGAGCCCTTTGAAGAAATATGAGGAAGGCATATTCGGAAAGGGTGACAAGCTAGGTTGCGGACTGCCGAGACGAATAGTCGATGAGGACAAGCTTCGTCTCGATTTTATGCCCTACAAAGAACGGAGCATACAACGTTACGGTATCCAATTGGATAAAGTACATTATTACCGGAGCGTTCTCAACAGGTGGATAAATACCGCTGATCCGGAATTCCCCAAACGGAAAAAACAGTTTCTTATAAGGCGCGATCCCCGGGACATCAGCGTCGTATATTTCTGGGACCCTGATCTGAAAAGGTATTTCGACATACCATATCGGGACAATACCCGTCCCCCAATAAGTGTGTGGGAGCTTAGAAGCATACTGAAAAAACTCAAAGAAGAAGGCAGAAAAAATATTAATGAAGGTCTTATTTTCGAGGCTTATCAGCGAATGCGGGAAATCGAGGATAGAGCAGTCAAGGATACAAAAAAGACGAGACGAGATAAACAGCGCCGGCGAATCCACGGAAAAGCGAAAGAAACATGGCCGAAACAGATAGAAGAAAAAAAAGCGGAAGTAACCGGTGGGACAAGACATGAGATTGTTCCTTTTGACGAAATGGAAGAACTTTGAGGTATCAATATGTTCTCTGCTGAACATTTAAATGAAAACGTCAGAACGGCACTAGAATTATCCGATGAGGAAAGAATACGCAGAATCCAAAGTCCCCGATGGATAGGTTATACGAGAACTCGGGAAATACTGGACAGTCTCGAAGAGCTGCTTAACTATCCTAAAACACACAGAATGCCGAATTTGTTGATAGTGGGCGTTACAAACAACGGCAAGACAATGATTGCCAACAGGTTTGTGCAGAAACATCCTCCTTCCGACAACCCGGACGGAAACAGCATATCGGTCCCGGCATTGATGATACAGGCACCTCCAGTTTCTGACGAATCGAGATTTTACAACGTTATTCTCGAAAAAACGTTCGCGCCTTTCCGGGAACGGGACCACGCTTCCAAGAAACAGGCCCAGGCTATAAGTATCCTGAAGAATATCAACGTCGGCATGCTGATTATCGACGAAATTCACAATCTACTGGCCGGCCATACAGATAAACAGAGGCAGATGCTCAATGTCATACGTTACCTGGGCAACGAACTTAAGATTCCGATTGTGGGTATAGGAACCATGGATGCCTTCAGGGCGCTGCAAACAGATCCACAACTATCGAACCGATTTGAACCAATGACAATCCCCAAATGGGATATGGACAAAGAGTATTTGAGGCTGCTGGGCAGTTTTGAACTGATGATTCCGCTTAAAAAACCTTCCGGGCTAATTGAAGATTCGCTCGCACTCAAGCTGCTGAGCATGAGCGAGGGTACGATAGGCGACCTGTCACGGATTCTTACCAAGGCAGCAGTTTATGCCGTTCGGAATGGAGTAGAAAGAATAACGGGGAATGTGCTTGATTCCGTCGAATGGATTCGACCATCAGATCGCGGCAGACAGATGTAAGGGAAATACAAATGGCCCTTTCCGGGCGTTTATGGCCTATTCACTTGAAACCAAAAGACGACGAGCTACTTTCTTCCTGGTTAGTGCGGCTCGCAAGAATATACGGCGTCAAGACTCACAGTTTTTGCAGCACCATATGGCCTCGCAAAAACATATGGAACAGAGATATCGATAGGCTGGCCGATATCGAAGTGTTGTCTACACTGGCAGAGAAAACAGCGACTCCATATGAACGAGTATACGAAACGACTCTCAGGTCGTTTGAAGGGCGCTTATGGGAGACATATAACACGATTGGCAACAATGCATGGCTCATGCCTCTGGGCGTTTATCACCGCGAACATAGGCTTTGGGGGCTTCAATATTGTTCTTGTTGTTTGGCAGAAGATGAGGATCCTTATTTCAGAAGAATGTGGAGGTTAGCGTTTGTAACGGTATGCGAAGTTCATTACTTTATGCTTCGGGATAAGTGTCCTGAATGTAATTCCCCTCTTAATTATTATAGAAATCAATATTGGTTCGATTCTATAACGTATTGCTGCAAATGTGGCTACGACCTGAGAAGAGCGATACCTTTGAAAGCAAAAGGAATAAGGCAGCAAGTGAAGCATCAGAAATATTTTATGGCGGCACTAAAGAGAGGCTGGATTAATATTTCCGGCTTTGGGACGGTTCATTCGCTGCTTTTTTTCCCAGTCTACCATCAATTTGCCAGGCTTATGGCCACCGGCAAGAGAAAAGAGGTAATTCAGGCTACCATGAATCAATTAATTTCATTCCCAAGAATATCCGGACATTTTTGGGGACGTCTAAAATATGTTGATAATATGTTTGTGGAGGATCGTTATTCATGCATTGCAAGGGCAAACTGGCTACTGGAAAAATGGCCCAACAGATTTGTTAGGTTCTGTGACGAAAATGGCATCTTGAGTTCAGATCTGTTACGAGACATGAAAAATGCTCCATGGTGGTATTTTAAAACAGTTTACGATTATTTATATAGGCCTGACTACAGTCCGTCGGATGAAGAAATTAATCAGGCAATAATTTATCTAAAAACAAATAAAGAATCCATCAATAAAACAAGTATATCGAAGTTGTTTGGTGTACGCAATGTGTTTCGAAAAAGGAAAAAGAAGTTAGGAAACTATTTGGTTGAATAAGGCAGCAGCCACACATAGGATTGAACAATAACGCTCAAAGCACAAGGAGTTGCCTGAAGATGTCAAGTCAAGGATCAGCCTTTACTCAAAGAGTGTCAAATGGGTCAACGAGGTTGCCAAACCAGCCAAACTTCTCTTCATCGAGAGGCGGAAACCCTCTCCGGTGGGAACACTAACAGAATAGAGCCCCATTTTTAGAGTTTATCCTTTATTTACGCTTATTTCAAGATTATTGATAATCAATTATTGATGTTCAATAATTGATTATCAATAATCTTAGGTTCCCTGCCTTTTTGAGCGGTAAAGTCTTAACTTAGATCTTATCTTTCTTCAATAATATGCGATTAAGCATATCTTGCGATCCCGCCACAAATGATTCGGAATTCGGGTAGTGTCTCAGTTTGGAAAAATAGAAATGTCTTGACAGAATAGAACAATCGTTCTATTATCTTTCTGCGAAATTTTAAATTAATACTTGTTGAACGTGTTGGTTGGTGTATATACATTCTCTATCAATATATAAGGGGGATGCTATGAGGAAGAGATTAAAATTTGATTTCTATCAGGTGATTATGCCCAGCGATTCGGCAATAACCTTTGGTGACATGCTAGATAAAATCAACGCACTAGAAGGCAAGGCACGCCTATACGCATCCGGCAGCTATCCTATCAGACTTCAGTATCTTAATCATGGTCCATCTGATTTTTTGGGAGATATTGCCCGCATTAGAATGGATGATATTCCTCCTAAAATGAAACTTTCAGGTGAAACGGAAGTTCTTGATCTTGATGATGACGAAGGACTGGGAGAAATAACCTCCTTCATTTATCACTCTGCAACTAGCATTCTTATGCTAATGAGAAACAGGAATGCAGTAAGCATTTCTGGGTTGGCAAATTACGTTGAATACATTTTTGAAATACGGGGAATAAAATTCCAACCCATATTGCATGAAGAGGCATATAAAAGAATAGAGAATTTATTGAAGATTCAAAGGTTTGATCTAGAAGTAGCTGGCCCTGGTAATGGAAAAATATTTCAAGATATGGGATTGTCTCCAGAGGTTGCTTTAGATTTGATGGATCATAGTCCACGTGTACGCATATCTATAGCTTTTTCTACCGGATATGATCGTGATTTATCGTTGCCTAAAAAAATAATTATGAGCATTGCAGAAAAATTCCAAAAGAGAAAAGCAGAAGATGAAGCAGAAAGCAGGAGCTTAATAATATCAGGCCGAGATGATATGTACGAAAAAGAAGTTATAGATTTATTCGATAATTATCTAACAGACAGTTATGATATACAACTCAAAGAGCAGCGCATAATAACCGATGATCAAAGGCGCCATGTAACTAGGAAAATTTGGGAAAGCCACAGAGAAAGACTCCTGCAAACATATGCAAAGCTGGAATAGCATTATGGAAGGTAAAATTGACAAATATTACCCGGTTGTTGGTGGAGCAGTCATTGCGCTATTGTATCTGTTATTGTTTCATCTTTGCCCCAAACTAGCCTTAAATAAGGGTTTTAGAGATATACTTATTGCTGCTATTACAGTCAATGCGATTGCTGTTGGATTTTTAGCAACAGCCAAAGCCACTTTAATGTCGATTTATAATTCAAGAGTAATTAAATGGATGAAGAGCACAAATACATATGTAAAAACAATTATATATTTTGGTGATGCGGTAAATGCCTCTATATTCTGCGGCATTTACAGTATGATACTATTATTGATTGATTTTAGTAATCCAATAAAACATATACTTTTCTTACTTGCAGTGTGGGTTTTCTTAATGGCAATAGCTCTTTTGGCTATGCATCGAATCATTAGAATATTTTCAAAAATTCTTCGTAAAGCTGATTAGCCTGTCAGATTTGCAATTTCTTCCAAAGACCACAAATGATCCGCAATTCCCGCTTCCATCGCTGGTGTTACCCTTAGTGTCTTATGAATCCTGGAAAAGTTATAATACATGAAATGAAGGGCAACGGAATGTTCAAGGTTTTCGATCTTCTTACTAAATCCATTGGTAAGTCTTGTGAATCGGCGCATTGACATTCTCATGGTCAGGTTTTGCCGTTCAACATAGCTTGTTGAAACATCTTTCTTGTCGTGATTTCCGCAAATAGGAGGCTTTTCAATGCCGGTACATTCTGCGGGGCTGTACCGCCTTTGGTCTTTGGTTGATTCAGGCGAACCGTAAGTCTTAACGAGCATGGCGTAATCAATAGACCCACCAAACGCTTCTTCAACAGCCGTAAGATACGCCCTGTGTCCATTATTGGTAAACTGCACCCTATTTTTCAATCTGCTTTCCAAATCGAGCATGAACATATGGGCATAGCGAGCATCACGACGCCCGACTAAGAACGAAGGAATTAGCTTGGTATCGGCATCAATGGCCGTCCATGTGTAAACATCGCCATATCCCAATTCACCTTTATGCTCATCCAGCACGTTCTTTTCTTTAGCATAACAGAAATTCCATATTTCATCGCATTGGATACGTTTACAGGGAAGGTCACGCAAGGTCTTATCCTGGTATTCAGCGCAAGCCGTCCCTACATCAATGAGTAATTTAGTCACGGTATTGATAGAACAGCCAATCATGCGGGTAATAGCCCTCATGCTGTTACCCGCAACCAACATGCCGATGATTTGTGCCCTCTTTTCTATGCTCAGTTTGTTCATGGTCCTTGCCCTCTTAAGCATTTTTGATTTACAATTAACATATTGTTCTTAAGCCATCAAGCATTATTTTCAGTTTGCTAATTTGCGCAAATTAATGGTTGACAAATAATTTTGACCATGTTAGAAGGTTAGCCATGACTATTGAAGATTTCAAAACCCCCGGACAATTGATAGAATTTTTACTGAATGAGCGCGGCTGGACGCAACGCCTACTAGCCGTCATCCTTGGTGTAGATGAAACCGGAATTAACAAAATAATCGCTGGGAAAAAACCGGTTGATGCTGAAACGTCAATATTGTTTAGCGAGGTCTTTAATATCTCACCTGAGAAATTTCTTGATCTTCAAACAGCATACGATCTTGCCAAAGCTCGAATTGTGGCGCGCCCTGACCCTAACCGAGCTACCCGTGCACATCTTTTTGGAGGGTTGCCGGTAACTGAGATGATTAAGCGCGGCTGGCTTGCTGCTGACGGCGTTCGCAATGTTGCACAGGTGGAAACTGCCTTGGCTAAGTTTTTTGGTGTGAAGTCGATAAATGAGATTGAAATTCTTCCCCATGCGGCAAAGAAGACTTGCACTTTTGCACCATCAACGCCTGCGCAATTGGCATGGATTTACCGTGTAAAAGAGATTGCCAGCGAAATGCTTGTTGCAAAATATTCTCCGGCTGCTGTGCGGAATGCTGTCGCTCTTTTAGGCAATCTACTTTCCGCACCAGAGGAGGCCCGAAAAGTCCCTCGTATTCTTGCTGAATGCGGAATTAGATATTCCATTGTTGAATCTCTCTCTGCCGCAAAAATTGATGGTGTTTGTTTCTGGATGAACGATAAGGCTCCAGTTATAGGCATGTCTTTGCGCTATGATCGAATTGATAATTTTTGGTTCGTTCTCCGGCATGAAATAGAGCATGTTCTGCAATGCCACGGACGAAATGAAATAATGCTAGATGTCGAGTTAGAAGGTGAACAAGCGGGTACTGGTGAAAACATATCAGCAGAAGAGCGTATAGCCAACGAAGCGGCTACGGAGTTTTGTGTGCCGCAAAAAACGTTGGACAGCTTTATCGCTCGCAAAGCCCCATTCTTTAATGAGCGTGACATTCTTGGATTAGCAAATACCCTGCAAATCCATCCCGGATTAATAGCAGGTCAACTTCAACACCGAACAGGAAGATATGATCGATTTCGTCAACATTTGGTAAAAATTCGCTCTGCCGTTGCGCCGAGTGCAATGGTTGATGGGTGGGGTGATGTCGCTCCGGTCGGATTTTAAGGAGGCAACAAATGGCAACTAAACAGAAGCAAATGCAGATCACTATCAAGGAGTACAAGCAGGCCACGGGAAAAACAGAAGTGGACATGAAGGAAGTAGCGAAATTTGCAGTACAGCATGGATGGACACTACCCACCCCAAAAGATCCACTCGAACGATTAGCGGCGGATTTTGCACAAGCAGCACGTGATGAAATCCGGCATGATGGGAAGACTGGGAAGCCATACCGAGCAAACCATGCCATTCCTGTTAATTATGGCTTGCAATATCATCTTTGGATTGACATTGATGAGGCACCGCGCCCGGCAATATTCAAGAGCTTAATCAATCGCAGAGAGCAAATGGTTGGTGACGGCCTTCAGCTTACCTTGGACGCCGACCATTGGAACAATATACATCCAGAAGAAGAGCCCATACAAATTCCATTGGATTTTACCGATGATGTTGAATGGCGGAAAAACGCCCCCGATGAAAAAAAGAAAGTCGCTTAATCTTCGGTTTTCTTCCATCTTGCAGCGGCGGCAATTTTAGCGATCTCCTTCCGCTTTTCAGGCGTAAGACTTTCAGCTCTGGCCTTGCCGCCCTTCTTCCCTCCGAGCCTACCTAAAGCGACGGCGGCGGGGTTCTTCCCTGTCTCTGGTTCCTCTTCGGGATTTTCATCCGTAGCCGCCTGAACAATAGCATAGGCGAGTTGGTTCA
>JBAYKV010000069.1:0-13419 GCA_041664405.1 Syntrophales bacterium
CGGACGATTCTTCCCTGTTTGGCATATTCGGTAAGGTATATGGCGGCCACGACGCCCAGGGGTAGGGCCACGGTAATGGCTCCTAAGGTCAGATACAGCGTCCCGAGGATAGCCGGCATGATGCCGCCTTTCGTCATGGAGTCCGTGGGCGGGGAAGTCAGAAATTCCCAACTGATAACCTGGATACCGTTTGCGAGGATGTAGAAAAGAATACCACCCAAGGCCAGGGTGAGGACTATGGCCGACAGGCGGACGGCGCCGAAAAAGAGGTGTTGCTTGAGATAGCGCCATTTCATGGCCCCGCTTACGGTCTGCTTTGTCATAATGTTGCCGACCCCACTTCCTTGAATTTCTGGGAAATATAATCGGCGACAAGATTGAAGGCCAGGGTCATGAGAAAAAGGACGATGCCGGTGGCAAAAAGGGCGTGATAGTGGCCGCTGCGGAAGGGGGCCTCTCCCATTTCGGCGGCGATGCTGGCCGGCATGGGCCGGACGGAGTCGAAGATGCTTTCGGGGATAGCGGCGGCCCCTCCCGCCACCATCAGGACAACCATCGTCTCCCCGATGGCCCGGGCCATGCCCAGGATGACGGCCGTGGAAATGCCGGACAGCGCGGCCGGGACAATAATGCGGGCAATGGTTTCAAACTTTGTCGCCCCCAGGGCGTAAGAGGCCTCCTTGAATTCATTGGGTACGGCGTAGAGGGCGTCTTCGGAAATGCTGGAGATGGTGGGGACGGCCATGATGGCCAGAATCACCGAGGCGTTGACGATATTCAAACCCGTGGGCAAATCGAAGGTCTCCTGGAGCCAGGGGGCGACAATGACCATGCCGAAAAAGCCGAGGACTACCGAAGGCAGCCCGGCCAGCAGCTCAATGATCGCTTTGAGGACTTCCTTGATCGCCGGGTGAGCTATTTCCGAGATGTAAACCGCCGCCAGTACCCCCAGGGGAACAGCGATGAGGGAAGAAAAGACGGTGACGATCAGGGATCCGACAATCAGGGGCCAGATCCCGTAGGACGGGGGACTGTAGGTCGGATACCACTCCATGCCGAAAATGAAATCACGGATGGATATTTCCCGGAAGAGAGGAAGACCTTCCCGGAAAAGAAAAACAACAATCAGTCCCAGGATCAGAATGGAGACCAGGGAAAGGACAAAAAACACATTTTTAATGATCGTCTCTTTTTGATGACGGGTCATAGCTTTCTTGCCTGATTTAAACCGTTTTGCGGAAATAATCTTATGGACAAGGCCTGACTGCCTTGCCCATAAGCTCTCAGACTAATTTTGAAACTCCTGCTCATTGCTACTTTATGGGGACGAAGCCTTCCTTTTTCACGATCTCCTGCCCCTTCTTGCTGAGGAGGAATTTAATGAATCCGTCGGTGTCTCCCTTGGGCGCTCCGTTAGTGTACATATACAGGGGCCTGGCAACTGGATATTCTTTGGATAGGGCCGTTTTGGCCGAAGCCTGAACGCCTTTGACGGTCAGAGCCTTTACGGATTTGTTAAGGTAGCCGATACCAATGTAGCCGATGGCATATCTGTTTTTGGAGATGGCCTGAACGATAGCGCCGTTGGAGGCCTGGAGCTGGGCCCTGGGCGTTACCTTGGCGCCGTTCAGGACGAGATGGCCCCAGGATTCGTAGGTTCCGGAGCTGCTGTCCCGGGAAATCACCACGATGGCCAGATTTTCTCCCCCCACTTCCTTCCAGTTGGTAATCTTGCCCTGATAGATCTGGCTGAGCTGGTCGATGCTCAGATCTTTGACCTTGTTCCTGGGATTGACGATCGGGACGATGGCGTCGATGGCGACGACATGAGCCATGGGGTTGACCCCCTTGGTCTTCGCCAGATCCGTTTCCTGTTTTTTCATCTCCCGCGACGAATTGGCGATGTCCGTGGATTTGTCGATGAGGGCCTTGACGCCGTCGCCGGAGCCGCCGCCGGACAGGGAGATGTTGACGTCCTTGTGGAGTTTCATGTAGGCCTCGGAGGCCGCCTGAGCCACCGGCAGCACGGTTGTGGAGCCTTTGATCACCACATTGCCTCCCGCCAGGGCCGCCGGGGCAGCGACGAGCAGGCACAACAGCCCACAGACTATAATCATGAACATTCTTCCCATTTTCATTTCTCCTTACTTTTTCCCGCCATGTATTTGTGCCCAGTATAGATGGCAAATGTTGCAGAATGATGACAGAATGATGAAAGATATGTGAAAGGTGATCTCTTGTCAGGACCAACGGCAGAATTCATCGGAAGGCAGCAACATAGAATTGTCATTTGAGGGCGGATGAAGTATAAGAAACGTCGATTTGTTAAATAGAGGGGTATTTGTATGCAAGCCATGCCGGTAAGAATCTTCCTTGTCCTGTTTATACTCATTTTAATCTACCCATCTTCATTGATTGCAGCGACGGAAAAGAAGCAGGGGAGAAAGGGCACGACCCTCGCCATGGCGAAAAGCCCCCCTCAGCCCGCGGCCGTAGAAACCGCCCGGGATGTTAAATTCATCGCCTATGACGACGGCACCGTCCTGGACACGCGGACGGGGCTGATGTGGGCGGCGAAGGACAATGGAAGCAACATAAAATGGGCGGACGCCAGGAGTTATTGCAAAAGTTATCGCGGGGGTGGATATACGGACTGGCGAATGCCAACACAGGATGAGCTGGCGGTGCTGTTTGATGAGGGTGAGAATCAGCCCTGTAACGGCAGGTGTCATATTACGCCGCTCATTGATCTTACCGATAGTTTCCTCTGGGCATCCGAAAAGCGCGGTTCCGATGTCGCCTTCTTCTCTTTCACCTTTGGCGGGCGTTACTGGAGTAAACAGTCAAGCGACGAAATCACCACCATCCGGGTGCTCCCGGTACGTTCCGTCAAATAGGTTACAAGGGGCCCAACATGTCAGTAAAGCCGGCAAGAATTATCCTTTGCCTGATATTGCCACTTTTTTTATCATTTCCTGGCGTGGGGTTGGCCGAAGAGATCAACAAGGACGGCCGCTTCGTTGCTAATAATGACGGCACCGTTCTGGACCAGAAGTCGGGACTCATGTGGGCGACGAAGGATAATGGGGAAGATGTCAACTGGCAAGGAGCCCAGCGCTATTGTGAGCGGTATCGCGGTGGCGGCTTCGAGGACTGGCGAATGCCGACGCTGGATGAGTTGGCGAGCTTGTATGATAATGCGAAAACTCATACGGCCAGCTGTGGACATGACGTTAATTTGACGGAATCGATTGGTCTTACTTGCGCCTGGGCCTGGACATCCGAAAAACGCGGTTCCGACGCCGCCCTCTTCTTTTTCACCGATGGCAGGCGGATCTGGCGTCACCAGTCCTTCAGCTACTTATACCGGGCACTCCCGGTGCGTTCCAGCAAATAGGTTGTATCGAGCAGGGACTTCACTTCAGGTTACTATCGAAAAAACAACACGTTTGGCGCCCCTTAACGTCCCACCTCAATAAAATCCAGGTAGGCAACCGCACTTTCTCCAGTGTTGTCCGTATCGCTCATGACGGCAAGGCCGGCAATTGCCGGGGGATCTTTGCCGAAGGCCTGCCGGTAGTCCGCAAGGACGTTGACCGACTCTTCCACCCACTGGCCGACCCGCTGCTTTCCCTTTTCAAGGATGACGATGCGGGCCTTTTCCGTGTAGGGACTCACAATAATACGCTCGGGAAGGCTGTAACCGGTCCAGACATAATTGAGGGTGCTGTAGGGCGGATATTTGCCGTAGATCGCCCTGGTGGCGCCGTATATCAGGCGGTCGCCCAAGGTTGCCTTGTCGGGATCATACTGAAACATGACATAGATCCGGATGGGATAGTCGTCCCCCGCTTTTTCCCTGGGGCTTCCCTGGTCCGATAGCTGCGTTACCTTCCAGCGCCAGCGGATACGGGGGGTTTCATATATATTGAAGGTCCGGCGATAGACGAGGGCTGAGGCGGAAGCCCGGCTTTCGGCCCTCAAGACGGATTTCCCCCCTTCCCTGACCAGGGTGTAGGTTGAATGAGCCTTGATCTTGGGAAAGGTCAGGGGCTCCCACTGGGAGAGGCTCTCAAAGTTCTCCCGGAAGAGAATCGTCTGTTCCGCCCCCAGCGCTGTAGTCTGAGTAAAGAGCGTCAGGATCAGCAATGCCAAAACAGACCGGGCGATCATAGCGCCTGTTTTTATCATGCAATTTCACCCCGGCACGAACTTCCCGCCCCCGCCGTGCAGCCGTAGCAGTGATTTCCCGTAACGACCCGGCGGTTGGCAAGACTGTTCAAGTCAAACATTTCAATATGTTCCGGGGCGCCGTGGTTCACCGTCATGCCCAGCATCTGGTTAAAATCGCAGTCATAGAGTTTACCATCCCAGCCAACGGAAAGGGTGGACTTGCACATAACGCTCTCCAGGGTAGCGGGGTTAAAGGCATTAACCAGGGTGGTCGTGTAGTCTTCATAGTTATCTGTCTTCTTTAAGTAGGTCAGATACCGGCCGATAGGCATATTCGTGATACAGAAGAGATGGTTGAAGACAATCCCGTGTTTTTCCCTGAGGGCCTGGCGGTAATGGTTTTCCAGGCTGTCCTGCAAGCCGGGAAGATAGGCCCCGCTGGGATTGTGGACCAGATTCAGGATAAGCCCGCTGTCGGGTTTCCCATAGCCACTTTCGTTGAGCAGCCGGACGGCTTCAATCAGTCGGGAATAAACGCCCTCGCCCCGCTGCCGGTTCGTCATTTTCAGATCCACATGGGGAAAAGACACCACAACTTCAACCTTATGCTTGGCATAGAGATCGAGAAAGGCCGCGTATGATCGTTCCAGAAGAATGACGCCGTTTGTCCGCACGAGCATTCGACGGTCTAACGCGGCACATTCTTCGAGGAACCAGGGAAAATCGGGATGCATCTCCGGGGTTCCACCGGTGATATCTATGGTGGGAATAGGGTGGCGTTGTAAAACCTGCAAACACATCTCCATCACCGTCCGGGACATGAGTTCGGGCCGGTTTGGACCCGCTTCGACATGACAGTGCCGGCATTCCAGGTTGCATCGGTAGCCAAGATTGATCTGAAAAATCTCGACGCCCTCCGCCTTGAGCGGACCGGCCATATTCTGCTCAAAAGAGGGATGAATCCTGGGTTCATCCATGGCTACATCTCCTTTTTCTTGATGATCTTTCGCATCTGGGTGGAATGGGCCAGGACAATCCCGGCCACCATGGCCGACCCGACATGAACCGCCTCCATCATTTCCTCTTGTGAGACACCCAGAGACAGGCACTGATTCGTGTAAGCGTCGATACAATACGGGCAGTGCTGTGTTGTGGCCACGGCCAGGGCAATCAGCGCCTTTTCCCTTGCCGGCAGGGCGCCGTCTTTCATTGCCTCTCCATAGTAATCGAAATACTTTTCTCCCAGGGCCGGGGCGTATTCCCCGATGTTGGCAAAATCCGCCAGATCTTTCTGCTCATAATAGTCAGCCATCACTTAATTTCCTTTCTTGTTTGGTCTTTTTTCCTGGGTTTATCAGTAATTTCCACCGTCTCGTTGTCCCCGATCTTACGGGAAAACGGCTCCAGGACAACGGGTAATAATAAGGCTATAGTATCAACAATGGTTCTGCAAAGATACTAATTTCATTGAGACAAATACCGCCGCCAACGAGGAGGGCAATGATAAGGACGGGCAGAAATATTCCCGCTTTCAGTCTTTCGAGCATGGCCAGGGCCAAACGGTTGGCCCACTGCCAGAGGGGGGAAAACACCTTCCGGCGCGGCATTACCCCCGGCAGACATTCGAGCAGATGGACCGCTTTTACACCCCTTTTGAGGAAACGGTTCTGACAGCCGACGCAGTATGTTACCATGGTCCGGCCCCTTCCTTCCGCAACGATCCGGTCGAGAAAACGGTCGGCCAGCTCCGGGGATGAGGAACACAGACCGCCGCCGACGCCGCAGCAGCGAGCCTCGGAATCCTCGGCAAGAGGGACAGCCGTTGGAAGGGGGGCAGATTTAAAATCCATCCCCTTTACTGAAGCTGTCGCTGTAGATGCTGTAGTTTCATGCAAACGATTAAACAGACTTCCGGCAGCGCCCCTGATTCCCTCCCACCGGGAGGACGGACAGGGGTGATGAAGATACGTCGGCCCCGAGAAGTGCTTCTCAAAGAGCCCCGGGGGTAATATCTCCAGGATGAAAACCACCTGAATGCCCTCAAGATGTTGCGACAGGAGCTTGTAACAATTCAGACAGCCCGTGATGACCTTAGTAACGCCGCCGTCCCGAAGGCGCTTATTTATTTCCTGCAAGGCGGCCAGGGCCGTTTCCGTATCGCCTAATCCATAAGGGGGATCGTAGCAGCAATCGAGGACCAGGCCAACCTTAACCTTCAAATAACGGCTCAGGATATTTTTAATTTGCTGGACCAGTCCCGGACGGTTTGCGGCGAGGCCGCATCCCGGCCAGAAGACCGTATCCTTACTTCCATAAAAAGAAAATGGGAACCCGTGCCCGGCCTTGGCAAACCCCCGGGCGCCGTCCAGCGCCTTCCGGACCGGCGCCGGGATCTGCTGCTGTTGGATCAACCGCTCCTTGGCCGCGAAAAAAGCAGCGGCCGGTGACAAACCCAAGGGACAGACAGTGTCGCAGTGGCCGCAGGACGTGCAATAAAAAGACACCTCCGGTCGTTCCGCAAGAATCAGGTCCGGCGTCCCGTACTCGGCAAGAAGGGGACAGGCAGTGGCGCAAGCGCCACATCCCGAACAGTTCTCTTTAAAATCATCCACTTGTTATTTTGCCTTTTCTATGGGATATTCCGCCTCCGCCCAGGCCTTGATACCGCCGGGATAACGATAAACATTCTTATAGCCGAGCTTCACGGCCCACATGGCCCCGTTATGGCTCCGGGTGCATTTCACGAAACCGCAATAGAAAACAATGAGGCGATTCTTGTCCGGTCCCAGGAGTTTCTCCAGGTCGGCCTTGGTCTTGCCGTCGAGGGTGGTCATTTCGGGAATGGGGAAGAGCATCTGGACGGCCCCGGGGACATGCTGCTTCTTGTAGCTGTCTTCATAAGGCATGGTGTCGACGATGAGCATAGTTTTTTTCTGGTCGATCCAGCCTTTCAGTTCCTGGGTGGCAACGACCTTGTAGCCCCCCCGCTGCACTTCCGCAGCAAAGGTCACGGCGCTCTTCTCCGTTTCCAACTCCTTTGTCCCCCAAGCCGCCATGGCCCCTCCGGCCATGCCGAAAACCAGCAGGACCGCAACCAAAACACTAAACATTCTTCTTATTACCTTCATTCTTCCTTCTCCTTTCCTTTGTAATAAACTTCGGTTTCCTTGTGAAACCAAACAATCATTCTTGGTGCCATACCTGTTTCCCCTTTATCATCCTTCCGATTCCCTGACCTTGACCAGTTCCCGGACCCGCCGGGAGAGGTAGAGATAAGGTGCCACGATTCCGATGAGGACAAGGTCACGGTAAAAGGCCTCCCGCAGGCCCGCCTGCTTGTCCAGGTCCTCGACCCCGAAGCAACCGCAATCGACATTCAAGTCGCCCAGGATTCCGTAACCGAGGACGAACACGAACAAGGCCAGGAGTCCCGTGATCAGATGGAGTCCCCAGGGACGATCAAAGATCAGGGCCGCCCCGGCGATCGTTTCGATGAGGGGCAGACCGATGGCGACCACGGGAAGGAATGTTTCCGGGACGAGATCATAAGCGGAGATGGTTGCGGCGAAGGCCTTGGGATCGAAAAGTTTGGTGACGCCGCCATAGATGAAGAGGCCGGCCAGGGCGATGCGGATAATCAAATAGGGCCAGGGATGAACCAGCCCCTGCCGGAAGAAGCTTCCGATCCTGCTTAGATAAATTGAGTTTCGGGAATTTTGATTAAACAATTCCGCCTCCTTATGGCGTCATACCGCGTTCCCCGCGGCATGACCCTCAAGAGGCTAAGGGGTCGAAAGCGGCGAGACGGCAGGACGGCGTTGTCTGGAGAACCACCCGGGTTCTCTGTCAGCGCCTCATATTAACGGGGTGAATAATAACAATAAATAACTCATCGATTTCACTCTTAATCCATCCTGGCAAAGCTTGATGTAACGGCGAACGTATAAACGATCCCCCAAAACATGTCAACAACTATGTGTCCCTTCCCTTTTCGTCCCCCATGGATTCGCTTATTTCTGAGCCGTAGGATTACATTACTTTGTTCGGCTTCTAAAATCTATCTTGTAAATATTCAATGTGATATGGTATTTAAACAAAAATGAAAAGCGGTAATTATGATAAAAAGCTTTAGTAATTATGTGTTTGTCAATGTTCCTGTTCGTTAAAAAATCAAAATAGAAGGAGGAAAACAACTAAAATGAAAAAGATACTCTTCATCGCATGTTTAGGGATTATCATGGCCACTGCCGGCGTTGCAATGGCTGACTCACAACCGATCCAGCTTAGTCTAACTCCGGATATTGCCATTTTCGATAAAAATACAAATATTGCGGGAGTGACTCTTAACATATGGGGCGAAAACCCCCAGAAGGGTATGGCCCTGGGATTTGTCAACGGATCTAAGGGTGACAGCGCCGGATTCAGCTTGGGCTTTCTTTTCAACTACGCAGAAAACTATAAGGGTGTACAGTGGGCGCCCGTCAATATAGCGAATGCGAATTTCTATGGCTGGCAAGCCGGTGTTGTCAATTACACGAAAGGGAACTTCTCCGGCTGGCAAGCCGGTGTTGTCAACTACGGAGGAGACGCAGTGAAAGGCCTGCAGACCGGTCTTGTGAACTATGCAGGCAATCTTACCGGTCTTCAGCTTGGCTTTTTCAATTATGCCGTGAAAGCGACCTACGGGGTTCAAATTGGTGTCATCAACATTATTTCCCAAAATCAATGGTTCACTAATTTTCCTGGTGAGTTGGCCCCGGGGATGATTATTGTCAACTGGCGTTTCTAAGCGCGGGGTACCGTAGTCACAATCAAAAGAAAGCACGCAATAGCACCCTGCTATTGCGTGCGGGCAAACGGTTTTGTTTTACCCGGTCGCTCAATAGAATGATCGCCCCTGAGGATACTCCCCCCCTGACACCGGCCCCTTCTTGCTATACCCAATTAATGAACATGGAATCCCAGGTCAAATCAAAAATGAACGAAGATCGATGCCTCATCATGTTTGCCAAATATCCGGAAAAAGGCAAGGTCAAGACCCGGCTTTGTCAATCCGGGGATAAGGAGATGGTTGTCCGTCTCTATCGCGCCTTCATCGCAGACCTGCTGGCGAGACTTTCCCGCGGCGACTACGGATTCCGGATTGTCTGTTACCCTCAGGAAAGGATAGTGGACTTTCGCAGAGAGTTCGGGGAGACCTTTTCATACCTACCCCAGACTGGGGTGGATCTCGGTGAAAAGATGTATAACGCTTTTAACCGATGCTTTTCCGAAGGATTCCATATGGTTGTCATTATCGGGAGCGACAGTCCCGATCTCCCGCCCCAGATCATCAAGGAAGCCTTCCAGGCCCTGGAGCAGAGTGGTGCCGTCATCGGTCCTTCCTGTGACGGGGGATATTACCTGATTGGCTTTTGCAGAGAATCATTAACCCCTGAGGCCTTCGAGGGAATAGACTGGGGTGCGGAAAGCGTCTACAAAACGACTATGTGTATCCTTAAACGCGCAGGAATCAATGTCCATATCCTTCCCGCCTGGAGAGATATTGACCGGCCGGAGGATGTCGTTGCCCTGATCAATGACAGCGAGAAGACGGGATTTGCCGGCTCAAAAACCATATCCTGCCTCCAGGATTTCGGCTTTACTAAACACTGCCGATGACTCCTCACTTTTCAATTATCATTCCTGTCATCCATGAAGAAGGTGTTATCAATTCGACTATTGAGCACCTTGAAACTCTCGAGGCATCTGCATCAATGGAGATTATCGTCGTGGACGGAAACAGGTCGGGGGAAACGATCGGGGCTATCCGGAACAGAAGTGTCAAAACCGCAACAGGTGAAAAAGGACGGGGGAACCAGATGAACAGGGGCGCTGCTATGGCTCGGGGCGACATCGTCGTCTTTCTCCATGCCGACACCCGCCTTCCCCCCGATGCGTTTGCCCTCATGGAAGGAGCCTTAAGTGATCCTGTCTGCCAGGCCGGGGCCTTCGATCTGGCTATCGACTCCGGCCGGCCCATCTACCGGTTCCTTGCCAAAACCGCTTCTTTCCGCTCCCGCCTTACCCGCATCCCTTATGGAGACCAGGCGCTCTTCTTCCGCAGGGATTACTTTAATGATATTGGTGGTTTTGCAAATATTCCGCTTATGGAAGATGTGGAAATCATGGGGCGCATCAAGAAACGGGGGGGGAGGATTGTCATCATTAATCGCTCTGTCACGACATCGGCACGGCGCTGGGAAAAGGAAGGCATCCTCTTTTGTACGCTCCGCAACTGGTTGTTGATATGCCTCTACTTTTCAGGCGTTTCTCCGAAGCGTCTCTCCAGATTCTACAAGTAAGAAGGATTCCTGGCCATGATCCTGAACATTATCCCAAGGAAGCAAATCTGACACTACTTGCCATTCCCAGTCCCAGAACCCGTCTACGCTTACCCAATTGAGAAATAGAACGTTGCCCCTTTGCCTACTTCCCCCTCCGCCCAGATCCGTCCGCCGTGGCGTTGGATGATCCGCTTGACGATGGCCAGGCCCGCGCCCGTGCCCTCAAACTCCTTGGCGCTATGGAGGCGCTGGAAAACGCCGAATAGCTTGTCCACGTAAGTCATGTCGAAACCGGCGCCGTTGTCCCGGACGAAGTACACCCTTTTGGAGTCCGGAATGGGGATTGCGGGTGGCGGGCGCAGGTGTTCCGTCGAAACATCCGCCTCATGGCCGCCTGCCGGCGGGTGTCCGTTTGCTTCCGATAGGCAGCCCACCTCGATGACGGCCCGCTCCTTCTGCGCTGAAAACTTAACGGCGTTGCCGATGAGGTTCATCCATACCTGACGGAGGAGCTGCGGGTCCCCCATAGCCCAAGGCAGGGAGGCGATACGGAAATCAATCCGCTCCCGCTTTTCAGGGGTGGTCAAATCAAATAAAACCTCATTTGCCATGGTCGCCATGTCTATGGTCTTAGAATTCATCTCTTTCCGGCCCGTCCGGGATAAAGCCAGCAGAGCGTCGATCAGTCGGCCCATCTTAAGGACGTTGTTGCTGATGACCTCACAGGTCCGCCTTCCTTCGTCGTCCAGACGAACGGCATGGTCCTCAATGAGAATCTGTGCGTAACCTTCTATGGCCCTGAGCGGCGCCTTGAGGTCGTGGGAGACGGAGTAACTGAAGGCCTCCAGCTCCTTGTTGGCAATTTCCAACTGGGCGGTGCGATCGATCACGCGCTGTTCAAGTTCGGCGTTTAAACGGTGGATTTGATCCTCCGCCTGTTTACGCTCAGTGATGTCGCGGGTTACACCCAGAATGCCCAGCGGTCGCTGCTTTTCATCTCTGATGAAGGAAAACTTCACCTCTGCCCAAACGGTGGTCCCATCTTTTCGCACCATTTCCAACGGAAGTGTCCGGGATATGAAAATCTCTCCCTGTCCGGATTGTTCGCGTTCCATGACCTCGGACAGGTTCCTCATGGCCAGATCCCAGGAGGAGGGCGTCGCCGTCTCAATGCCTGGTTGTTTCAATACCTCTGCCGGTTCGTATCCCCTCAGGATTTTTACGGAGGGACTGACATACGTATAATTCAGATTCATGTCCAAAACGAAAATGACGTCATTTACGTTATCGGCCAGCAGTCGATATTGTTTTTCGCTTTCTCTCAGTGCATCATGCACCCGCTTGCGGTCGGTAATGTCTCTGGTAATGCTGAGGATATGGGGCACACCATCAAGATCGATCACGGAGGCTGACATCAACCCGTATCGGATACCACCGCTCTTTGTTCGAAAAACGGCTTCTAGGTTGGTGACTTCCCCATCCTTTCTCAATCCGTCCACCAGTCTTTGCCGGTCTTCGATATTTTCCCAAATATTATACTCTATCGAGGTCTTTCCAATAATGTCCTCTTCCGTATATTCCATGGTCCTGGTAAACCCCGGATTAATGGAGATATACATGCCGTCTTCGAGACGGTTAATGTTTACGGAATCCGGACTGGTGTAAAAAGCCTTTCGGAACTTTTCTTCATTCTTGATTAACGCCGCCTCTGTCCGCTTGCGGTCGGTGATGTCCCGACACACAGCGAAAATCAGTTTTCGACCCCCAGACATAGCCCCATTGGTGCTGACCTCGACGTCATAAGACGTACCGTCCTTGCGGCGATGGCGTGTCTCGAAATGATTACCGGTTTCGTCGACCGTCCGGATCATTTCCATCAGTTGCTCCCGCGACCATTGGGTGTCCCAGTCCCAAACGTGGAGCTGAAGGACTTCCTCCATGGAGTAGCCGAGCAAATCGGCATATCGCCGGTTCGCCTCATATACCTTGCCGTTTTGGTCGAGGACCACGATGCCGTCTCTGGATTGCTCGACCAGGATGCGGCGCCGGATTACTTCTTCCTTCAGCGCCTCCTCCACCCGTTTGTGCTCGGTGATCACTTCCGAAAACAGGATAATGCCGCCAATCCTGCCGCCCGACTCGTTCCATGGACGAATTTCCCAGCGCACCCAGTCAATCCTGCCATCAGCACGGGAAAACGGGCCTTCATCGGCTTTTTCAATCGAACCAGCCAGACACCGTCTGTGAACTTCCTCCCACCGATCTGGAAGTTCCGGAAATACATCATAGTGAGAGCGACCAACAAGGCTCTGTTCGCCTAAGCCATAGTCAATAAGATAACGGCGACTTGCTGCGATGTATTTCATCTCGCGGTCGAACATGGCGATTGCCGCCGGACTGTATTCTATGCACAGTTGGAGGGTTTCTTTATAGCTACGCAGTTGTTCCTCACATTGCTTGTGCTTTGCTTCCGCTTGTTCCAACTCCTCGATTCTCTGTTTCAATGCGGAATTCGCTTCGATCAGCTCTTGATTTACCCCGGATGGATCTTTCATCTAACGCCCCCCTGTAATGACAACCGGTGTCAGTTTGGAAGAAAGATGGGTAGTATATGAGACTTGTCTACACACTCGAATGCTACCGGATGCTCATCGAGATGTCAATGAAATATAAGGCCATCAGATGCTGTTTCCTACTTGAAAACATCAACTTTCTCTGCCGCTTTCTACAAGTGACTGGAAATCCCCCCCATGGTTAACCATTCCGGCCGCTCTTCTTCGTCCGGCCAGGGAAGCTTCGGGCGTCAGCTCATGATCATGACCTTGTTCTGGCTGGGCTGCAGGTCCGAACCCACGGCGTTGCCGTCGTTCTGCTTGGTGGGATTTCCCATAAAAACGGCCGGATTCCCTTCCAGTTTTAC
>JBAYKV010000070.1:0-13369 GCA_041664405.1 Syntrophales bacterium
ATATCTTTTTAATGTAAATCGTTGCCTCGCCAGTTTGTAATTTATGCATTGAGGGGTCGTCTAACGGTAGGACGACAGGTTCTGGCCCTGTAAATTGAGGTTCGATTCCTCGCCCCTCAGCCAAATTATAATCCAAGACAATCCAATGAAGTACAAAACCCGTTAGAAATAGCGGGTTTTTTCTTGCCATTTGTCCAAAGATGTGTTATATGATTTCTCAGAATCCAAAATATACGGGGGTACGTAAGGGGGTATATAGAAATGCCCCGAATTTCATTAGAAGTCCATACCCCCAAAAAGGAGGGGAAATATCATGGCTCTGAGCGACACGAAGATCAAAAGAGTTAAGCCATCAGAGAAGCAGATTAAGCTTTTTGATGGGGGTGGTTTGTTTCTTCTCGTTACCCCGCAGGGAAGCAAGTTATGGCGTCTTAAGTATCGACATGGGGGAAAGGAAAAGCTGCTTGCCCTGGGGGCATATCCCACCGTTTCACTTGCAGATGCCAGGGCAAGGCGAGACGAAGCAAAAAAACAGCTTGATCAGGACACCGACCCCGGTGAGGCACGTAAGGTCCAGAAGCAGGAAGAAAACCGGGAAATAGAAACCTTTGAGGTTATAGCTCGTGAATGGCATGTGAAATTTATTAACACTTGGTCAGATAGTCATGCCGCCACAATCTCAAGGCGAATGGAGGTTGATCTTTTTCCCTGGATAGGTAACCGGCCGATTGCAGAAATCAAGGCTCCTGAATTGTTGGCGGTATTGCGTCGGGTAGAAAACCGGGGGGTTCTTGAAACTGCACACCGGGTCAGGACCATAGCCGGGCAAGTTTTCCGATATGCCGTCGCAACGGGAAGAGCGGAGCGCGACCCTTCAGCCGATCTTAAGGGCGCATTACCACCGCCAGATAAAAAGCACCATGCAGCAATAACGGACCCGAAAGAGGTTGCACCCCTTCTCAGGATCATAGATGGCTATCAGGGGCATTTTATCGTGAAATGCGCCTTAAGGCTTGCCCCTCTGTTCTTTGTCCGTCCTGGGGAGCTGAGACACGCAGAATGGGCAGAGGTTTTGCTTGATGAAGCTGTCTGGAATATCCCGGCAACAAAAATGAAGATGAAACAGCCGCACGTAGTACCCCTATCCAATCAGGCCATTGAAATATTGAAAGAACTGAAAGAATTGACCGGGGCGAGCAAATATGTCTTTCCGTCCGTCCGGTCATTTGCAAGGCCGATGAGTGAAAACACCATTAACGCCGCCCTCAGATACATGGGATATGACAAGGACACCATGACTGGCCACGGCTTCCGTGCTTTGGCGCGGACGATCCTTGACGAAGTACTACAAGAGAGGCCGGATCTTATAGAGCATCAGCTTGCCCATGCCGTCAGGGACCCGAACGGCCGCGCCTACAACCGAACCGCACACCTTGAAGAACGTCGGAAAATGATGCAGAGGTGGAGCGATTATCTGGATACGATAAAGGCCGGCGCCATGGTGATACCATTTAAGACGGTGCAGGGATGATCAAGGACAGCATAAAAAACCTGGAACTAAAGTGTAATTAAAGGCCGAAGAAAGGGGGGGAAATTTTTTTCTTGACATTAGTAACAAACAAGCGTAGTTTGTTACCGTACTCAACGAACTAAGGTGACTGCTTATGGAAAAGGGATACGGGAGCGCATGTTACAAAGAGTCGGCAATCCGTACATTGCAAACTTGGTTAAATGACGAGCCTCTTAAGGGTTGCGAGGATTCGAAAAGAGCCGGAACGTCCCGCGGGGAAAAAATCGGAATGGGCAGGGACAAGATCGCGGCCGCTGGCTTGCTTATATTGCATCCCGTGCTCTCCCTGCAGGAGATTTCAAAAATTGCAGGTGTGTCCTATGGCCTATTGCGAAAGTGGAAAACTGAAAAAGATTTCAAAGCAGAAATGCAGAAACTTGCTCATAATTTTGGGACAGATTTTGCCCGGTGCGTGGTCGCGGTGAATGTAGAAGATTATTTGCTTAATCCTAAAGTGGAGAAAGGTTTAGCATTCACCACAATTGGCAACAAAATTATCCTTTTGAAGTCGCATGAGCCTTTATTTAACTCTTTCCTTGAGTCTACCAAAGATAAGAAAATTAAAAAGAAAAAAATCTTCATAATAGATGACAGTCCTACACGCTGGACAAAAGTTTATCAGCAAAAATACACCCCCAAAACGATCAAAGAAAGTCTCATGCCGCTTTTGCCTTGGTATGGAAGCGGAGTTATTGATGCTTTTCTTAAACTTATTAAGGACCACATGTACCTCCCGGGAGTACCGGGAGGGCTCCTGATGATGCATAAGGCGCTTTTCTTTTGGGAAGACTATGATGAGTCACGGGTAATATCATGGCAGACTCGACCAGAAATGTTGGAGTTGTGGGAGGCAGCTATAACCTCTACGGTTGATGTGTTAACCAATCACTTGGCCAATCCTAAGCCGAGTAGCCCTGCAGACAAGGAAAATATTAAAGAGCTATCCGGATTACTTCAACTTCAGATTAGGGGAATATTTAGAATATTGAGGGACAAAACATGAGAGACATGGTTGATGATCATCAAGGATTTCACTCTGAGGAGAGGAGCATCGTAGCGAAGGATATACCTGTTATTGAGATCCTTGACCCGTATGGCTATGTGAGTACAAGCAAAATCATCGCACTTTTGAAGATAAAGAGACCTTGCGGAGAGAAGATTAGAAAATTATCAAGGACCAAAAAGGATGGTTACGTCATGACGTGAACTGCACTACAATAAAGACAGGGCAAGCCAGTTAGGGCAAGAAAAGCAATAGCCTAAGCCAGTAAGCCGCGAATGACCATATAAGGTTTTCGCGGCTTTTTTTATTCATCAACAATAGAACGAGGTTATCCAATGGCAGAAGAGAGGAAAAGAAAGATTTATGACAATTTGCAAGAACTTCCCCAAACCGGTTTGCTACGGATCAAGCAGGTTCTTCAATTCATTCCAGTAAGTCGCTCACACTTCTGGCAGGGTGTTAAAGAAAAGCGATACCCCCAACCGATAAAATTATCGCGGCGCGTGACATGTTGGAAGGCGTCAGACATTAGGCAGCTCATTGAGGGGATGCAGCCATGACCCCCCGCGAGGAGCTTCAAAGAAAAGCCTTGCTTCACACTCAGGCGGCGGAAATTCTCCGGGCAGACACAGGGCGTCACGAGTCCGAAGCACGGCGACTACGCGAAGAGGCGTTGCTCCTGGAGGAGCCCGGGAAATGAAACCCTTCACCCCTTCCCGTCATTTCCGGCGCACCTATGACCACCTCTTCAAAAAAGACCCGGCTACGGCAAATATCTTTCTCCTGCTTGCCGAACTTGCAAACGAAGCTGGTCAGGTTCAGTTAGGGCCATGTCCTGAAGTTGAGCTGCAACAGCTTATGGCGGCAAGGTTCAATAATCCAAGGGCCTACCAATTACCAGGAGGAGGGCCGAAGAGATGAACAGGGGATATGTCCATTTATGGCGCAAGGTTGAAGATTCAGCGGTCTTCCAGAGCGAGGGCCTTTTGAAAGTCTTTCTTTGGTGCATCATACGCGCGACGCATAAGGAAACATTCATTCAAGTGAAGACAGGCAGAGGATTTTCAGAGGTCAAACTATCACCGGGAACCTTTCTTTTTGGGCGGGAATCAGCAGCCAAAAAACTTCATATGTCGCCTTCGACTGTTTGGAAGCGAATATTGAAATTAAAAAAACTCGATTTTTTGAACATCGAAAGTAACACCCATTATTCGATTATTTATATAATAAATTGGCCTATTTACCAAGCTGCCACAGAAGAAAGGAACAGCGAAAGTGACAGGCAAGGAACAGCCAAGGAACACAAACAAGAACAAGAGAATGTAAAGAATAAGAAAACCTTCTTGTCGGACTCTATCGAGATCCGACTTTCAGAACTTCTTCTTGAAAAAATCCTGTCCAGGAATCCGAATCACAAAAAGCCGAATCTTCAATCATGGGGCAAAGACATTGACCTTATGATCCGGATTGACAACCGGGCTCCCGATGATATCCGGGAAGTCGTTTCATGGTGTCAAGATGACCCTTTCTGGCAAAACAATATCCTCAGCACGTCCAAGTTGCGAAAACAGTTTGATCAGCTCCAAGCAAAGATGCAGGCCACGGGCATAAAGGGTGTGACTGGAATTGCATCAAGACAGACAGACCCGGAAGCCTTTGAGTGTTCCAGATGTGGCCGGCGGATTGTTGTCAAAGCGGATCTGACAGATGGTGGCTGTGTCTATTGCGAGTTTGAACACAAAGGGGTGATCGCATGAAAAACAATCTCGATCCCTCCCTTTGCCGGGTTCTTCCACATGATTATGATGCAGAACGGGCCGTTATCGGCGGGCTCATGCTGGACAATCAAGCGGCCGGTGACGTTCTTTCCGTCCTTGATTCCGATGGTCAGGACTTCTACCATACGGCACACCGTTCGATCTTCCGGGCAATCCTGGACCTGATAGACAAGAACACCGTGGCGGATCTGATAACCGTCTGTGATGAACTTCGAAGCCGGGGAACCCTCGACAAGGTCGGTGGTCCTGTCTATGTCTCCGAGGTACAGGACGGGGCAATTTCGGCAGCCAATATCCGGCATTACTGCAAGATCGTCAAAAGTAAGGCTATCGAACGGCACATCATATCCGAGGCGGGCAAGCTCATAGAGGCCGCCTATTCGCCCACAATCGACACGAATGAGGCTCTTAATCAGGCACAAAAGGTCATTCTTTCCTTGTCGCTGGCACGGGAGGGAAATAAAACTATGCACGTATCCCGTGATCTTGCCCGTGATACCTTCGCCATGATCGAGAAACGACACACGCAAGGAGGGGCACTTGTAGGACTTCCTACCGGGCTTCGTGACTTGGATGATCGGACCTTGGGGCTGCAAAATGCTGACCTGGTCATTATTGCCGGACGCCCCGGCATGGGTAAATCCACTTTGGCTGGCAATATCGCCATGCACTCCGCCTTAAGCGGTGTATCTGTGCTTCTTTTCTCCTTAGAGATGCCTGCAGAAAGCCTCATGACAAGAATTCTTGCCGGTATGAGTAGAATCGATTCCAGGCAACTACGGCGTGGCTTCGTCTGCAATGATCAGTGGTCCCGGCTTGCCGATGCAGCTTCCCGGATCGGCGCGGCCCCCCTATTCATAGACGACAAGGTTGACGTCACACCGGCAGAGATCAGGGCGAAGGCGAGACGCCTTAAGGCCGAGCATGGTCTTGGACTTCTCATCATTGATTACATTCAGTTGATGCGTGTGTCTGGCCGTCATGACACCCGGGAGCAAGCCGTTGCTGAGATCAGTCGGACACTGAAGGCAATTGCCCGGGAACTGGAGATTCCAGTCATCGGACTTTCACAACTAAACAGGCAGGTTGATAGCAGAACCAATAAGCGCCCAATGCTTTCAGACCTTCGGGAGTCCGGCGCCATAGAACAGGACGCGGACGTCATTGCTTTCATCTATCGCGATGAGGTCTATAACAAGTCGGAAAGCAACCTCGAGCGAGGTATTGCAGAGATCGAAATCGCTAAACACCGCAATGGACCAACGGGAACGATCAAGCTGCGGTTTGACGCCAAGACGCAGACTTTCGCAGACCTTCAGGGATGATTACATGATTTGACCGATGACAAGATAAACAACCAAAAGAAAGGAGTAAGGCCATGAACAGTTTAACTGCTATGATCGCGGATATGATTGATGAAATTCAGTTTGCGAAGCGGAGAGCAAACCCAGGGCGGTTTGTAGGAGCGACCTTTGTAAGCGGAGATGAACTGGACGAGGAGCGTCGGCAGAAATACAGAGAGGGTCTTCTGAAGCAAACCGGGGATCAGAACCTGGACGCTCAAAGATTGCAGGACACCGGGGCGCTGGCAAGACAAAAGTTAGCAAGCGACGCGAGCATGTATGGCGCGGATAAGGGAGAGGATGCCAGCCGCGACGTTGCAAATATCACCGGTCGGGCTCATTTAGGCGTGGCTGGGATCACGGCGCAGGGGAATGCGGAAGTTGCAAGGATAGGGCTTGGCAGGCAGAAAACCCAGGCGCAAGATGCTTTTGACATTTGGTTAAAAGATAACGCAATGTCGAAAACACCAGAGGAAATTTTAGCAGTGAGAAGGAAGTTAGGGGTGTTGGATGCAAAACAGCCCGGTAAAGGAGAAGCGGACAGTTTTTACACGCCCGACAACCCTGTGCTCGCCCCGCCTGGGGCACGCGCAACACTTGGTGTACCAGCGCCATCAGTAGCAAGCGAAACCCGGAAACAATTTAGGGCCAGACTTGACAACCCTAATTACAACGGCCCCGGCGGGGAGGGCTACATTACGACCGGCGGGAAGACAACGTTCATTAAGGACAACGAAGAATGGAACCCGACGCCCCGGTCAGTTGCGGCTCCGGCGCCACTGGCACCTCAGACGCCGATATTCACACCGCGGAGCCCAGCGCGAAAAGCTTTGGCGGATACGCCCCTTACTCTGCCTAAAACGCTGGGGCAAGAGGTGGACAGCGTACCTTCGGCAGGCTTAGGACGGCTAAAACGGGCGGGGAGCCTCCTGGGGAACGCTGTAGGCGCGGGGGCGACTTGGTTGTCTAACAATACCGCTGGTCGCGTGCTTGATTTTATGGACAATCGGGAGCAGGAGCACACCGAGGCGGCAAGGAAGTACTACGAAGGACTGAGAAAGAAACGGCAACTCATGCCAGAGGACGTCGAGTACGTGAACACGCAATGGCCATATGCGAAGATAAAATAAGAGGGCAATCATGCCATTTGACACCCGGACACGAAGTAAAGTTCTTAACCAACGTGAAATGGAGCTTACCAAATGCCAAGCCTGAAGATTGATAGAGTGAAGTTAAATCAGATGCTTAACGCTGGTAAATCTCAACGGGAAGTTGCTCACTATTTTGGAGTCACGGCGGGCGCTGTCTCCAAGGCCAAGAAAGAGCTGAATCTCTCCGTTGTGAGGAATGTTTCCCTGGAACGTGCACATGAGGTCGTTGATAAGAACCTCAACGCAGTCGATCAGCTTCAGAAGATCAACGGTTATGCGAATGAGCTCCTTGACCTTTTGATGCAATGGAACAGAGGAGATAAAAAAGCCCTTCAGGTGTTGGAATCACAAGTTAAAAAGGTCCGGGTTCGTGGGACTGAGGAAGAGGTTAAGGAATATAAATTCAAGGACCCCCGGGAGCTCGCGCTGCGGGCCATGGCCGAGATCCGGGGGCAGTTGAACCTTCAGCTGGAGATCTTCAAAACCCTTTACTATCTGGAAGCCGTGGCAGAGTTCCAGAGGGAAGTATTGACAACGATTGGAGAAGCAGACAAAGATGTTCGAGACCGAATTATCCAGAGACTCAAGGAAATCAAAGCTTTACGAGGCTCTATTTCAATCTCTTGATCAGCACTTTGGTATAGAGACTGATTTTCAAGACTACCAGGATGACCCTGTCGGCTTTGGCCAGGATGTCTTGGGGGATTCCTTCACGGAAGAAGTGAAGATCTTGATGGAGTCTGTCCGGGATTATCCGATCACCGTGGCCAGGTCTGCGAACGCAACGGGCAAGACCCACGCAGCCGCCCGGATTGCGATATGGTTTTACAAGACCTTTCCTGACAGCCAAGTGTATACGAGTGCGGCACCCCCGGAAAGCAACCTGAAGAAGCTGCTTTGGGGCGAGATTGGGAGCGCTGTCGAGAAGCACCCGAAACTGTTTGCCTCAGATAGCATCAGGAGCCTTTTCATCGGGCGGTCTGCAAGGTCCTTCACGGCGGGCGTAACTATCCCGGCATCGGGGACCGAAGCGCAGCGGGAAGCCAAATTTTCCGGTAAACATGCTCCCCATCTTCTCTTCATCATCGATGAAGGCGATGCTGTTCCTGATGACGTCTACCGTGGCATCGAATCCTGCATGTCAGGCGGCCATGCCCGACTTCTTGTGATGTTTAATCCGCGGCATCAATCCGGAGAGGTCCATCGGATGGAACGGGATGGCAGGGCCAATGTGGTCAAGCTATCGGCGTTCAATCATCCAAACGTGGCTTCGGGGGAAGATCGGATCCCCGGCGCCGTGTCCAGGGAGACCACCGTCCGCCGAATCAATCAATGGTGCCGCCCTTTGGTTTCCGGGGAGGCGAATGACGGATCTTGCTTTGAACTTCCGGCCTACCTGGTTGGGGTAACCGCGAGGAGCCAGAGTGGGGAAGAGTACCCACCTCTGCGGCCGGGATATTACAAGATCATGGACCCGGCCTTCAGCTACATGGTCCTGGGTGAATACCCGGCACAGGGAAGCCAGCAGTTGATCAGCAGGGAATGGATTGCACGTGCACGTTCCCGCTGGGATGCTTACGTTTCGCAGCACGGGGAGATCCCGCCTGTGGGTGCCTCTGCTACTGCCGGCCTGGATGTTGGGGAATTTGGGACGGATAGCAACGTCATGTGCTTCAGATATGGCGGGTTCGTTGAAAAGTTGGTCCCCTGGTCCGGCCTGGATACGATGGAGACTTCCGACAAGGCCGTCAATGAGTGCCAACCAAGGAAGGTTTCCGCCGTGAACGTCGATGCTACGGGCGTAGGCGCCGGGGTTGCGCCGGCCATGCAGAGGCAGGGCTGCGCTGTGTTTCCTGTCAAGGTCGCTTCTTCGCCTACCCAAAATACGGAACAAGGTGAATTCTTCATCCTGCGGGATCAACTGTGGTGGCAATGTCGGGAGTGGCTAAGAACCGATCCGGGGGCCATGTTACCGCCTGATGAGCTGTTGATTGAGGAGCTTCAGACACCGACCTATGAAGTGGACCGGGGAAAAATCCGGGTCATGAGAAAAATCACAATGCGTGAGGTCCTGAAGCGGTCACCGGACCGGGCAGACGCCCTATGCCTAACCTTCGCCGCTGATGATTCATTCTTTGGCGACATCACTTTTAAGGAGTATCCTGATGAGTAGAATAGAAATAGTTGTTCATCCGTATGCTTACGAGCTTCTTCAATCGAGGACCGATCAGGCTGCCATCACAGGCCAGCCCATGATCGAGCGCCCGTTCTGGTACAAAAACACCGAGACCGGCCAGCTCTACTACGATTTATTTGGTTGCGTAGGCTGGCCTACGGAGGTCTCGGAGACGAGTAACGGACTACCTGGCTATGTCGGCATTATCGGCGTGGTAAAGCCAAAAGAAGAGGGGAAGCCGATCCAAGATGCAGCGTTTCAACTGCTCGCAGAGGGTGAAAGTAAAGACGTCACGAGTATGTTTGAAATGATCACTGCCATGCGCAAGGAGTACGGCTTTGGCCTGCATCCCGATCTTTTACAGGCGTGGTTTGGAGATCCGGAGCGGCATGTAACAACTATCGCCCTGTTCAACGAGAGGTTGATTGCCAAGGGAGGAGAGCGGGCGGCTATCTTGATCATCCCTCCCAATGATTTCTATGTCCAGCATTCGTTTGATCATTACATGAGGTCGTTGATGTAAGCGCCCCGACGTTTGTCAGACGACCTTGCCTTCACCTTAACCATAGAACGCGTGTTCTACCCGGCAAAGCGTTTGCCAGGAGGGGAACTGTGACGACCACTAAGGGGTGTTCATTAAATTTTCCCTCCATCTTTTTCATGAATTGTATATGATATTTCTGTAAAATTCAAGCTATTTATTCATCTAATTATTCATTGCCCATTTAAGCTATTGATATGCATTAATAATTTGTAGTTTTTTATTTAGGAAATCGAATAGGAAGGGGATTGAACTATGATTTTTTAGACCATCTTGCCTGAGCCGCATTCTTGGCTATCTCTTTCCGTTGCTCAGGCGTAAGATTTTCAGCCCTTGCCTTGCCGCCTTTCTTCCCTCCGAGCCTTCCTAAAGCGACGGCGGCAGGGTTCTTCCCTGTCTCTGGTTCCTCTTGTGGGTTTTCATCCGTAGCCGCCTGGACAATAGCATAGGCGAGTTGGTTCAGGTCGGCATACTTGGGAATCTTTGCTTTTTTCATGACTCAAGCATAGCATAAGCGCTCAAGCATTTCAAGAGGCAACTATTTCAAACTGAGACACTACCAAAAATATCCTTGACTTAATCCGGGGAGCTGGTATTTTAAAAATGCGAAAATTCTAAAGCGGAGGTCACCCGATAGTGGCTATTTTTGTTTGTCCCATAACGTCAAATTGGTCATGGAATCCGTCACCCGCAAGGGCCGGGAGGTCTCTTTAGAGCCTTCGCAATTCCATGACCTTTTGTTTTATGGAGGGTTGAGATATGAACCAGGAAAAAATGATTACAGCGGAAGACAGATTGAGGGGGCCGATGATCAGATGCCTGGATGAGGCAAGAGGGATCATGGACGATTGTAGGCAACGCCAATATGCAAGCCAGGAAGGGAGGGCATGAACATGGAATATCTGAAAAAGATTGAAGCCGGAGAAGCGGTTTACAGGTATCCCCGTTTCGACGGGACGCCAGGGAGAGAAATCCCGGTTCATGATTGGGGGCTTGACGAATTGATAAATTATTGCCTGTATCCGATAAAGGATACCATTCGAGTGATGATGCAGGCCGATGAGAAATATTATGCGGACGTTCTGGAAAGGCTTTATTCTTCAGCGTTCAGAAAGCTGATGGAGATGGAAGAAGCCATTGACAAGCACGTTGGGCATATCGTCGTCATAATGGAAAATGATCACATCGGGAATGGCTTTCTTGAGCAAGCATTTCTTGACGTTCGCATCGAAGCAGCCAGGAAGGAGGTTCATCATGCAGCCTGAAGAGATGACTCCTGAAAACAATGTGCACCCGGTCCCGCCCGTCAAGTCGGATGATCTCCGGATCCTCCGCAAGATCGAGGACGACGGATCAATCACATATTTTCACCCCATCGGCAACGCCACCAAAACCGAATCACAAGAGTTAAGCATGGTATTTGACTGCATATTCGAGCGAATTGATACGCTGGTGTGGCTAATGACGGGCCTGGACGATGAAAGAAGCGTCGATAGCCGGGCCGGATACCTGCTTGAAGCCCTGAACGCACACGCAAAGCGTCAGGTACATGAGGTCATGGAATTCATGCAGGACACCATCGGCTACATCGCAGTTGATATTGTCAGTCCCGAAGGTGACGGAATCTACCGATCCGGGCGCGTCGTCGGTCTTAATCTGGAACCTTCCGAGAAATGGAAGGTAACTCAAGCCGCATCGGTACGGCATGCCGGGAAGGAGGCAGACGCATGACAGAAGAAATCCGTATCGCCCATGAAACTCTTGAAGCCATGAAGGGAGCCTTGACAGAGCGACAATATGAAAACTTTAAGAATATTATTGCCATGGCAGATAAAAGAGAGACGGAAATAACCCTTATTGAGGGGAAGCTAAACCTTTTGGATGGAACGTTAAACCGGCTGGAGGAGAAGCTAAACCAGCTATCCGACACGGGGAAACTCGATGTCCTTGAAGCGTATGTGAAGCAGGAACCGGTTGAAGCCAAGGTGGGATGAACCTGGTTTTTGACGTTTCAAATGTCGATAACCTGACTGCTTAAAATTGAGCAGTCAGATAGACCAGCGCAAAGTCGCGCCGATGTCTCCCCAATTTTGAGGAGTCAGATTTGAAATACGAGTGGGATTCACTGAGCCCAAAAATGGGCTTAGTAGCGACTTTTCGCGACTTAATTTTCTCAGCCGTGAGATTACCCGGTTCATCGGCCCTGGGGCTTCACGTTCGCCCCAGGGCCATTATGAATAGCATAGGCAGGAGGGATACCAAAGTCATGACAGATAAAGGAGCAACACAATGAAGATCATCGAAATCATAAAAAAGGGTAGGGCGGTTCAGATCCAGACGAAGTGGTTGCGGATCGACGAGGCCGCCCGGTATCTTGGGATAGACCGCTCAACCTTTGACGAGATCCGCAAGCCGATTCCTTTTGCTCAGGTACACACTGTTGTTCTCTACGACTGCCATGTCCTGGACCGATACGCCAATCACGAATTCCCCGATGAATACTACGAGCCGGAAAAGCCGATCGAGAAGCACAAGCGCCCCCGGCTTCGCGGATGCAGTCCGTCAACGGGTGGGCTTTACAATCCGATTACGGGAAAGGTTTTTTATTCTCACGCCAAGGCAAGCACTACAGTTACCCAACATAAAGAACGGTAGAAAGCCGCCTCTCGTGGCCCGGAACCGGGGCGGGTGTGAAAGCATCCACCTTTTTTGTGGGTAGCTTACCAAGAAGCTGGTTTTGAAAGGGTTGTTCCAGGAATCGGGTTGGGAAGTTGCGATACTGAAAGAACGCCATGCCGGATTCGTTTAACAAAATCAGCATGCTGTATCAGCTCCTTGGATGGATACATGACGGGGGTTATGATTCCTACACTTTTTGATGTTTGCTTTTTTACAAGCCTCAAGGCTTCGGCCAGATCGCTGTCGTTTGAAACAATGACGGCGCAGTCAAATTTATCAAGCCATGCATCATTGAGAAAATGCACGGCAAGGTTTACATCAGAACCTTTCTCTTCTGTCTTCAGGACGTTAACAAATTGCGGCGGGCTTGTTCCCGCCATTGGCATAGAGACATCATGCGTGAGGAAATGACCATAGTAAACGGATATTTCAGGAGTATGCTTTTCTAATGCTCGAATATATGTCTTCTGTCGTATGGGTTGATTCGGATCTATTTTGCCAGAGACGATTGCGGTGAAGTATTTTATCGCTTTTATGTCGTTGTGGGGGGCAAGGAGGTGAAAAAAAAGAGTCTTTAAATCAAGCCACTTATATGGCGTTCCCTTCAACGCTCTGTAATAGAGATTGAACCCATCAATGTAGACATAAGTTCTTTGTTTGGGCATAGGGATAAAAAAAGCAGGGGCCGGTTGCCCGACCCCGCACCCTGGGTCGAAACCACAGGGGAAGTTTTGCGTTTACTATGACAACTAGTCTGGATTTGTCAAGGCTTTTGTTGCCAACAGGTTTTTGTGCATTATGAAATCATTGTGGAGTAGAAGTCAAATGATTGACCAAAGCAAACCGGGCCATCTTTTTTATGAACCCGCCTTGATTATTTTCGAGAAAATATTTATCTCAAAACAGGGATTGGTTGAAAATTGGGGGTATATATGGGGGTATCCTGAAATATATCATATATGATTGTTTAATAAATACAAAATGATGGGCCATGTATGTGATAGTTCGCCCCTCGCCATGTTTCTGATTATTTTAACTCGAGGCCCTTCTGGATTTTAGCCAATACTGTTTTTTCTTCATCCGCGTACTTGCCGTCGGCGAGGGCGATACGTTTGGCGATGGAAAGGG
>JBAYKV010000071.1:0-13359 GCA_041664405.1 Syntrophales bacterium
AATCGCCGTTCCATCCGTCTGTTTTGTATATTTGCCGACCCTTACCACATACTGCTCACCGATTTTCTCCACCCTGATATCGTTAACTTTTTTATCCCCCAGCTTTTTAGCTTCTCTCAGAGCGTTATTCTTTTCCTTATTTGTGATAACCTGAATGGTGAATATCTTGGTGGGTTCGGAAAGAACGGTTTGCGCAGAGGCAATAAAAAACAGTAAAGTCAAGAAGATACAAAAGTATTTCACCATGCCGGATTGCCTTTCATTAAAGTAGTCAAAGTGACTGACAGCAATTACCGTACCATGATATTTTCTGTCCTCACTACCAGACATGTGGCACCCCACTTGCAAGGCAATCCTCGTTATCCATCAACTAGGGGGGAAGCATGACATCTGAAGACAGCCTAACCATGAACCGTCGCGAATACACCCGTGTTTATGCCTACATTCCCATGGCCTATCGTCTTATATCAAAGGACGAACATCCAGTGGTTCATTCCCGAATCTCTAGCAACATGGCCATCCCGGATTACTCTATGCTACCCGAGGTTGAGGAACCCCTTCTCAACGAATGGTTACGGGTGATCAATACAAAGCTCGATTCCCTCATCCGGCTCATCACGATTCAAGGTGAGGGTTTTCAGTCTCTTCCTTTCAAGGCGGTCCACATCAGCGGCAACGGAATTAATTTTACAACTCCTGAACCTTTCCAGCCCGGCGACATTCTGGAACTGAAGGTTGTTTTGTCTTCCGGGCAATCTACGGCGCTGTACATTTATCTCTACGGTGAAGTTATCAAAACCGAAAAGCAGACCAGCGGGTACGTGACGGTTCTGAGTTATGTAAAGATAGACGACAAGATCAGGGATGAAATTGTCCGTTTCGTTTTTGAAAAGGAACGGGAAATTCTCAGAGAAAAAAGGAAGTGAAATAATCTATGTTTGTTATTATCGGAGTGCTCTTCGTGACCGCATGCGTGGTCGGCGGCTACCTTCTTGAACACGGCAAACTAGAAGTACTGTTCCAACCAGTGGAGCTGTTGATCATCGGCGGGGCTGCTTGTGGAGGTTTTCTTATTGCCGCGCCCCTGAAGACTGCCATGACCGTCATAAAAGCCGTGTTAGCCACTCTTACCCACAAGGCTCTCGGCAAGCAGGAATATTTGGAAGCGCTGATCCTGCTCAATGGCATTTTTTATAAAATCAGGCAGCAAGGTCTCGTTTCCATTGAAAGCGATGTGGACGATCCCGGAAAAAGTCCCCTTTTCAACAAATATCCAAAGATTCTTCACAACCACCGTGCCATCGGACTCATCACCGATACCCTGCGGCTGGTCATGACGACCACAATAGCCTCTCATGAATTGGAAGCCCTCATTGATACGGAATTGGAAGGTCATTTTGAAGAACTGATGCTCCCTTCCAAGATGGTAAATTTTACCGCCGATTCCCTCCCCGGTCTCGGTATCGTAGCAGCCGTTCTCGGGATAGTCCTGACTATGGCAAAGATAGATTCGCCTCCTTCCGTACTGGGAAACAGCATCGGCGCCGCCCTGGTAGGGACATTTCTCGGCGTTCTCCTCTGTTATGGTTATGTTGGACCGATGGGGAAAAACCTCGAACACGTCGCCATAGAAGAACTACAATATCTGGTGGTTTACAAGGTAGCATTGGTGTCCTTCGTTGGCGGCGCCGCCCCCAAGGTGGCCCTGGAATTCGGGCGCAGGGTCATCCCCCATGAATCAAAACCGGGTTTTATTGAAGTAGAAGAAGCATTGAGGGCGCAAAAGAAATAAATGGACGACAAAGCAACCATCATTATCAAAAGAGGGAGAAACAAGAAACACGAAGCCCATCATGGCGGTTCATGGAAAGTCGCCTATGCCGATTTTGTGACGGCGATGATGGCCTTTTTCCTGTTGATGTGGCTGATTTCTATGGTCTCGCCTGAAAAGAAGGCGGCTGTTTCCTTATATTTCAAAGAACCGAATGTCTTTAAAGAGCAGTCGTCATCGTCAGCATCAAGCAAATCAATGCTGGACAAGTCCCCCAGTCCTCTGGGTATGGCGCCTCCGGTCGGGAAGGCGGGCGCAACGGATCTTGTCGCCAAGATGAAAAAATCTGTGGAACAGAAGCTTCAGAGCTTCAAGAACCAGGTCGTCATCGATATTGTCGAGGGCGGCGTTCGGATCCAATTGATCGATATGGAGGGAAGCATGATGTTTTCGGCAGGAAGCAATGATCTGAGCGCCCGGGGCAAGGAAATCATCAAACTTGTTGCCGATAATATCAAAGACCTTCCCAATCGCATCGCCGTCGAAGGCCATACTGACGCCGCCCCCTTTACAGCCAAAGGCGCACATGTGACTAATTGGGAACTTTCTACCGCCAGGGCTTCTTCGGCGCGGCGGGAACTCGAAAACAACGGGATTGAGTCCACTGCTATCGCCAGAGTCGTGGGGTATGCTGATCAGGAATTATACATCAAGGAAAATCCGAACGATCCGCGGAACCGGAGAATCAGTATCATCGTTCTCCAGCCCCGGCAGCAGGTCATGCAGCAACTAAGGTAAGGCGATCACTTCCCGGAAAGGTCACTTGCTTCTGTTTGCGTGATTCTTGAGCTAACACATCCGGAATAACAAATAATTTTTTCTTCTTGAGACTTTTTGCGTCATTCCATAATTCTTCTAGCTGACCTCGGTCAGACAGACATCAACGACAAAAGGCCCATGATCGGTGTTGAAGGGGATAACGATGCTTGGCCCCCCCATTACATGGACAATCGAATGTCCCTTTCCGGAAACCACGGTGGGAATGGCGGCGGTGATGGTAAAGCCTTCAGCTTCCAGTAATTTCCGTGCCGCTCCGGACACCATGTTTGTAATCTCACCAACGGCGTCCTTGATATCTCCGTTGATCTCCTTAATCTCCTCACCAAGCATGTTGGAGACGATCTTGACAATGCAGGATTCGGAAAAAGTCAATGCCAAAGACCCTTTTGCCGCCCCCGTCATACCGATAATTGCCGATATGTCACCCTTGGCATAGTTGTCCTTTTTAAGATAGGGCTTACCCGGAGTTGGTTCAACAAAAGCCATCGTTTTCAGTACATCGATAGTCGCCTCTAAAAAAGGATTGATAAATTTGACGTTCATAGCGCTCCTCGCCTCATTTTCGCTTATTTTCGCTTATTTTTCCATAATTTTCGTAATTTTTTCATTCAGCGTCTCGGCGGTAAAGGGCTTCACAATATAGTTGCTGACCCCGGCCTTGACTGCGGCAACCACGTTTTCCTGAAGCGACTCGGCCGTAATCATAAGAAATGGCGTCTTTCCGATTTCGGGGTCGGCCCGCACTGCCTTGAGAAGCTCATAGCCTGTCATGTTCGGCATGTTCCAGTCGCTGATCACAAAATCAATCTGTTGTGATTTTAAAATACTTAAAGCCACGACGCCGTCTTCCGCTTCCACAACATTCTCATATTGAACCTGCTTGAGAATGTTCCTGATGACCTTCCTCATCGTAGCAAAATCATCAACAACGAGTATCTTGATGTTTTTATCCATAGTTCCTCCCGAAGTCTTTATATTCTTCCGTACATTATCATCACTGCTGCTGATATATGATCATTTCCACGCGCAGGGGAATATGGGCGGATTCGAAATTGAGATCGAGTTTATAAATTTCCCTTCCGCCGTCAATTTCCCTTCCGCCCTTCCCCATGACGGCCTTTGGCAACGTCATATGAAACAGTTTGTCGGCATCATGTTTTTGCAGAAAATTACCGCAGAGCATATTGAGGCATTCTTTCCGGCAATCCACCAGGATCTGTTCGGACATTTCCTGCTCACCCATCCCCAGAGCGTTTGCAGCCATCATCATCGACAACTCCCGAGGAAAGCGAGCAATGATGCTCCCCACTATATCGCCGGAGAAGCCAATCTCAACGGAGCTGAAATCTTTCCCCACCGCTTCACCTGTTACCGGTTCCAGATATATATAATACATCTTTTCAAATACTTCGAAAACCGCCATCATCAGGTTTTGTCTTAATATCTTGTTTTGTTCCATATTCGGATCTGCCTCAGTTGTATCGCCTATATATTTATTAGGGTTTCCTGTCAAGCTATCCCTACCTTAAACTTCCCCCCTGAGGAGATGGCTATTTTATAAGCACCTTCCCGTAGACTATAAGTTCCTACCGGGAGGGAGGTTATTTATCAACAATACCCAACAATTCATTCGCCTGTTTTAGCTGCTCCAGGAGCATGAGCATACACTTTTCGATGTCGGTCTCCCTCAATTGATATTTCTTCGTCACCTCGCTGAATCCCCGGTGGGCAAGACCATCCATGCCGCCGTCGATACCCATGGTCAGACAGAATTGATCGGACAGGTAGGTGAGACTGACTAATGGATTCCCTTCGAGATCGATAAGATTGGGGCGATGATGCAAGGCAATTGCATCTCTTATCTCGTCAGGGAAGTTCCAGTATTCGGCGATCCGACCGCCAAGATCTGCGTGATTGATGCCGACAACCTCTTCCTCAGCCTCAAGAAACGAATAAGCGTGATTATTGACAAGTTCGAATATCTTCTTGGACGCATCCTGCACGTACTCGCCCATCACCAGTTTCCCTACATCGTGGAGCAGGGCTGCCGTGTAGAGAACGGAGTTTTCCTTTTGGTACATCTGCCGCGACAAAATCTGCGACATAAGGGCAACGGCCACCGAATGCTCCCAAAGCTCGCTGGCTTTATCGCCATAACCCTTATTTGTGAAGAACTTCGAGATGCTTGCCGTCTGAATGGCGCGGATGAGATGCTGTTGCCCCAAATAGACGACGGCGTCATGAATGGTCTTTATTTTTTGGCGGACACCAAAATAAGCTGAATTGCTTATTTTAAGGACATTTGCCGTGATTGCCTGGTCGAATTTAATGACCGCGACGATTTCATTGACCGAATAGTCCTCATTTTTCAGAAGTTCGGATACCCGCTGTACAGTCGCCGGAAAGGCCGGCAATTTATTAATTGAAAGGAGGATTCTGTCGAGCATTATAACTCCTCTACCGCTCCACCGGAAGATCTCACGAAGCACTTTCCGTCGGCGAGCTGGAGCTTCACCGTACGGTTACAGTTTTTCCCGGTGTCTTCTGCTTTAATTAGTATATTGTTTTTCCAGAATATTTTCCTCATCGCCGTGATGTTCTTTTGCCCGATGCGAAAATAATCCGCATCGTTGAGAATACTTGCCCCACCGGCAATCTTCACGATCAGCCGTTTCTTTTCCGCGCCTAACTGGTAGCAGCTCTTGAAGAGCAAGGGAACACCCGTATCGGCAAACATGCCCGGTGCTGCCACCGCCTTGTTTTTATCCAGCGTTGAATCTGGAAGCATGAAATGCAGCATGCCCCCCACTCGCGCCAGGGGGTCATAGACAACAACGGCGATACAGGAACCCAGGGCATAGGTTACAATAACATCACTCTGTTGTCCGCTGCACTTCAGGTCTGATATTCCTACAACAAGATCAGCCATAATTGAAATATTACAATTCCTTTTCCCACGACCGATCCGTAATCATCAGGAATATGACTATCATTGACAGGAAGAAATCTCTTCCTGCTTAATTAATTACTGAGAAACGACTATGAGCGGATCTGCATCGCAATTTTTTCTTACGAAATGCAAATCTGAGGCCAGAAATTCATATTCCAGGGGCAAGGAATCTGAATGGGGGCTTTGGGGAGCTACTGGCTCCTAAGATAATTATAGCCTTTTGAGTTTCTCAACAAGAGTAGTGCGATTCAGATTGAGCATCTTTGCCGCCCGGTTTTTTACACCACCGCATTTGTCGAGGGCCTTTAAAAGAAGATCCTTTTCAAACTGAACAACCATGTTGTTGAAATCAACGCCTTCCTCCGGAAAATCAACACTGTATTGGGTAGTGGCGGGAATCCTTCTCTGAGCTATCTTGTTCGGCAAATCCTCGACGCCAATCTCACCCTCTTCCTTCATAACCACAAGCATCTCGATCATATTTTCCAGTTCTCTCACGTTACCGGGCCAGGGGTATTCCATCAGCATGTTCATCACCGCCGGCGAAATACGTTGTACTTCTTTCTTCTTTAACTTGTTGACCTTCTTCAAGAAATGATTTGCCAAAATCGGCAAGTCCATCCCTCTTTCCTTTAGTGGCGGCAAATAAATCGGAATGACATTGATGCGATAAAAAAGGTCTTCCCGGAATCGCTTTTCTTCGATAAGTTTTTCCAGATCCTGATTCGTCGCCGCAATAATTCTGACATCGGCGTTGATAGTTTTGACGCCCCCTATTCTTTCGAACTGTTTCTCCTGAATCACCCTCAACAGCTTTACCTGGAGGGCGGGACTCATGTCTCCTATTTCGTCGAGGAAGATCGTTCCCCCCTGGGCAAGCTCAAACCTGCCGATTCTGGTTCGGATCGCCCCGGTAAAGGCCCCCTTTTCGTGGCCAAACAGCTCACTCTCAAGTAGTTCTTCCGGGATGGCGCCGCAATTAACCGGAACAAGAGGTTTATCTTTTCGTTCGCTATTGAAATGAATCGCCCGGGCAACCAGTTCTTTTCCGGTGCCGCTATGGCCGTGAATTAGGACCGTGCTATCAGTTGTCGCCACCTTCTCAATCTTTTCAAATACTTTCTTCATCGGTTCGCAGTACCCGATCATTTTACCTAAATCAGGGTGGTTCTTCAGTCGCCCCTTGAGGAGAACATTTTCCTCCTTCAGTTTGACATAGGATAACGCTCGCTCGATGGTAATTTTGACAAGATCGTTTTTTAGAGGCTTGGTGACGTAATCAAAAGCGCCCATCTTCATGGCGTCAACAGCGGAGTGGACACTGGCGTAACCCGTGACGAGAATCACGAGATTATTCGGGTTTATTTCCTTGACAAACCGCAATAATTCAAGACCATCCGCGTTGGGCATCCGCAGATCGGTGATCACAAGATCATAGCGGTCTTTCACAAATTCCTCCATGCCCTCCTTTCCATCCGCCACGGCCTTGGCGAGGTAACCGCTTTCCTCGACAAGATCCACTAAATTCTGACGATTTAGTCCATCGTCTTCAGCAATGAGAATCCTGAATGCTTTCATAAAGATCTTTCTTTCCTTTAGTTCATCCCGGAAGGACGTCAATAGTCTGACATATTCTGTCAAAATATCACGCAAAGTCAAGATTTTTTTACTAACACACAATCCCGAAGCGGGCGCAACGAAAAATGCCCTCCTCTTCTGAATCCCTCCTTTGACAAAGGTGAATTCAGGGGGATTTTGCCATCCAGTTTAATTCGCGGCATGTCATGGCCCTGATTTTGCAGATCTAGCCAGACCGGAGCAATCCAGGAGGGACAAATAAACCTATGAAGGAGAGTTATAGTTCATGAGAAGAAAATCGTTGCGTACAAAACTTTTAACGGGAGGTATCCTGATTGTCCTCATCCCCCTGCTCGTAGTAGGTTTATTTTCAGCCTACAAATCATCATCTGCCCTTCAGGAAATTTCTTTGGCACAGGTTGTCAATGTAGCCAAAAACCTCTCTGACCTGGTGCATATGACCATGGTTGAAGAAATAAAGATGCTGACGGCCTTTTCCGTTGACCCGACCTTTATTGAGGCTACGTCGGGAAACAGTGACCTCGCCGCCGCCAAACTCACGGAGATGATGAAAAAAATCGGCGGAGAATATGAAGTCCTCTATGTAGCCGATGCGACGGGTGCTATTCGGGCGGACAGCATCGGGGGATCCTACAACGGCATCAACATCGGGGAACGGGATTATTTCGTTGCGGCCAAAGCCGGTAAGGCTAACATCGGAACGGTGATCAAATCGAAAAAAACGGGAAAGCCCGTCGCCGTCATCGCGGCCCCCATTTATAAGGACGGCAATTTTTCCGGCATTATGGCCGCCGCCATGAAGATCGATACCCTAGTCGATAAAATTTCCGCTGTAAAAATAGGTACGACCGGTTATGCCTATATGACAGATAAAACAGGCCTCGTCATCGCCCACCCCAAGAAGGAATTCATTCTCGAAATGAATCTGGCCACTGCCCCGGGCATGGATATTTTCATGAAAAAAATGCTCGCCGCCGAGACAGGCTCCGATCGTTATACCTTCAATGGTATTAACAAGATCGGCGCCTTTGCCCCGGTAGTGATCTCGGGATGGGCCATCGGCGTGACCCAGGATGAGGCGGAGTTATTTAGCACTGCCAATGCCATTCGTAATTTCGTTATTGTTGCTACCGGAGCATTTCTCGTCCTGACTATTATCGTCATTCTCCTTTTTACCAAAAGCATTACCCTTCCCATCGGCAAGGCGACGACCGAACTAAACGAAGCCTCTACACAGGTTGCCGCTGCATCGAGCCAGGTCGCCGCCGCCAGCCAGTCCCTGGCCGAAGGGGCCTCCGAACAGGCCTCAGCCCTCGAAGAGACCTCTTCTTCCCTGGAAGAGATGTCCTCCATGACCAAACAGAACGCGGGCAACGCCTCACAGGCGGACAGTTTGATGAAACAGGCCAATTCCGTGGTCAAGAGGGCCAACGAATCCATGGCCGAACTGACCCGTTCAATGGGTGACATCTCTGCAGCAAGCATGGAGACATCAAAGATCATTAAAACCATCGATGAGATCGCCTTTCAGACAAACCTCCTGGCCCTGAACGCAGCCGTGGAAGCGGCAAGGGCCGGGGAAGCAGGCGCCGGTTTCGCTGTCGTCGCCGAAGAAGTTAGAAATCTGGCCATGCGGGCGGCAGAAGCGGCAAAGAACACCTCCGTCCTGATCGAAAGCACGGTGATCAAGATCAAGGACGGCTCCAATCTCGTATCCAAAACGAATGAGGCCTTTCTTGAGGTAGCGGAGAGCAGCTCCAAGGTCGGCGAGCTGGTCGGCGAGATTTCCGCAGCCTCAAATGAACAAGCTCAGGGCATTGACCAGATCACCAAGGCGGTCTCTGAAATGGACAAGGTTACCCAGGAGACGGCAGCCCATGCGGAAGAATCGGCATCCGCCTCCGAAGAAATGAGCGCCCAGGCGGAACAGATGAAGCATGTCACTGCGGAATTGACGAATATCATCGGGGGGAATACGGAGCACCTACACAGAGCCACCTCCGGCGCTGCGGTCGCGAAGACATCGGGACTCCGCAAGGTCCTCAGCCTTGCCGGGACGGTTGGGAAAGACAAATCTCCGAGTCGTCATGCCGGCGCCATGAAAGGGCGGCAGGTAACAAAACATAGTTCTATTGACGATGGTAATTTCTCGGACTTCTGATATGCAATCGATTAATGCGGAGATGAAAGACGGTGATTTTGACCGGATCAGCAAGCTTGTTTACGAGCAGTGCGGAATCAATCTGCACGACGGTAAAAAAGAGCTCGTCAAGGCCCGGTTGGGAAAGCGTCTCCGGGAAGGCAATTTCAGATCCTTTGCCGAATATTACGGGCATGTGACGACCCGTGAAGGTCAGGAGGAATTGATCACCATGATCGATTCCATCTCTACCAACCTGACCTATTTTTTCAGGGAAGAGAGCCACTTCCGAAAGTTGGAAAAGATTTTACCTAAATTGTCGGAGAATAAAAAACTCAACCTCTGGTGCGCCGGGTGCTCTACGGGGGAAGAGCCCTATTCCATTGCCATGACCATCAGGGAACAAGTCAACGTCGGTGCCGTCGAGGTCAAAATATTGGCAACGGACATCTCGACCAAGGTCCTGAAAACGGCTCAGAATGCCGTTTATCCGACCGAAAGAACCGACAAGGTCCCCCAACCCCTCTTAAGAAAATATTTCCAGTATGGCACCGGTCCTTCTTCCGGGCTCTACCGGGTAAAAAAAGAACTCCGCGACCTGATAGAATTCCGACGCTTGAACCTCATTGAGCCGTTCCCGCAACAATTCCGGTTCGACGTCATCTTTTGCCGGAATGTCATGATCTATTTCGATAAGGCAACCCAAAGTGTCCTTGTCAATAAATATTACGAACACCTGGAAAAAGGCGGTTATTTATTTATCGGTCATTCGGAAAGCCTCACGGGATTGACCCACCCCTTCAAGTATTCTGAACCTAGCATCTATAAAAAATGACGGAGGGATCAGTATCGAGACTATGACATTTAATATTCTAATCGTTGATGACTCCATTTCCATGCGGGCGGTGATCAAAAAGATCGTCGGCATCTCCGGCATACGCACCGATAAATGCTATGAGGCGCAGAACGGACGTGAGGCCCTCGAAATCCTGGCGGGAAACTGGGTTGACATTATTCTCTCGGACATCAATATGCCCGAAATGAATGGTATTGAGTTCTTGCAGGCCCTCCGTTCCGACCAGCTCTTTAAAGAGATTCCTGTTGTTTTTATCAGCACCGAGGCCAACACCGAAAGGATCAAAGAGGCCACCCTCTTGGGAGCAAGAGGATTTCTAAAAAAACCCTTTGTTCCCGAAGAGCTGCGAAAACTCCTCTATGAAGTGCTCGGATTAAGCAGCGAAGGCGAATACGGCGATTGTGATCAAAATTCCGAGGAAATGGATTTTTAGGCTACCATGAGACAGGAGGACCTAATTACTTGAAAAAAATCAAGGTATTGATAGTCGATGATTCGGCGATTGTCAGAAAAATCTTCTCTGAGGAACTGTCCCGCTATCCGGATATTGAAATCATCGGTACGGCGCCGGATCCTTTTGTGGCGAGAGATAAGATCGTCAATCTACAACCGGATGTCATCACCCTGGATATCGAAATGCCAAGGATGGACGGATTGACATTCCTGAAGAAACTCATGAAGTACTATCCTGTGCCGACCATTGTCGTCAGCTCTCTGACTCCGAAAGGGGGGACAATGACCCTGGAGGCCTTCGACATCGGCGCGGTGGATGTCATAGCCAAGCCCGGCGGCTCATATAGTGTCGGCGATATGAGTTCCCAATTAGCCGATAAAATCAGGGCGGCTTCACGGGTAAACATGTCCCCCGCCACCAGAACAACGAGTGTGGTAAGGGAAAAATCGGAGCCCATGAAGGCGCTTACCCAGACATCCCACAAGGTCATCGCCATCGGAGCTTCGACGGGTGGAACGGAGGCGTTGAAAAATGTACTGATGAAATTGCCCCCTAACACCCCCGGCATTGTCATCGTTCAGCATATGCCTGCCAATTTTACCACCGCTTTTGCCGACAGATTGAATACCCTCTGCCAATTTCAGGTCAAAGAGGCGCAGGACAATGACACGGTTGTCCCCGGAACCTGCCTGATTGCCCCGGGAAATTTTCACATGCTTTTGAGAAGGAGCGGGGCCAGATATTACGTGGAGGTAAAAACCGGCCCTATGGTCCATCACCAGCGACCGGCAGTGGATGTCCTTTTTAAATCGACGGCGAAATATGCCGGGGCCAACGCCGTCGGCGTAATCTTGACGGGCATGGGGGCCGACGGTGCGGAAGGACTTAAGGAGATGAAGGATGCGGGAGCAAGCACCATCGCCCAGGATGAAAAATCTTGTGTGGTCTTCGGGATGCCGAAAGAGGCCATCAAGCTGGGAGGGGTAGACAAGATTCTGCCCTTAGATAATATAGCAAATGAAATCGTAAGGATGATATAATTATGACAGAAAACGCATTGATCGCCCTCGCCGATGAGATGGCCTCGGATTTCCTGTTTCTTAGCGGTCGCGAGGTGGATATACCTGCCGCGGGCATGTTCCTTAATCAACTCGAAGGCGTAATGAAGGCGGCCGAGGAATATCAGTTGGGGCCGATCAATACGGTGTCCTCGGGAATGAGTTTCCTCCTGGAAAAGATGATCCTCGATGCCGTGAAGGATAAGGAAGCGGGTTTTGCCGTCATCGAAAAAGGGATTACCCTTATTCAGCAACTTGCCCAGGAATACCAGCTCTCCGGCAAAATCGAGGGTAGTATCGATGCTTATCTTGAAACCCTGTCCAAGTTGATCGGTTTCGTACCGGAAGGGACGCCGAAAAGCGAAGAAGCAGCTACACCGGTGGAACCGGAGAAACAGGACCGGCCCGACGATGTAACCCCCGACGGTATAACCGAAGTCCAGGACATGTCGCTCCTGAAGGATTTTATTACGGAGTCTCTCGAATATATTGATGAGATTGAGGTCAACATCCTGAATCTCGAGCAGGATCCCGAAAACAAAGAATATATCAACGCCATCTTCAGACCCTTTCATTCCATCAAGGGCGTCGCAGGCTTTCTGAATCTGGACGAGATCAGAACTCTGGCCCACAGCCTGGAGAATCTTCTCGACAAGGCCAGAAACGGCGAGCTGGAAGTTTCGTCGGCGGTGATCGACGTTGTCCTCGAAGGAGCAGACACCCTGAAGGCCATGATCGTCCACTTGAAAAACGAGATGGAAGGGCGGCAACTCCCGCCGCCGTCCCTTGATATTACGGGTCTGAAGGAAAGAATCACACAGGTTGAGACCGGCGTCGAACCGACCAAGCAACGCAAGCGCGTCGGGGAGATTCTCGTGGACGATGGTGTCATTTCCCAAGCGGATCTAAATGTGGGCCTGCAAGCGGCGCAGGATATACCGCCAAAGAAAATCGGCGAAGCATTGATCAGCAAGGGTGTTGCCACGCCCAAACAGGTCTCTAGCGCCCTGCGCAAACAAACGGAACAGGCAACGGACGCCACGATGATCCGCGTCGATATGCGCAAGCTGGATGATATGATCGACATGGTCGGCGAACTGGTCATCACCCAGACGATCATTCAGCAGGATGTTAAGGATCATATCAGTTCAGACCGCAATCTCCATCGTGATATTTCTCAGCTTTCCCGGATCAGCTCTTCACTCCAGCGTGCCTCGACGGGCCTGCGCATGATCCCCATCAAGCAGACTTTCCAACGCATGTCGCGCCTTGTTCGCGACCTTGCCAAAGGGGCCGGTAAATCCGTCGCCATTGAGCTGTCGGGTGAAGATACGGATATTGATCGGAACATGGTCGATGAGATTTACAATCCCCTCGTTCATCTCGTAAGAAATGCTGTTGACCACGGCATCGATTCTCCGGAGGAAAGAATCCGCTGCGGCAAGCCTGATAAAGGCCTGATTGAACTGAAGGCCTATCACCGCGGCGGCAATATTGTCATCGAAATCAGCGATGACGGCAGGGGTCTCAATAAAGATAAAATTTTACAGAAGGCCATCAAGAACGGCATGGTCACCGAAAAAGATAATCTCACGGATTATGAAATCTACCGTATGATACTGTTGCCGGGACTTTCCACGGCGGAAAAGGTCACGGATATCTCCGGTCGCGGGGTGGGTATGGATGTGGTC
>JBAYKV010000072.1:0-13173 GCA_041664405.1 Syntrophales bacterium
ACCTCATCCTGTCCATAGCCGAAGTGGGTGCTCAGGTAACGAACCTGAGCATCAAACATCCCGTGTTCATAGACAACGCCCTTGGGAGGGCCGGTGCTGCCCGTGGTAAAGAAGATGGCGGCCCGCTCATCGGGGCGGGCGGGAACGGGCGGAAAAGGCTGCCAGGGGGCCTTACGAAAATCATTAAGGGTATATCCCCCCCAGAAAAAGCGCCGGCCGACGGTAATCTTTACCTTCACGGTCGAGAATTTTCCCGGCGAGAGTACCCTCAGGATATGGGCCAGGGGGATGCCGATGAAGGCCTCGGCGCCAATGGAGGAAAGATTATCCACCAGCTTCTGCCGGCCCATGCCCGGATCGATCATCACCGGTATCGCTCCCACCCGGAAGAGGGCAAAGGTGACGGCAAACAGCTCCAGGGACGGCCGGACCATGAGGATCGTTTTAACCCCTTTGGTAATCCCGACCTTCTGAAAACCGTGGGCCAGACGGTCCGTTTCCTCCTCCAATTCCCGGAAGGTCCAGTGGATAAAGGTTCCGGAGTTGGGGGCAGTGGGACAGATAACGGCCTTCTTGTCCGGAAGGAGGCGGGCGACGCGGGAGAGATGCTCACTTAGGTTCGAGGTGCCGTTATGTTTTGAGGCGCTGACGGTTGTATCTTCCATGTTTTTTCCAGGTGGATTTCCTATTTGTAAAAATTATCCGGGAAGGGGGTGTTTTTTCAGAAATTCCTTTATGAGAACGACAATAGCTTCCCCCTCGTCTTCGAGTATATAATGCCCGCCCTGGGAAAAAGTGTGTACTTCCGCTTCGGGAAAGCGCCGGCGCCATTCGGCCAGGATAATCTCATCAAAGACAAAATCCTTCATCCCCCAGCAGATCATCATGGGGATATGGCCCAGGAGGTGCACATGCTCGTCCGTCCACTTTACGAGGGCATAACTCTTGTCTCCCGGATAAACGGGGATGTCCTGGACAAAGCGCAAGGTGGCAATCCGGTTTTCCCAGGAGTCATAGGGGGCCGTCAGGGCCTCTCTCACCTCCCCGGACATCGTCTTGGCAACACCCAGAAAGGTGGCAAAATAGGAAAAGGCGTTGAAACCCCGCACCAGCAGTGCCGGAATGGCCGGAAAATGGCGGATGAACGACAATTGCCAGGGCAGCGTCTTGTCCTCGGGAATAAGAAAGGCCCCGGTATTGAGAATGACAATCCGGGCGATCCGTTCCGGCCTCCGGGCGGCGCAGGCCATGCCGATCATACCTCCCCAGTCGTGAACGATCAGGGTAACGTTGCTCGTAAGCCCTAAATGATCCAGGAGGGCTTCGAGGTTGTCGACATGGCTCTCCACGGTGTAGTCAAATACCTCGTCCGTCGGCCGCGAGGACAGTCCGCAACCCACATGGTCCGGAACAATCACCCGACAAGATGGACTCAGGGCCTTCACGATCTCGCGGTAATAAAATGACCAGGTGGGATTGCCGTGGACTGCCACCACTGGCGCCCCCTGCCCTTCATCCAGGTAGTGATAAAAATAACCACCGGGGGCCTTCAGCCAATGACTTGCGAAAGGATATAAACGACGGTGCGGGACGATATCAAAGGGGGGAGTGATTTTGTCCGCAACGGCATCGGCTGGTTCTAATTTCATGATCCTGATATGAATAAATAATAGATGAACTCGTAAAAAGTCAAAAAAATAGCACAATCGTCACGGATTTCGGTAGAGGGCAAGGGCTACCGTTATCCCTGCGCCAACAGTCAGGAACAGACAATTTTTCGCGGCGGCGAAGCGACCCGAACTCATGGCCCGCTCCAGCGCAAACCCGATTCCCGCCGTGTGGACATTCTCCAGTTTGTCGGTCACATCAACAAGCTTCTCCCCTATACCCTTCTTCTTTTTGAGCTCACCAAGAAACCCGGTCGGACTCTGGGATGGAATGATAAGATCGATGTCCTTCATTTTGAGAGAAGTCTCTTTTAAAAAGGCATCCATGTTTTCCAGTGCACACTGAGCACATTCTTTTGCATAGCCTTCTGCCTGGCTCATGATCAGAAAATTCCCCATCTTCCGATTATGCTCCCTCCATTCGAGCCTGCCCTTCATATCATCGATAAAGCGGGCCTCCGTTTCCGTCTTGAAATGGAGGAAACCGCTGCCGTCCTCGCCGCGGGACAGGAGTATGGCGGCGGCAGCGGGGGTATAGTTATAGCCCTGGCTCTCACCGCGAACCGGGTCGGTATCGGCGGTAACGACCATGCCGTGATCAATCGTCCCGGACTGGAGAAATCCGTCCACGACCATCATGCCCGTGAGCATCCCGCAGCCCCCGTTCGTCAAGTCGAAGGAAAAGGTGCTGCGATCTCCGGTAAAGACCTCATTGGCGCCGATAGCCCGCTGAATGAAAGTGGCAATAGCGGGCTCCGCAATATGGCGATCGCGATAAATCCCTGCATTAATCAGGATTCCCAGCAAATTAGGGTCCAATTGGGCGCTCTTCAGGCAGTCTTTAGCTGCCTTTATTTCCATGTCGACGGACCCCCGCCGGAAGAATCCCGGGGTGCTTAAACCGACTGCATCAATTTTCGTTCCCATAACGGTCCACCAAATCATCCATAGTAAAGATTACGAAGCCGACTGTCAAACCCGAAGCCAGGGCCATAAGCATCATTTTATCTCCAGCCTGGAAACGCTTTTCATTGAGATAACGGTACAGGGCAAGGAAGTGGGATGTCGACGCGGTATTCCCGTATTCCTGCAGGTTCACGATGATGTTTTTCGCCCGTACTCCAAAATGGTGGCCCAGCCGCTTGTCTCCCGAGTGGATGGCCCGCATGGAGGTCTGATGGGGAACGATATGATCGATATCACCGTATTCCAGATCCGATTCTTTTAATGCCTTTTCTGTAATGAAAGGCATATTAGCGATGGCCACCTGATGAATCTTCCTGGCATCCGTGGTCATTTGCGCCCCCGGCGCATCGCGACAGGGCCATCCGATGCAGAGATCACTGTACTTAGCGAGACTGACAAAATTCGATACTTCCAATTTTGCCTTACCTTCCGAGGATCTTTCCAGAATCACCGCAGCGCCGCAATCGCCGACGGTCAGCGATGCCAATTGGCCGCTAAGAATAGTTTTAACACGGGGAACGGCGTTACGGCTCGCAGAGGTGAGGTTTTCACCGGAAATGACCATGCCGCGCTTGATGACGCCCCGACGGATAAAATCATCCATAATTAGTACACCCGTCAGCATCCCGGCGCAGGCATTGGCGATGTCGAAATTCAAGGCCTGCGGCGCCCCGATGGCCTCCTTGACATACAGGGAAAAGGGGGGTTCCCACACGTAAGTTGTGCCGTCCTTGTACTTGGTAATGGAACAGCAGATGATCATCTCCAGATCCTCGGCCCGATAACTTGAATGGCTCAGGCAGTCCAGGGCGGCATTAAGGGTAAGATCGTAAGAATCCTCCTTATCCGAACATACCCGCCGCTCCTTGATGCCGGTGAGCCTCTCGAGGTCGAACTTTCCCCACATCTTTACCCCCCTCATCAAATCCTCCGTGGACAGGCGCTGCTCAGGGACCTTGACACCGATGCTCTCAAAGCGGCTGGCAAAGGGAGGTAATGAAGATGGGGAAGGAACGGACGGGTTTTCTGCTTCTGTTTTTTCAGTTTTCATGATCTGTTTGGAAAACCTCCAATCCAATAAGGAAGGTTGATGTGGGGGCAGCATATTGTAAACACCATGTCCTGTCAATGGGAAAAGCCTCCGAAATGATCATTGACACAACGGGATTTCATAGTATATGAAATCAGCAACTATAAAAGATTTCATTATCAGGTCGGAGGGAAGGAAACGATGCTGGATCTGGCAAAAAAGGCGGTGCTGATCGGCACAGGGATGGCCCTAGCGGCGACGGATAAAATTCAAGGCGTCGTTGACAATCTGGCGGAAAAAAGTGAGAACGCGAGAAAGGAAGCCTTGGGGGCCGTCGAAGGTTTCGTGGAAAAAACACAAAAGACTCGCAATGCCGTCGAAGGCGAAGCGGAAAAGGTGATGACGGACTTTACCTCTTTCTGGTTCTATGCCAAATGGACCGATGAAGTGGAGGATCAGGTAGAGAAAATCGTAACCCTCTTCTTGAGAAAACTCCACATTCCGGAACAGCGGGAGCTGGAAGAAATCAAGGCAAGGATTGAAAGGCTGGAGAAGGAACCGGCCCGGGATAATTAAGACTAATCATGATCAGCTTATCAAAGGAGGCGGATATGGCAAAAAGGACTATTATATGGATCATCGGCATTTTATTTCTTTTCAGCGCTTCCGTTGTCTCAGCGCAGATGACGGGAAAACAGGTTATGGAGAAACAGAAGGAACGCCATAAGGTCAAGACGGAAATCGGCAATGAGGACATGGTGCTCCAGGACAAGAGCGGGGCCAAGGAAAACCGCCAGGTCGTGCGCTATGCAAAGGAAGTCGGCAAGGACCTGCACCGCTACCTCGTGGTGTTTCTGAGCCCCGGCGACATCCGCGGGACGGCCCTCCGGACCTGGGAGAAGAAAGGCGGGGATAACGATCAGTGGCTCTATCTGCCGGCACAGAAAAAAGAACAGCGCATCGCCAAAGCCGGCAAGAGAAACTACTTCATGGGCACCGATTTTACCTATGAGGACATGGAACCGGAAGATCTGGATAATTTTAATTACAACATCCTCCGCTCGGAACAGTTCAGTCATGAAGGAAAGGCTTATGACTGTTATGTAATCGAGGCCCTTCCCGCCAATGACAAGAAAAAGCAGGAAACCGGCTATGCCAAGCGGATCATGTGGATCGAAAAGGTCAACCTGACCACGCTGAAGACGGATTTCTACGACCGGCGCGTTAAGCACCAGAAAACCCAACTCAACTACAAGTATGTAAACGTAGGCGGCGCCGTCATGCGTCCAATGCAGACAATTATGAACAACATGGAAAAGAGCCACAAAACGGCGACGACGACCAGATCCCGAAAAATAAATATCAATATGGCGGATTCGACCTTCACCGATTCATTTATTCTGTCAGGCAAACATCTGGAGTAAAGGAGTCCTTTACCGATGAGAATGAACCGGCTTCTCAAAAGTTTAGCCTTCCTGCTGGCCGTGTATCTCCTCTGCCCCCCTTTCTCATGGGGGCAGGCGGATTACCGTTTCCAGGAAGACGATTTGCTTAAGGAGATGGATAAGGCTGGGGAGGCCGCACCGGAACAGAAAGGGCAGGAAAAGATCGCGCCGGCGGCAGCAAAGCCGACGCCGGTGCTCTCAAAGCTTGTGGACGACTTTCACGGCAGCCTCCGCCTGCGGGGGATGCATTACTGGCAGAATCCGCCGGAGAGGGAAGGAGCGGACACAAGAAACGATTTCGGCAGCGCCCTCTTCAAGTTTTCCGACAAGATCGCCTACAAGGACTTCGCCCTTAATGTCGGCGGCTGGGTAGAGTACGGCAGCGAGGAAAACACCTATTCCGGCACCTCTTTCAGTGAGTTCTGGCAGGACATGGACCGGCGCCGGCGCATTATGGATGTCAGCGATTTATATCTCAACTATAGCCGGGATACGTTCAACTTTCTTGTCGGGAAAAAGACCCTCACCAATGGCATGTCCACACTGTACCTGCCCTCCGACCGGATGCGGCCTCAGGATCTCAATGATCCCCTGGACGTCAAGGATCTCAACATCTGGCAGGCGCGATTGGATTACGACGTAGCGGAAGCGACGACGCTGACCGCTGCCTTTCTCCCCGTGTATCAGCCCCAGAAGACACCCAGCGAGACTTCACGCTGGATGGGGGAACGGAAGCAGGGAGACTCCACGGAATTCGATCTCTACGACGCGGGAAACGCCAATATGAAGGACGATGTTGCCAAGGTTACGGATAACAACTTCGGCTATTTTGCCCGGTTCAAAAAGAAGGGGTTTCACGGCTGGGATTTCTTTGCCTCCTTCTACCATGGTCCCAATCCCTTCTATGTTGTTCGGGAAGAACAGGTACCGGGACCAACTCCGGGAACCACCCAACCTCAACGCATCAAGGAAGTTGTAAAGGTAGATGATTACGCCGCCGGTTTCTCCACAACCTATGAAAGCTGGGAATTTCATGGGGAGGTGGTCTATAATTACACATACGACCGTAAGGATGACGACTATTTCAATTATGTGGGCGGGTTTACCTACACCTTTGATGACTTCGCCAAAAAGCTCTGGCTGGAGAAGATCGATGTGACCGTCGAATACGCCAATGAGATCATCACCAGGTTTCAGAACGCGGAAACCTATGTCTCCAGTTCAAAGAAATCGCGCCTCGGCCGTAACGACATCCTCAGCCGCATCAATTTTGAGTACAACAATAAGTTGTCTTTTCAGTTCGTCTGTAATTTCCAGCTTACCCGTGGTGAGGAAGGACGGTTTCAGAGACTGGAGGCAAAATACAAACTCCGGGATGGCCTGATTACAAAGCTCGCGGGTGAATTCTTCGGGGGACAATCCGACAGTCTTTATGGCCGCTGGCAGCGCAACGACCGGCTTATACTGGAGTTTGAGTACAGCTTCTGACTCCGGTTCCAAATTCAAGTGCTATCTTCGTTGGCATCATCATCGGCTCCTCGACGTATTTTCATATACGCCTGCGTCGCCTCTTCCTTGCCGCCTCGATTTCATCTTGAATTTGGAACCGGAGTAACGGGCTGCTTCTCCCCGTTGCCACATCCTCGCTCATTTTGCAGAATATCAAGCATTTGCTGGTGTATCTTGCCGTTTGATGCGATGACATGAGGGGCTGTCAAGGTAAACTCTTCCCCATGCAAATCGGTAATGACCCCTCCCGCCTCCTGCACCAGCAGACATCCCGCCGCAGTATCCCAGGGGCTCAGTTTCAATTCCCAGAAGCCGTCAAAGCGGCCTGCGGCTACGTAGGCCAAATCCAGGGCCGCCGAACCGGCGCGGCGAATGGCCTGGGCCTTTAGGGCCATTGATTCAAAATGATCCATGTTGTTCTCTTTGGTCAAACGGATGTCGTACGGGAATCCGGTCGCAAGGAGACTTCGGTAAATTTCCGTTGTCTCCGAGACGGCGATGGGTTCGTCATTGAGGAAAGCGCCCTGCCCTTTTTCCGCTACAAACATCTCACCCAGCATGGGATTGAATACCACCCCCAGAATGCAGACCCCCTCCCGCTCCAGGGCAATGGAAACACAGAATACGGGATAGCCATGGGCGTAGTTCGTTGTCCCATCCAGGGGATCAATTATCCAGCGGTAAAGAGAACCGGTATGCGTGGCCGGCGATTCTTCTGCCAGGATATCGTGATCCGGGTATTGCCGATGAATGGCCGCGATGATCATGCTCTCGGCGTGCTGGTCCGCTTCGGTAACGATATCGATCTCCCCCTTGAAACGGACAAGATGGCGGCCGTAAAGGTGCTCTTTCAAATAGCCCCCGGCCTCCCGCGCCGCCGACACGGCCAGTCTTTTATGATCGGAAATCCCATCGATAATCTTCCCCGTCGTTTCCATATGCGTCATGATTAATAATTCCTTCTATCATTTTATTTGCATGGCTTCGTAATTGATGTTAGGTAAAAAAACAATAAGGAAGCAGACATGAAATCATCCAAACCTGTATCAGCGGAAACAGCCGCCGTCAATAAAGAACCGGAAGTTACCGATCTCAATCGTCTTCGGGAAGGCAGGGGACTCACCCTGAAGGATATTTTTTCGGCAACGAGAATCACCGTAACAAATCTTGAAGCCATCGAAGCAGGACATTACCACCTTCTTCCCGAGCCGGTATACGCAAGAACCTTCATCAAGACTTATGCCGGTATCCTTGAAACCGACAGCGAGCCCCTGCTGCAACAATACGAAAACTACCTGAATTCCCTTGATAAAACCCATGATGCCCTGGAAGGAGAACATAAAGAACTGCTCCGTAAGGAAAAAGAGCCCCATAATATCCGTTTTTCCCTCTGGATTATCGCCGCGGTCGTGCTCTCCGGTTTAATCGTTTTAATCGTGCTTGTTGATGTCAACGATGTTGTAGATCTCTTTTCCGCCCGTCAAACAAGTTCACAGAAAACTGTTTCTTCACCAATACCTGCAACGGCGCCTGCCCCGACACCTGAGCCGAATGTTCCGGTAGCTGCGCCCGCCGGATCACCGCCGTCTGTCGTAACTCAGCCGGGACAAACTCCTGCGAACCAAGGCGCCAGCGTCCAGAAACAAGGGCAGGCATTTAATCTGAAAATCGAGGCGGTGGAAAAAACATGGATCAGGATCTCCGCCGACCAGAAGCAAGCTGAACAAATGATACTAAGCAAGGGAGAACGGATAGAACGTACGGCCCGGGAATCTTTTATCATCGATGCCGGCAATGCCGGCGGCGTTCTGATGTCATTCCAGGATAAGCCCCTTCCTTCCCTGGGAAAGCGGGGAGAGGTTGTACACCTCAAACTCCCTTGATTATCTTCCTTGAAAGAATTGACAACTGCGCAACAATGCTTTAAGGATGCCCAAATAACTCGAGTCGTATCGAGAAAGGAGACTCTTTAATGTTTGGTATTGGCATGCCGGAACTTCTTGTTATCCTAGTAATCATATTGATAATCTTTGGCGCCGGGAAGCTTCCCGAAATCGGCGGCGCCATCGGGAAGGGGATAAAGAATTTCAAAAAGGCAACCCGGGAACCCGAAGATATTGATGTAACACCAGAGAGCAAGAAGATCGAACCTAAATAATCCTCATTCCCTTTCTCAGAAGGGGACATCATCATCGGGAAGGGATTCGGCGCTGAAGTAGGGAGGGGTTGAACCCCCGGTCGCTGCCGGACCCTGCACCTTTTGCTGGCCCTTGGCTTCCAGCATCTGCATGTTGGCGGCAATGATCTCGGTGGTGTATCGTTTTATGCCTTCCTTGTCTTCCCAGGCCCTGGTTTGAATCCTCCCCTCAACAAAAATCAGTCTTCCTTTTGACAGATAGTTGCCGCATATTTCCGCCAGCTTTCCAAAGGTTACGATTCGATGCCATTCAGTTTTCTGTACCCGCTCACCATTCTTGTCCTTTCGCTGTTCATCCGTTGCCAGCGTGAAGTTGGTAATCATGAGGCCATCCGGCGTGTACTTCACCTCCGGATCACCGCCTAGTCTGCCTATGAGCATGACCTTGTTGACCATAAGTCCTCCTTTTCATGGAATCGCAATTTCCGTTGACCATACATAAGTTCTTTCCTTATGGCAATATGATTCGTAAACTCCGATCCAGAAATCCTCCTTGACTATTGGGAGAAAAAAATATAGCAAAATGCACTTTATTTGTATGGGACATTTGTCAAATGGAAGAAAGCGAACTAATAAGAAATCGCAAAGAAAAAATCGCCGGCATGAGGGCAGCGGGAATTGACCTCTATCCCAATGATGCCAGGGTTAAAAATACCTCGGCAGAACTCAGGGCCCGTTTTGGAGACCTGGAACAGGAATCCCTGACCCAAATCGAGGAAACATTTTCTCTGGCCGGGCGCCTGATGGCGATCAGGAATTTCGGGAAGGCCTCCTTTGTGAGTATTCAGGACCGCAAAGGAAGACTGCAGGCCTTCATCCACAAGGGCCTCATAACCGAGGAGGACTACGCCCTCTTCAAACGCCTCGATGTCGGAGATATAGTTTATGTCAGCGGCAGGATCTTCAAAACCAAAACAGGGGAATTGACGATAGAAGCTAAGGAGATACGTCTCCTTGCCAAGTCCGTCCACCCCCTTCCCGAGAAGTGGCACGGGTTGACGGACGTCGAAACCAGATATCGCCAGCGCCATCTCGACTTGATCATGAATCCTGACGTCAGGGAAGTGTTCTACAAGCGGAGCCGGATTATCAAGTTGATGAGGGATTTCATGGAAGAAAGGGATTTTCTGGAAGTGGAAACTCCCATGATGCAGGCCCAGGCGGGCGGGGCAGCGGCCAAACCCTTCAAAACATATCATAACGCCCTCGGCATGGAACTGTACATGCGTATCGCTCCGGAGCTGTATCTGAAGCGACTCGTAACCGGCGGACTGGAAAGGGTTTATGAGATTAACAGAAATTTCCGCAACGAGGGGATTTCCACTTTCCATAATCCCGAATTCACCATGATGGAATTCTACATGGCCTATGCAACCTACGAGGACATGATGGATCTCACCGAGGAGCTCTTTATTTTCATCGCCTGCAATCTCTTCGGCGTTCCGAAGTTTGTGTACCAGGGAACAGAGATCGATTTAACATCCCCATGGCAGCGGATCACGGTTAAAGAGGCCATTATTCAATACTTGGATGTCGCACCGGGTATTCTGGATGATCAATCCCAGGCAGTCGCATTTTCCAGGCAGCTGGGGCTGGAAGTGGATGAAAAGGAATCCCTGGGGAAAATTCTCATGATAATTTTCGAGGAAAGGGTCGAAAAAAACCTTGTTCAACCCACCTTTGTCACCCAGTATCCCGTGGAGGTATCTCCCCTTTCCCGGCGGAATGCATTGAATCCGGGATTTACCGACCGTTTTGAGCTTTACATCTGCGGCAAGGAAATCGCCAATGCCTTTTCGGAACTCAATGACCCGGATGACCAGCGGGGGCGCTTCCTGATGCAACTTCGGGAGAGGGAGGCGGGAGATGAAGAAGCCCACCAGATGGATGAGGACTATATCAGGGCCCTTGAATACGCCATGCCGCCGACGGCGGGGGAGGGCATCGGGATCGATCGTCTGGTGATGCTCTTTACCGACTCGGCCTCCATTCGGGATGTGATTCTCTTTCCCCAACTGAGAGCCAGCAACCCCATCGCCACCCCGCCCCTCCCCGCGAAGGGGAGGGAGCTGTAGGGATCCATGCCCTTTGAATTTTTCATAAGCCTCAGGTATCTCAAGGCCAAACGGAAACAGGTATTTGTCTCCATTATCACGTTCCTGTCGATCGGTGGCATCGCCTTGGGCGTCGCCGCTCTGATCATTGTCCTGGCCGTAATGAACGGCTTTGAAACGGACCTTCGCAACAAGATCCTGGGGATGAACTCCCATGTCCTGCTGATGGAGTACACGGGGCCGATGAAGGATTATGACAAGCTGGCAAAAAATGTGGAAGTAATAAACGGCGTTGTTGCCTCGACACCTTTCATATACAGTCAGGCGATGTTGAAAAGCAACCAGGGCGTTACGGGTGTTGTTTTAAGGGGTCTGGAACCGGAGAGCGCATTTCGCGTCATCAGCCTGGGGAAAATCAGGGATGGCAAAATAGCCTATCTCAAGGTAACCGAACGGGCCCATTTAAAACTATCCAATGACATCGCCGAGCTTCCCGGCATGCTTATCGGCAAGGAATTGGCTAAACATTTGGGTGTTTACCTCTTTGAGACCGTTACCGTCGTATCGCCGATGGGCATCTCGACGCCGATGGGGATGATCCCGAAGATGAAGCGCTTTCTGATTGCCGGCGTCTTTGATTCGGGATTTTACGAATATGATTCGACTTTGGCATACATTTCCCTGCCCGATGCCCAGGAATTCCTTAACATGAAAGGGATGGTTACCGGACTGGAAATCAAGGTTAATGATATTTATCAGGCTGATGTAATCGCCCGGGATATGGAAAAAAAGCTGGGTTATCCTTACTGGGCAAGAAACTGGATGGAAATGAACAAGAATCTTTTCTCGGCCCTGAGGTTGGAAAAGAGGGTCATGTTCATCATTCTGAGCCTCATTGTCCTCGTGGCGGCTTTTAATATCATAACGACCCTGATCATGGTAGTTATGGAGAAGTCAAAGGATATTGCCATTCTCAAATCTATGGGAGCAACTTCTCGTCAGATTATGAAGATTTTCGTTTTTCAGGGAATCATTATCGGCGCCATCGGAACCTTTCTCGGGACCATTGCCGGATTGCTGGTTGCCTTGAATCTGGCAAGTATATCGCTGTATGTGGAGCGTATTTTAGGTATTAAAATCCTCCCGGGAGACGTTTACTATCTGACGGAACTGCCTTCGAAGGTTAATTATGGCGACGTTGCCATGATCATTATCGGCGCTATGACGATCTGCTTCCTCTCGACGATCTATCCCTCGATGCGCGCCTCGAGACTGGATCCGGCAGAAGCTTTGAGGTACGATTAGTGATTCTGGTTAAGGATCTGAAAAAGACATTTGTCAAAGACGGCAACAATATCGAGGTTTTGAAGGGTTTGAACCTCGAAATCCGGAGGGGAGAGTCCCTGGCCATGCTGGGGGTTTCCGGGGCCGGGAAAAGCACCTTGATCCATATCCTGGGCGCTCTGGATCACCCCACTTCCGGAACGGTCCTCTTTGATGATATCAATATCTTCTCTTGGGATGACAATAAAATTGCGAAGTTCAGGAACAGGAAGATCGGCTTTGTCTTTCAGCTCCACAACCTGCTGCCCGAATTCAGCGCCCTGGAAAACACCATGATGCCGGCCCTGATTCATGGACTTTCCCGCAGAGAGGCTAAACAGCGGGCAGAATCGCTGCTGGAGACCGTCGGTCTCGCTCACCGTTTCACCCATAAATCCGGCGAGCTTTCCGGCGGGGAGCAACAGCGGGTGGCCGTCGCCAGGGCTTTGGTCATGGAACCTGATATTCTTCTTGCCGATGAACCTACGGGAAACCTTGACACGGAAACAGGAAAAAAGATAGAAGACATCCTGTTGGGACTCAATATCTCAAAAAAGATTACTTTGGTGGTGGTCACCCATAACAAAAGCTTGGCGGACCGCATGCAAAAAAGAGTCGGCCTCCGCGATGGAAGGACATATGACATCTCATCGACATAAAAAAGCGGCGACATCCATAAGCTGTGGCATCCTTACCCTTGGGCTTAGCCTCGGGATGATCTTGGGGGTGATCTTTCTTCACCCGACAGCTATTTCGGCGGCCGAACCCATTAAGGTGTCCCTGCTGCCCTTCACCGTGTACAGTAAAAGTCCGGCGGCCTTTCTCCAGGGAGCTCTTTATGACAACCTTGCCCGAGAGTTGAATAAGGCAAAAAATGTTCAGCTCACCCCCAAGGAAAAGATCATGCAGCTCATGGCGGATCGAAAAGGGGATGACGCAACCGTCGTCGCCATGGGAAAGATCACGGGGACGGCATACGTCG
>JBAYKV010000073.1:0-13150 GCA_041664405.1 Syntrophales bacterium
AATTCAATTACATCGGTACCTTATAGAATAAATCGGGGGCTGTGTCAAAAGAATATAATAGAATTCACGTCGAGACCGGGTCCCGAGGGAATATGTCTCATTCTCTTTCCCTTCGCGACGACAGGAGAGGTAATAGGAAGAGGAATGTTTGTGAGTGCACTAAAAAAGAATGAAATTGAATGGAATTCAACTTGAAAAGATGAAATATTTCATTTATAAGCAAACAATATTATGACTGGTTGGGGTATTGCCAGGAATAAAAAAATGACAGGAGGAACACAGGCATGGCAAAGGCAAAAAAAGGTGATCTGTTAAGCTGTGAATTATGTGGTCTGGTTGTGGTTGTCGACGATGTGGTAGGGGTAAGTATGGCAGAATTGATCTGCTGTAAGGAACGTATGGCAAAAGGCAAGGCCGCTGCTGAAAAAGCGAAAAAGAAAGCCGCCCTCAAAGCCCCCAAGGCGGCAGCGGTGAAAAAGGACGTGAAGACACTTGTCAAGGCTGCGCCGGTGAAAGCCAAGGCGGTAGCAAAAAAAGCGGTAAAACCGGTGAGTGCCAAGGCGCCAGTAAAGAAGGCCGCCGCGAAGGCCCAGAAGACCGCTGCCCCAGCCAAAGTTACAGTAAAGAAGCCGGCGGCGCCGAAGAAGAAGGAATCGAAGGCTAAAAAATAATCTGGGAGAATTTCCTGTCTCGGACACGGGCCGGTACCGGTCAGGCGTCGGCCCGTGTCCGAAATCAGAAGGCGTCTATCCTAAAGTATCTGTCCTATTTTACCGTCAGACCAGCAATACGATAATTGAACTCGTAACTGAGGGCGCCGCTCCAGTCGCTATCAAATACGCCCTTGTAGCGTGTTCCATACACCGGACCGACCGGTTTCCCATAGGTGTAAAACCAGTTGACGATGGGACTGCCCGTAAAGCCCAGGGCGATCCAGTAAGACCCGGGCATGAGGTCGAGCTTTTCTTTGGCAAAGTCGAAATCTACCCAGCGGTAACCCGGCTTCATGGAGATTTGATCGACGCCGATCATCCCGCTGGTGGCCATGAGCGCTCCCGGTTTCCCCTTGTCGTCCTTGAAGAGGTCAAGCCAGAGCATACCGTCGCCGCCGAAATTGTGAAGTGCGAGACCGACCTTGGCGAGTTTCACCGGTTTTTTCAGGACAAAGACCTGGGCATACTGGGTTCGCTGGGTGGTTACGTACTCCGCCGTCTCCACCAGAAAATTGTTCTGCATCTCGAACTGGCCGGCGCCAGAGGCCTTCACTGATCTGGGAAAAGCAAAATCGACGTCCTCGGGATAGTCTAGATTTCCGTAGAGGAAGGGAACGGTGTAGCGCAGCTTGCCAGGATCTTTTGGCGGAGGTGGAGGCGGAGGCGGAGGTATGATGGCGAGCTGCTGAAACTGGGCCCTGACCTGCGGTGTCAGGAGCAGGTTTTTCGGCCCGTAGGATTCCCGATCCCCTTTGATCTTGACCTGATCGGAGGCAAAACTGGCGTTGATGACTTCCTGAAGGGCGGGTCTTTTAGCTTCCTGAAGCTGTGACCAGCGCATGAGGCCGTCGTTCTTTGTTTCGTTATTGTCCGCCCCCACTTCAAGGCGTATAAAACGATTGGAAACGAACAGGATGGAGTTCTGGGGATCGAAGGGGACCCAGCCAAGATCGGGGAACCAGACCTCAATCCAGGAGTGGCGCCCCTGGCCCATCTTAAACGTCAATACCCCTTTCTGCCAGGCGATATTGTAGGATTCGTTCAGGGTCACCCCGACAACAATACGGGCCGGAATCCCCACGGAGCGCAGGAGGGCGGCGCTGAGATGGGAATAATTCTGGCAGTTTCCCTTTCCCGATTCCAGTGAATAAACGGCGTCGTAACGGACCGGGGGGGTTACGTAGCGGACGTTATCCACCACCCAGGAGACAATCCGCTGCACCGCATCGTATTCTGTCTTTACCCCTCTGGTCAGCTCGGAGGCAAGCTTCTTAATCCTGGGCTCGTTCGTCTGGACCTGTTCGGTGCTCTTCAGATAATCGGCAAATTCCGCGCCGGGGTCCTTTACCGGGAAGGGGGCGCCGGTTGAAAGGGTCGTGAGATGGGTTCTGCTCTTGGCCTGGCAGGAGAGGCGGACATCCACGGTGTTTGGAACCCTTGACCAGGTCGCCGTGATCACCATGTTGCCGTGTTTATCCTTCTTTTCCTCACGGTCCTGGGGCTCGGGATTGAAGATTACTTTGAAATCCTTGATGTCCTGGCTGTAAGTCGGGGATGTGAAGCTCTGGGGAACGACGAAGCTCAGGATGATTTTTTTTACCCCCGGATTAGCCGTGACCTGTTCCTGGAGTTCGTAGCGGATTGCCGAGTCCATGTCTCCTTTCAAGGTGTAATTTTCCCCGAAAACGGGACAGGTCCACAGGATCAGAACCAGGATTGCGGGAGCGATATATTTCCTCATTGTGCTTCTCCTTGCTATTGCTCTTGACGGAGACAGTGTAACAAAATATAGGGGAAAGAAAAAGTTTTTTTCGTGAGGGGAAAACGATGAAAATCAGCCGTGTTGAGGAAATGCGCTGGATGGATCGCCATGCCACGGAATCCTTGCAAATACCCGCCGAGATTCTTATGGAGAATGCCGGTCAGGGGGCCGCTGCCGTACTTGCCGGGGAGCGGGGACTGAACGGGAAGAGGTATGTCATTTTGTGCGGTACGGGAAACAACGGGGGTGACGGATTCGTTGTGGCCAGGAAAATTCTTTCCAACGGGGGAACCCCGAAGGTTTATATCCTGGGTGATCCGGGCCGCTTCCAGGGGGCGGCCAAGACCAATCTGGATATGCTGTCCCTTCTGCCGTTGGAGGTCAGGCATCTGGAAACGGGCGCCGAACTGGGTCGGGTTATCCGGCATGCCGATGGGGTAGTGGATGCCATCTTCGGAACGGGGCTCGACCGGGAGGTCCGGGGACTGCACCGGGAAGTGATTGACCTGGTCAACCAGGAACGCAAATGGGTCCTCAGCCTCGATATCCCCTCCGGGGTCAACGGCGACACGGGTGAAATCATGGGCGCCGCCATCCAGGCAGACTGTACAGTGGCCTTCGGCCTCCCCAAGACAGGCAATATCCTTTATCCCGGTCATGAAAAAGGCGGCAAACTCTATGTGACCCATATCTCTTTCCCTCCGGTTATGTACAATCATGAACGCCTGAAAATCCAGACCAACGATTATCTGCCCCTTCCCGTCCGGGGTCAGGACGTCCATAAGGGAAGCATGGGGGATGTCCTGTTTATTGCCGGCGCGAAGACCTATATGGGGGCCCCCTATTTTTCCGCCATGGCTTTCCTGAAGGCTGGCGGTGGGTACGCCCGTCTTGCCACTCCTGCGTCGGTAGTCCCCATTATTGCCGGTCAGGGAAGGGAGCTCGTCTTTGTCCCGCTCCGGGAAACGAAGGCCGGGGCGGTATCGGTGGATAATTTTGGCGCCCTCCTGGAACTGTCGGCAAAGGTTGATATGGTGGTCATCGGACCCGGCCTGTCATTGGACCCCCAGACCCAAGACCTCGTCCGGAAACTGGTCCCCGCGATCAGAAAGCCGCTTTTAATCGACGGTGACGGGATCACGGCGGTGGCCGGAGACCTCGCGCTCATTCAGGGACGCTCATTCTCAACGGTATTGACGCCTCATACAGGAGAAATGGCAAGGATCACCGGTCAGCCGACGGCAGAGATCCAGCGTCGCCGGATCGACATTTTGCAGGCTGCCTGTGCCTCATTGGGGGCCTTTATAGTTCTCAAAGGCGCCCATTCTCTGATTGGTTATCCCGGCGGACAGGTTTTTATTAACATGACCGGCAACCCCGGGATGGCTACTGCCGGTTCCGGGGATGTCCTTACCGGCGCCATCGCGGCGATGGCCGGCATGGGCATGCCCTGGCCGGAAGCAATCAGAAAAGGGGTCTGTCTCCATGGCCGGGCCGGCGATCTGGCCGCCCGCCAGGAGGGTGAAGACGGAATCACTGCCCAGGATATTCTTGACTATCTTCCCCTGGCCCTCAAAGAGGACCGTCTTTCCGGAGGGCGGGGTTTAAAAGATAAAATTGAAATTTGTCCTTGAAGGTTCGCAAGGATTTTGTTAGAGCCCCTGTACAAAATTTGGAAACACTTACCAAAATATAGTAAAGGCTTCTAAGAAAACACAATAAATATGAAAATTGCTTATTCTGGATGTAAGGGGGGGCAAGGTAAGGATTTACCGCGCAATCCCCCTCTCTCTCCCGTTACCATTTGTATTGGCCTTTGCATCGGCATCGCCTTTTCCCTCTTTCCGCTGCGGATGGCGCTGGCGACCCCTGTTCCCGAAGCGCTTTTGAGGTTGTCGGCGGGGTATGCCGTTTTCATCGATAAGCGCCTCCAGAAGGTTTATGTGCTTCAAAACCGCGGCGGCAATGTCGTCATGGTCTTCGACGCCCCCTGTTCCACGGGGAAGGCTCCCGGCGAGAAAATGGAGCAGAAAGACGCCAAGACCCCCCGGGGGATCTTTTTTGCAACCAAATTCGAGCAGATGCGTAAGCCCCACCCGGCTTATGGAACCATGGTCTTTCACCTGGATTATCCCAATCTGCTGGACAAAAGGATGGGGAAGAACGGCAGCAATATCTGGATTCATGGAACAAATAAATCCCTCCAGCCTTTTCAATCAAATGGCTGCGTGGTTATGAAGAACAAGGACATAGAAGCCCTGTCGCGATACATGTATTTGGGGAAAACCCCCGTGATTATCGAAGAATCGATCAAGTGGATGCCCATGGAACGACCTTCAAAGGACAGGGAAGAGCTGGAGCGCGTCATGATGTGGTGGTCCAAGGCCATTCTGGATGGGGACCAGAATATCCTGAACCGCCTGTACTATCCGGAATCGCCCTCGGCGAGTTCGCCGCGGAAGGCCATTGTCCAAAAAACAAGGAATCTCAAGGACGCGAGCGATCATTTTGATTTCAGACCGCAGGATATCACGATCTGCCGTCTCGATGACAAAGCGGTTATCCTTTTCGACCAGGTCCTCTCCGTTCAGAACGCCGATTCCTTTCAGGGCAGTTATGTGCGGCTCTTCTTGGAAAAAACAAATAATCGCTGGCTGATTGTGGACAATGGCGCCCCCCAGAGACGATTCCTGGAGGCGTCGGTTGCGGCAGCGACACCTGTGGGTAAGAAGCCGGCTCCGGCGACCGGTCCCCGGGCGGCGTCAGTGGTTGCTGCCCCACAGGAAACCGCCAAACTAGCTTCCCCGAAAGATAGGCCTGCTGAGGTGGCGAAGGATCAAGATATCCGGCAGCTGGTCGAAAAATGGGCAAAGAGCTGGACATCCGGAAATATGGAAGCTTATCGGGCCTGCTACGCCCCCTCGTTCCGAAGCCGGGGTATGGACCTGTCGCGCTGGGTTAACTACAAGAAGGATCTCCGCAAAACGAGCAAGAACATCAGTGTCAAAGTAGAGAATCTCAAGACATCCTCGGAAGGTCAGAAAGCCACCGCCACCTTCATCCAGAAATACAGCGCCTCCAACATTAAATCCAACCGTGCGAAGCGGCTGGAATTGGTTAAAATCGATGGGGAATGGAAGATAATCCGTGAGAGTATGGGCCACTAAAACCCCCTGTTACCTTTTCCTTGCTTTTCTCTTGCTGTTTTTTACCCCCCCTGCCTCGTGGGGCAAGAGTTCGGTGGAGAGACATTTTGCCGGAACCGATCATGAATTGACCGTGTACCGGGTGCAGGGGAAAGCCCCCGGGAAAACCATCATGATCATTGGCGGCATCCAGGGGGATGAACCGGGGGGATTCCTGTCCGCCGATCTTTATGCCGACATGAACCTGAAGCAGGGTAACCTCATCGTTGTTCCCCGGGCGAACTGGTACTCCATTATCCTGAACCGGCGTCAGGTCAACGGCGACATGAACAGGAAGTTTGCCGAGTCAAAAACTACGAGTTACGAAGATCAGATTGTCGGTATTCTGAAAAAGCTCATCGCCCAGAGCGATTGCCTCCTCAACCTCCATGACGGATCCGGTTTCTATTCGGGAAAATGGCGGAGTTTCATGCGGAACCCCGGGCGGTTTGGACAGTCGATCATTGCCGATACGGATCAGTACCGGCATGCCAAGACCGGGGATGTGGTCAGTTTGGAGGGCATGGCGAAACGGGCCATCCGGGAGATAAACACCCATATAGCGAACCCGGAACACCATTTCCACTTCAACAATCACCGCACCGCCACCCAGGAAACCCGCCATCCTGAACAGCGGCGATCGGCGACTTACTATGCCCTTTTTACCTGCGGCATCCCCGCTTTCGGGATTGAAACGAGCAAATCCCTGCCCCTGGAGACAAGGATTTACCACCACAATCTCGGGGTGAATGCCTTTATGAACATTTTTGATATAAAGCCCGAAGTCCCGGGCCTTAATCTGCCCATGCCCGCCATGAAATACCTCGTGGTCAAGGTCAACAACCAGCTTCCCGTTGTCCTGTCCAACAATGACCAGTTGACCGTACGTTCCGGCGACGTCATCAAGATAGACCACATCGAGGCGAATTACCAACGAGGTCTGAGCGCCGATATCGAGGGTTATGGAAAGATCAACGATCTTCAGAACCCGGTGGTGATCGGACGGGCGACTCAGATAACGGTCCGGAAGGACAATTATGTCTGCGGGCGCGTGCCGATCCGGATCGAAGCAAGCGATTCGCCGGGGAGACAAGCGGCGGCAGACAAGCCCCGGATTTCCTTTTTTCGCATCAAGGTCAACGGGGAGGAGAAATTACTTCCCAACGGCGCCCATCTCGACATCATCCGGGGGGATACCATCGAATTGGTCGATGTAGGGGCCACTACCGGCGCGAGCGCCGATATTGCCATGAATTTCAAGGGATTCATCGGTGACACGAAGCATAATAAGGGTGAGGACCGGGGATACATTATCCGGACTGATCGGGACCTGATCAAGCGATTCTCCATTGCCGCCAACGGGCAGCGTTACCAGATTGTGGCCGAAAGAAAGGATCAGGTCCTTGGGCAGATGTTTGTGGATCTTCGCGACCCGGTTCTGGAATATGTCGTCTTTCAGATCGGTGATGGGGAGAAGAGGTGTCTCTATCCCGGCGAAAAGATCACCTGCCGCCCCGGTCAGGCGCTGAAACTTATCGATATCAAAACGAATGTATCCAAAAACAATAACATCACCGCTATCCTTAAGGGAAAAGGGACCAGCTCCGAAGTCGCTCGGGCGGGGGTTATTTCATTAAAAAAACAGGGGGATTATAAGGTAACCTTCTGGAGAAATCAGACGCCTTTGGGTGATGTAAGTATCCAGGGTCTTTGAGGGATCAGTTTATATCCGGTATCCGGCTCATCCAGTTCTTGTATACTTTCGAAAACTACGTATAGATTCCTATAAAGCGAGCATGCCTGCGTTTTCCCTTCCATACTACTGTTCAACCGGAAAGCAGCAACATAAAATTGTCATTTGATGGGTGATGGAGTATAAGAAATGCCGAGTCGTTGAATAGAGGGGTATTTCTATGCAAACCATGCCTTTAAGAATCGTCATCATCCTGACTATACTTTCCTTTATCGATACATCTTCATTGCTGATAGCCATGGAACAGCGTACAGCCCTAGTTATCGGTAATGGCTCATATAGCAATGGTTCCCTGAAAAATCCCGTCAATGACGCCACAGATATAGCTTCAACGCTGAAACGTTTGGGTTTCAATGTCGTTCTCAAGACCAATGTACAACTAAGAGATATGGATTCATCCATTCGTGAGTTTGGTAGGAAGCTATCCAAAAGTGAGGTCGGCCTTTTTTATTTTGCTGGGCACGGTATTCAAGTGAGCGGCGTCAACTACCTCATCCCTGTAGGAGCCAATATTGAAAAAGAAGAAGATGTTCGCTACGAGGCGATTGACGCTGGTCGGGTTCTTTCGGAAATGGCATATGCAAACAATGGTTTGAATATCGTAATCCTTGATGCTTGTCGTAATAATCCCTTTGCCAGGAGTTTCCGCAGCGAAAGTAGAGGACTGGCCATTATTGGTCATGTGCCTAAAGGCTCGTTTATTTCTTACGCGACATCACCGGGGGATTTAGCAAGTGATGGTGAAGGTCGGAACAGCCCTTATACGAAGTCTCTTCTCCAATATATGAAACAGCCAGGCTTACCCATAGAAGGAGTATTCAAGAAGGTTCGCCAAACATTGGATGCGGAATCTGGAGGGAAGCAGATACCTTGGGAGTTATCTTCATTGTCCGGAGATTTTTATTTCAATCCCCAAAAAGCCGGGAAAGAATATAATGAATCATCGTCTACGGGAGGAGAGGAGAGAAAAACGGACAAAGCACCAGGTGGATTTGCACATATCTTAACCAATTCTGTGACCAGCGATCCCGATAATATAGCCCAAAACGCAGCCATGTCCGGGTTCCCATCCCCACTGGAGTCTGATCCCGGGTGGGGTGGCGGCAGTCGCCAATGGCAAATAGCAGACGGCATTCGGTCATACCAAAGTGAATGGGCTCGTGGCCTTGCCTTTACAGGCGGGCAAAAGAGTTGGGCTGGGCAGGCCTGCGGATGGCGGCAGGCGACAATAGATTTCGGTGCGACAAAGAATTTTAATCGGGTGGTACTTTGGCACCACGGACGGGAGAATGTGCCGAATGCTTGCAAAGTTCAATACTGGAACGGACAGATGTGGATGGATGCATTCTCCTCAGGCAAGTGCAAAGACTATCTTAAGTATAAGACTGCGCAACCCAAAGACTGGTGGGATTCCTGGTCAACCCCCATGGAAATAGTTTTTAGCCAGATCAGTGCTACGAAGGTGCGTTTTGCCTTCAACAACTGCGATATTGAGCATGGCTGGCTTTACGAGTTTGAGGTTTATGGCGACCGTTAATAAATAAAGATCAGATACATCGTTCAGAAGAACATTATGAGGAGGAGATTATGAAATTTACTAAAATCGTGATTGGTATTTCAGCGATAGTGCTGCTCATTTCATCGCTGGCGGTGGCCGGAGATTTTGATTGGATACCCGATTTCAACGTACAGGCCCAAGCTGATCCATCGGGATTCAAGGCCAGACTGTCCGCGCGTTTTAAAGTTGGGGACGCCAGGATTGATGCCGTTATCAGTAATGTTTCAAAGCCATCGGATGTATATATGTGTTTGCGTTTAGGTGAGATGTCGAACCATCCACCGGAATACGTCGTCACAAAATATAAAGGGGGGAAGAATAAAGGTTGGGGCGCACTTGCAAAGAGCCTGGGTATCAAACCTGGGTCGGCCGAGTTCCACGCCTTGAAAAGAGGCCAGGATCTGTATGGTGATGACATGGGAATGGGTGCTGGGAAAGGCTCTGGAAAAGGCAAAGGCAAGGGCAAGGGCAAGGGTCAAGACAAAAACTGAGTACAACTTCGTTATCATTGTTCCGAACCGACAACCCAGCCTCTCGCTTCGTAGATGAAAGTGAGTGGTCAACAACTAATCACACCCATATTCAAAGTACGCATCAACCGGTTGAACCTTATATCCTTCTGCCCGTGACGTAATCCGCTAAGGTTAGAAGGTCCTGAAGGGGCGCCTGATCAGGGAAGATTGCCAGTTCCCTTTTCCCACCATCAATGTAGTTGCGGGCCATGTTCATGGCATAATCAATGCCGTCATACTGGCGAATAAGTTCAAGGACGGCAAGGAGGGCATTTTCATTCCGGGACGGGTCGGCAATGACGGTTCTGATGTGCTTTCTTTCTTCCTCCGGGCAGCGGCTGAGGGTTCTGATCAGGGGGAGGGTCATCTTGCCTTCATCAAGATCCTTCCCGATGACCTTCCCGAATTCCTCCTCCTTGGCTGTGTAGTCCAGGGCATCATCGACAATCTGAAAGGCAAAGCCCAGATTGAGGCCGAACCGGCCCAGGGCGGCGACTTTTTCTTCCGGGGCGTCGGCCAGTAAAGCGCCTACGGTACAGGCCGCGGAAATCAGATGGGAGGTCTTCTTTTCAATAATTGACAGGTACTCCTTTTCCGAGATCTCAGGATCACCGCGCTTGACGAGCTGAAACACCTCGCCTTCAGCCATGAGGTTGGTTGCCCTGGCGAGGACCTTGATGATCTCCAGGTTCCCATATTTGGCCATGAGCTGGAAGGCTTCGGAATAGAGGAAATCGCCGACCAGAACGCTGGCGGCGTTTCCCCAGACGTGATTGGCCGCTTTTCTGCCCCGTCGCATGTCGGCGTTGTCGATCACATCGTCGTGGAGCAGGGTTGCGGTGTGAATGAATTCGACCACGGCGGCCAGGGGATGACGCCTATCTCCCTCATACCCGCAGAGGGAAGCGGAGGCCATGAGGAGGAGCGGACGGAATCGCTTTCCGCCGCCGCCGATGAGATGCTGGCTGACCTGGGGGATCAGGCTGACGTCGGAACGAAGGGCAGCGGCCATATAGCCTTCCACCTTCTGGAGGTCCGCCTGATACCTGTTAAAAACGTCTTGAATATTCATAGGTCCTCAAGTTTAATCTTGGCGCCGTATATGGCAACCATCAGGGAATGTCAATCGTTTCGGCAAAAAGATCGTACTCATTGGCCGCCCGGATGCGGACAGGGATGATCTGACCGGGCTTGAGGCGTTTTCCCCGGACGTAGGTCACGCCGTCGATTTCCGGGGCCTGGCGGGAGTTCCGTCCGATAAAGGGATAATCGGGCAAGTCGCTCTTGCCTTCTATGAGGACCTCGTCAAGAGAGCCGACTTTTTGTTGCAGGATCGCAAAGGAAATGGTGGCCTGTTCCTCCATGAGGGCGTCCCGGCGCCGATTCTTCTCCGCCTCGGAAATGCGGGCGGACAGGGTTGCCGCCGCTGTACCCTTTTCCCGGGAGTAGGTAAATACCCCCAGATGATCAAAGCGTATCTCCCTGATAAAATCCATGAGGCGGTCAAACTTTTTCCCGGTCTCGCCGGGAAAGCCGACGATGAGGGAGGTACGGATCGCTATCCCCGGCCCTGCATCACGGACCATCCGGATGACCTCCCGCAGGTCCTGACTGTCGCCATGGCGATGCATGGCCTTAAGAATGTCGTCGTCGCTGTGCTGGATCGGCATGTCCAGGTAGGAACAGATATTCTTCTCCCCGTCCAGACATCGGATCAGCTCCGGGGTAATCTTGGTGGGATAGGCATAGAGCAAGCGGACCCAGGCGATGCCGTCCACAGCGGCAAGTTCCTTCAGGAGGAGGGTCAGGGAGGGCCGGCCCCGCAGATCAAGGCCGTAGGCCGTCGTATCCTGGGCGATGATGATGAGTTCCTTGACTCCCTGTCCGGCAAGAGCCCGGGCTTCGATAAGAATGTCCGCAGGAGGTCTGCTCCTGGCCCGGCCCCGGATGTCGGGAATGATGCAGTAGGCGCAGCGATTGCCGCATCCTTCGGCGATCTTGAGATAGGCGCTGTAGGCAGGGGTCATGAGCAGGCGGGGATGTCCGGCCTGCATCAGGAAAGTCGGCTTGCCGATTTTCACCTTTAGGCCGCTACTTGCCCCTGATTCCAATCGGGCAAGATGATCGGCGATATCGGGAACTTCCGCCGTGCCGAGGAAAAGATCAACTTCCGGGAGGGTCGGCGCAAGCTCAAGACCGTACCGTTGGGGAAGACAACCCGTAGCGACGAGATATGTACAGGCCCCCGTGCGCTTGTATTGGGCCATGAGGAGGATGGCCTCAATTGCCTCCTCCTTGGCCGGAAGAATAAAGGCGCAGGTGTTTATGATCAGGATATGGGCATCCTGGGGGGACTTGGTGATGCGGTAGCCTCGGGAGGTCAGGAGGGCCGCCATGACTTCGGAGTCCACAAGATTCTTGGGGCAGCCAAGGCTGAGGATATGGAATTTTTTCTTTTTCATAGATGGGTATTTATAATGGTTGTCTGACTTCTCATTCGGGGGGAAGCTTCCTCGCCAGGACCTTGCGGGGTTTGACGCCGTCGGAGGGACCTACGACTCCATCCGCCTCCATCCGCTCGATAATCCTTGCCGCCCGGTTGTATCCGATCTTCATGTAGCGCTGCACAAGAGATATGGAAGCCTGCTTCAGGTCGGTGACCAGTTCCACGGCCTCGTCGTACTTTTCATCGTATGCATCTGCTTCCCGATCGGGACTCTCCAGGGAGGTTTCAAATTCCGTGATCGAGTTATCATAATCCGGCTTGGCCTGTTGTTCCAGAAATTCCACGACTCTTTTTATTTCCCGGTCTGCCACGAAAGCGCCGTGAATACGCGTCAACTTTGATGTTCCGGGGGGAATGAACAGCATGTCTCCAGCTCCCAAAAGGGCCTCGGCGCCGAGTTGATCGAGGATGGTCCGTGAGTCGACCTTTGATGAGACCTGAAAAGAGATGCGGGTGGGGAAATTGGCCTTGATGACGCCGGTGATGACATCGACGGAAGGGCGCTGGGTGGCGATAATCAGATGGATACCTGCCGCCCTTGCCATCTGGGCAATCCGGGCCAATGATTCCTCGACATTTCTGGGCGCAACCAGCATGAGGTCGGCAAGCTCGTCAATGACAATAACGATATAAGGCAGGCGGGGGATTTTCCCCTTTTCCGCCTGCTTGTTGTAGGCATCGATACTTTTTCCGCCCATATCACTGATGACGGCGTAACGCCTCTCCATTTCTTCCACCGCCCATTTAAGGACATGGGCGGCCTTTTTCGGATCGACGACGACGGGGTGAAGAAGATGGGGAATGCCCTCATACGCCGAGAGTTCGATTCTCTTGGGATCGATCATCAGAAATTTGACTTCCTCGGGAGAAGCCTTAAAAAGAATGCTGCAGATCATGGCGTTTAGAGAGACGCTCTTTCCCGATCCCGTGGTGCCGGCGATGAGGAGATGGGGCATGCGGGTGAGGTCGTTGATGACCGGGGAACCCATGATGTCGACACCCAGGGCGATGGGGAGTTTGATCCTGGATTCGCTGAAGTTGTCCGAATCGAGGACGTCCCGGAGATGGACCGCTTCCCGCTCGAGGTTGGGAATTTCAATGCCGATCACGGCCTTGCCGGGGATCGGGGCGATGATCCGGATGCTGGCCGCCTTTAAGGCC